>NZ_CP027806.1:340000-680000 GCF_003353065.1 Cyclonatronum proteinivorum | reverse complement strand
CCAAATGTTTGAAGAACAGTACACCGAACTTGCTACTGCTATTGATGAAATCGCAGAACGCATTCGCGCATTGGGTGAATTCGCACCCGGCTCCTTTAATGAGTATGTGAAAATTGCGAAAGTACAGGAAGAAGACGGCGTACCTGAAGCACTTGATATGGTACGTAACCTGCTTAAAGCAAATGAACAAGTAATCAGCACGGCTCGCGAAGCACTTCCTGCCTGTGAAGAAGGTAATGATGAAGCCTCTCTTGACCTACTGACCCAACGCCTGCAGGTGCACTCCAAAACGGCCTGGATGCTTCGTAGTATCGTATCATAATTTACTGTGCACGCCTAAAATGCAGCCCATAGTCAGGCGGCACCTTATTTTGGATTTCAAATATGGATGCTTTATTTCAAACCTAAAATATCTTATATTTGAAATCTGTTCGGGATGTAGCGCAGCCCGGTAGCGCACACGCCTGGGGGGCGTGGGGTCGCAGGTTCAAATCCTGTCATCCCGACAATAACTAAAGCCGGCTCTCTTGGAGAGTCCGGCTTTTTTTATGAGTATATCCGATAAAAACACTGCTGCATGTAACAAACCCGGCATAGCGTTTCTTAGCTCCTGCCAATCATCACATCGGGCTGAACCCATCCATAATAGGCCTGATGAAACAGACTGAAGCGTGAGCGGCCTCCGAACCAGTTCCATACCGTTTTCTGATCAAGACTGCTTGGACGGCCTGTTGCAAGAGCCAGGTAAGACGAAAACGGGTAACTTCTGTAATCGGTCGAAACATTGTACCGCTGCGGCATGGTATGCAGGTCGAAAGCACGATATACACACTCTTTTTCTGTAACGAGTTCCTCAATGCGTGCATGCTTCACAAAATCTTCGAGATCTGTTTTTGAAATTACGCCGATAAAGCGTTCCCGCACTTTAGTGCTTACATGGAACAACACCTCATTAGCTTCAGCATCATTGGCATTTAAACCAATGATTACCCCAAAACAACCCGGAACCAGTGCATAAGAGCAGGTTTTAATTTTGCTTGTAAAACACGCTCTCCAGGCATTCAGAAATGCGAATCTGTCGGCACGTTTCAGAAACAAGCGGTCTTTTTCAGTTTTAAACTGAATATAAAAATAGCGTTCAGTCAGAATATATTTCATAGGAAAAAAGCTTTTGTAGTTAGTGTGTTTCTCATACAGAGTCAAAACACGCCTTTTCCTTACAGTGCCAACTGATTTTTTTACTTTAATTTTGCAGGAATCTGATTCATGGCCAAAACAGACCATCATCTGAGCACCAAAACCACCATTGGCTGCCTGATGCCCGCTTTAATACCTGATCTCGAACATCTCTTTGTGGTGCTAAATGCCGCGCACACTTACTACCTCACAAATGAGCCTTTTTCCAGAAAGGGAAAAGCACACCGTGCTCAGATACGGAGCGCTTCTCAATCTCAGTGGCTGACGTTGCCCGTTTTGAGCGAAGATAAAAAAAAGCCCATCAGGCATGTGCGCATAAATCAGAATATCAATTGGCCTGAAGCATTCATGAAGGTTCTGCAGGTCAACTATGGAAACAGCCGGTTTTATGATTTCTATCAGCCTGAGATCAGAGCCGATTTTGAACATGCCGCAGGCCTGACCTATTTAACCGATATTATTTTCTACCTCAACGAGCGCATCTCCCGGTACCTTGAAATCACCTCGCTTCTTGAAAACAGAATAAGCCGGGTCAGCACAGCCGGCTTTCAGGAACAACTCAAAACGCATCATAGTAATAATGAACCCCTGATTCAAATTGAACAGCGGGGCAGTTACTACAGAAAAATAGACAGCTGTGGTTATGGTTTAATCCGCGAAGTTGATTTTGAGCACCCGATCTATCGGCAGCCATGGGGAGATTTCTTTGCAGGCTGCTCGGTGCTTGATCTGCTGTTTCAATACGGGCCCTACAGCTATCAGATTATCGGAAAGCTTCAGCCGGATAACAGCCATAAAAAAAGCACAGGCGATGCATAGATCTACCGCCTGTGCTTTGCTGATTCACTGAACCAGATTGATTATGGGGCAAAGGGCAATGAAGAGTGATGGGTTACAATTCTGAGACTGCCCTCTTCATCCAGAATATACCCGAAGGTTTTATCTACGGTAACTGTACTGCCGTCGTAGGCTTCAAGGGTGATGTTACTCATAGCAATTGCCATATCACCATGAATAAATACGTCGGCCATTTCGACGAATCCATCAACATAGGGTCGCAGTGCAAAGCCGTCGTCATTTGGGAAATCTGCGTCACCGCCAACAAAATAGGCCAGGGCTCCCTGCTTATCGGGCCTGAACGTCTGCTCTCCGAAAGCAAGCGTTGGCTTAAACAAAACCGGGGCACTGTGGAAGTTGTAGTAATTGTTCAGCACTTCCCGTGCTCTTGCTTCCGCATCTCCGCCTTCGGCGTGTGCTGCTCCGATGGATACCAACGCTGCTATCCATTCATTCTGGGCGCGTTCAATCATTTCAGCTGTATTTGCGTAGCTTTGATCTGTGTTTCCGTTGGTGCATGCTACAAGTAACATTCCTGCTACCATAGCAATGGTTATCGCGACAAGTATTTTTTTCATCGTCTTAAAGTATGGTTTTTGTTGTTGTGATATTTGAAACTCTTTGTAGTGGTGAACATACAGAACTTCAAAAGCCTTTATGCAGGCGAATGATTCGAAAATCAGCCTCAGAAACTCTCTACAGAAAATATCATACCTCTACTTGAGAGTATTAAAACATTCGGGTATCGGAGACTGACATCCGGAATATGCATAATATTAAGAACCTGCATGAAGTACACTTACCTCCTCCAATTACCCGACATATATTCAATATATTTAATCGATTCAGCTTATCGCATTAAATATTAAGATGACAGCTAAACGCTCATTCCATGTCCGCATTACATCACCATTTCGTAATTTTTTATTTACACAATTATCAGGTTTAACCTTTCAAATCCCTTGCGGATACAGCTGTAAACGATTGCTCATGCGGACGATTTCAGAACTCCGAACACTTACACTCTTAGAAACCTAAACACGAATCCCGGTCAACCGAAAAGTGCCTTTGCAATACAGACACTCATCCCTATTCGGAATCAACTTACCCATTATTCCTGCGTTATTTTTTTGGGGAAACGCCGTGAACATCACTGCTTTTCGTGCTAATTCTGACCTGATAAACCTAAGATAAACCCCTTGCTTTTTAGGAAGGGATACCCGCATGACATTTAACCCGAATTATTGAGCCCGCTCCGAAAAGTCAATTTCAGCAAAAAAAGTGGCCTCTATTGCAAATAAAGAGGAGTTAAAACCCTCAAAATGGACTTTTCGGAGTAAGCTCATTATTCACAGTTAAACAGAGTTTATTTGTTAAATGTAAGTTTAAATTTGTCTTGGTGAATAATGCGGGTTAACCAACAGACTTTCGCACAAGTGAATTGATTCCTTATTCCCAAAAGATTAATCCATACAAAAACAGCCTGTCCGGAAAATCCAGACAGGCTGTTTCATTTACATTTAGCTGATTATCAGAAGCCCAGGGTAGCTTGCTCACCAGGACCGGAAAGTGGCTTTTTATCGGATGAGTCCGGTCCCTCACCGCCGCCGTTGTCATCCCCGCCGTTTTTATCTCCGTCGTCATCATCTTTCACTACCCGGGTTACGCCGGAGATGGAGTCAGCATCGCTGAGTCGCATAATGCGAACGCCTTGCGTATTGCGCCCCATAGAACGGATGTCGCTGCAGTGCATCCGGATGATTTTCCCTTTCTGGGTGATAATCATCAGATCATCCACATCGCTGACTTCTTTCAGCGCAACGAGATCGCCGGTTTTTGGCGTCCGCTTCAGGGTAATTACGCCCTTGCCGCCCCGGCTTTGTTCGCGGTAATCGGTCACGAGACTGCGCTTTCCATAGCCGTGTTCGGATATTGCCAGCACCGTAGCTTCGTTGGTGTTCTGTACCACGACCATATCGACCAGTGCATCTTCGTCCCCATCGAGGGTGATACCACGGACGCCACGTGTGTTACGGCCCATCTCACGAACATCGGTCTCCATGAAGCGAATCGCGCGACCGCTGCGGGCTGCCAGCAAAATCGTGCTGTTCCCATTTGTGAGGCTTGCACCGAGCAACTCATCATCATCATCAATTTTGATCGCAATGATACCGGTTTGACGCGGACGGCTATAGTCTTCCAGCAGGCTCTTTTTCACAATACCTTTCTTAGTTGCCATGATGATGTAGTGGTTTTTCACATACGCCTCATCATCCAGCGTTCTGACCGGTACAAAGGTTTTGATACTGTCGCCTTTTTCAAGCTGAATCAGGTTCACGATTGCACGACCACGGCTTAGTCGGGTTCCTTCAGGAATCTCATAGACTTTGAGCCAGTAACAGTTTCCTTTTTCCGTAAAGAAGAGGATGTAGTTGTGGTTGGTTGCCACAAACAAGTGCTCCACATATTCCTCTTCCTTGGTGGTCGCGCCTTTCATACCCGTGCCGCCCCGCTTCTGTCTGCGGAACCCGCTCACCGGAGTACGTTTGATGTAACCGGTATTCGAAATCGTCACAACAACATCCTCATCAGCAATCATATCCTCAATACTGAAATCATCGGCAGAGTACACGATTTTGGTACGGCGCTCGTCGCCGTAGCGCTCACGGATGTCGTCAAGTTCAAGCTTGATAATTTCTTTCTGCGCTTCGGTGCTGCCAAGAATCCGGCGAAACTCGCTGATCTGACCAATGATTTCACGGTATTCACCGTCAATCTTATCCCGCTCCAGGGCCGTCAGTTTCTGAAGGCGCATATCGAGGATGGCTTTGGCCTGCAGGTCCGTCAGCGCAAACTTGCGGCGAAGCTGATCGTTGGCTTCCGGCACGTTTTTGGAAGCACGAATGGTCGCGATTACTTCATCGAGGTTGTCGACCCCGATTTTGAGACCTTCCAGAATGTGCGCACGGGCTTCTGCCTGATCCAAATCGTAAATGGTACGACGGATGATGACCTCAAGCCGGTGATTTACAAAGTGCTTGATCAGGTCTTTGATGTGCATCACCTGCGGGCGCCCTTTTACGAGCGCGAGATTGATCACCCCGAAGGTGTGCTGCATCTGCGTGTATTTGTACAGCTGATTGAGTACGACACTCGCAATCGCTCCGCGCTTGAGCATAATCACAATACGCATCCCTTCGCGGTCTGACTCATCACGCACATCCGAAATTTCGGTAATTTTATCGGTGTGTACGAGCTCGGCAATTTTCTGAATCAGCGTCGCCTTGTTAACCTGATACGGAATTTCGCTCACCACAATTTGCTCACGGCTGCCGCGCAGTTCCTCGACCGTTGCCAGCGCTCGCATCACTACGCGCCCACGGCCAGTCATATAGGCATCCTTCACACCATCATAACCATAGATTATACCACCCGTCGGAAAATCAGGGGCGGTGATGTGCTTCATCAGCTCCTCGATGGTGATGTCAGGGTTATCGATGTACGCTTTGGTACCATCTACCACTTCGCGCAGGTTGTGCGGCGGCATGTTGGTCGCCATCCCCACAGCAATCCCTGATGAGCCGTTGACCAGCAGGTTCGGGAACATGGAGGGAAGCACAACCGGCTCATTCAGCGTATCATCGAAGTTGGGCTGATAATCAACGGTGTTTTTGTTAAGGTCTGATAGCAGCTCCTCGGCAATACGCTTCATTCGGACCTCGGTGTAACGCATAGCCGCTGCCGAGTCGCCATCGACCGAGCCAAAGTTACCCTGACCGTCAACCAGCGGATAGCGCAGGGAGAAATCCTGCACCATACGCACAATCGTGTCATACACCGCGCTGTCACCGTGCGGGTGATACTTACCAAGCACCTCACCTACAATACGCGCACTTTTTTTGTAGGGACGGTTGTGAATCATCCCCAACTCGCTCATACCGTACAGCACGCGGCGGTGCACTGGCTTAAGTCCATCCCGCACATCGGGCAGGGCACGCGATACAATCACCGACATCGAATAATCGATGTAGGACGACTGCATTTCGTCTTCAATACTTACTTTAATTATGTTATCTCGGGCCATCGAAAAAATAGATTAGTTTTGAGGATGGCGAACATTCAGCCTGCCATCCCTGATGAAAATCGGGTTTAGATATCGAGCTTGGCGTATTTGGCGTTGCGCTCGATGAAGGCACGGCGGGGCTCAACAGAATCACCCATCAGAACCGAAAAAAGGCGGTCTGCCGCAGCTGCGCTCTCAATCGAAACCTGTTGCAGCGTGCGGGTCTCCGGATCCATGGTTGTTTCCCAAAGCTGATCAGGGTTCATCTCACCCAAACCTTTGTAGCGGGATACATCGGCTTTTCTCGCGGACTTCCTGAATTTGTTCAGGATCTGATCGCGCTGTTCATCGTCCCAGGCATATTCGATTTTTTTGCCTTGTGTAATCTTGTACAGCGGCGGAGTTGCAATATAAATGTAGCCGTTCTCGATGAGCTGACTCATGTGACGGTAAAAGAAGGTGAGCAGCAGCGTGCGAATGTGCGATCCGTCTACGTCAGCATCAGTCATGATGATGATTTTATGATAGCGCAACTTGGAAATGTCAGCTTCGTTTTCGTCCCCAATTCCGACACCCAGCGCGGTAATCATGGCGCGGATTTCATTGTTTTCGAGGATTTTGTTGATACGGGCTTTCTCCACATTCAGAATTTTACCACGCAGCGGCAGAATCGCCTGAAAGCTTCTGTTCCGGCCTGACTTGGCTGAACCTCCGGCAGAATCACCCTCAACCAGATAGATTTCGGTATGCTCCGGATCGTTGATGGAACAGTCTGCCAGTTTACCGGGCAGTCCGCCCCCGGTCATCGCGCTCTTACGCTGCACCAGCTGACGTGCCTTGCGTGCGGCATCACGGGCTTCGGCCGAGAGAATGACCTTCTCCAGAATACCTTTGGCAACCTTCGGGTTTTGTTCGAGGTACTCGTTCATTTTTTCATACACCAGCACTTCGACCGCGCTCTGTACTTCCGAGTTACCCAGCTTGGTTTTGGTCTGCCCTTCAAACTGCGGCTCGGCGACTTTCACGCTTAGAATTGCCGTCAGACCTTCGCGAAAGTCTTCCCCGCTGATGCTGATTTTACCTTTGATGAGCTTGTTCTTATCCGCGTAGCTTTTCAGCGAACGGGTGAGGGCGCGACGGAACCCTGACACGTGCGTACCGCCTTCATGCGTATTGATGTTATTGACGAAGGAGTGCACATTTTCAGAGTACGATTTGTTGTACTGCAGGGCAAGAGCAACGGGGGTGTTTTCAATTTCACCGCTGATAAAAATGGGGTCATTCATCAGGGACTCGCGGTTTTCATCCAGATATTTCACAAAATCTTTTACCCCGCCTTCAAAATGGAAGATTTCCTGAAGCGGCTCTTCCTCGCGTAAATCATTGATTTCAACCGTGATTTCCGGATTCAGAAACGCAAGCTCACGCATACGTTCGGTGATGATTTCAAGCTTAAACTCAACGGTCTGCCTGAAAATCTCCGGATCCGGCATAAAGTGGATTACCGTTCCGTTTTTCTCGGTTTCGCCTATCACCTGAAGCTGTTCGGTCGTAATCCCGCGCTGAAACGCCATGCGGTGAATTTTACCGTCGCGGTGCACAATGGCTTCAAAATCGGTCGAGAGTGCATTCACACAGCTGACCCCAACACCGTGCAGACCGCCGGATACCTTGTAAGAATCCTTGTCGAACTTACCGCCTGCGTGCAGCTTGGTAAGTACGAGCTCAAGAGCGGGAATACCCATCTTCTCGTGAATGTCAACCGGAATACCACGACCATTATCCGTGATCGTAATTGAGCCGTCGGGGTTGATGTCTAATTTGATGTAATCGCAGTGCCCTGCAAGGGCTTCGTCGATAGAGTTATCTACGACTTCGTTGATGAGGTGATGAAGCCCGCGAACGCCGGTATCACCAATATACATGGAAGGACGCTTGCGCACGGCCTCGAGCCCTTCGAGGACCTGAATATTCGAAGCTTTGTAATCAGCCGGTTTAGAATTTGACATGCAGAATGCTTGATATAAGTTGAATTTAAACAGACCGCTTAAAATAGCCTTAAAACCGCCAAAATACAAAAACTATATACGCATACAACCCTTTCCTGCGATTGCTTCACACAGCCAAAAATTAAGCGCTCAAAATGTGGATAAATACAGGGAGTGAACCTTTATTTAACATTGACCTTCTGGCCCGCCTGCACTGAACCAGGACGTACAATAAGTAAAAACAATAACAAACAGCTATTCAACCCACCCTTTCTGTTTAACGGAGTTTTTCTGAACGGATTTCAGCTTTCAAGCGGCGCTGCCCCATTCTCTTCCTGTTCCGGCAGGTGCTGCCGGATGCCGTAAAATGCAGCCATATCGTACACGGCATGGGCAGCCATCGCAGCAAATATGCCCTGATAGAGAAACAGCAGACCCAGCACAAGGCTCAGCAGCAGCATAAACAGGGCAAAAAATACGTGCGCACGACTCGAGAATTTAATGTATCCGTGAACGAGCACAAAGAGCACGGTTGAAATGGTAAGTCCGGCGAGGGGAAGAATGGCCGCGCGAAACAGCCATTCTTCTGAAATACCCGCCGAAACGGATATATAAATGCCATCCTTGCGGGTAAGCCGGGCTTCCTTAATTATGCGAACTATGCCAAACTGTTCCGCTACCTCACGTAAGGCAGGCACCTGCATCAACTTCACGCCGGCATAGCCCATTATCGCACCGGCTGTAATGCCGCCCGCAAGCTGTAAAGCGAAAGGCTGACCTTCCTGTAAAATTCCCAGGAAATCGGTATCAGCGGTGAACCATATAATCAGGCTGCCCAGCGTGAGCCAGACAAGGGCCGAGATCATGGCAATGTGAAGCATTTGGTTGCGGTCAACCACACCTTCTCCGGAATCTGAAGGATTCATGCGCGGCTCCTTCCGGTGAATCCGCACATCACATCGCATTCACGTACATGCAGGTCCGGCAATAGCCAAAAAGCTGATGAATTATGCGTCATGTGCTACAGTCTTTTCTGTATTAATAGGGAAGGTACACACAAACTCAGCACCATCCTGATACGCCCAGTTGATCTCAACGGAACCGCCAAGTCGCTCGGTTGATGTTTTCACGGCATAGAGTCCGACCCCTACACTCGACTCTCCCGCCGTTGGTTTCGCCGAAAGTTTAGCAAAAAGGCTGAAAACTTTATCCCGCTCATTTTCTAAAAAGCCCTGCCCCTGATCCCGAACACGCAGCGTCCAGCTGTCCGATTGCTTGCGCAAGTTGACAGTTACGGTCGTATCCGGATAAGAGTATTTAATGGCATTCGACAACAGGTTTGTAACAATACTGTTGAGGGTAGCGCGGTGTGAAACAGCGGTGATTTCATCGGCTTCACAAACAATCTGTATATTTTTTTTATCAGCAAGGAGCCGGTATTCGTGCACAATCTTCTGAAGCATCTGATGAATGCTAACCGGCTTGAGCTCACGCGATATATCAGCAGATTCCGCCTCAAAAATAGTGAGCAGACTGTTTACGAGCTGCCTCATTTTTTGGGCCGACTGCAGCATGATGTCTTTCATCTCTGCAGCTTCCTGCGCATCAGAAGGATCAAACAGCTCATCGAGCGACTCAATTACACTCAGCGGGTTCCGCAGATCATGGATAATCACATTGATGAGCCGCTGCCGCTCCTGTGCCAGTTCCTGAAGCTGTTTGTTTTTGGAAGCAATGCTCTCACTCTGACTGAGAAGCTGTTGGTTTACAACCTGCAGCTCATTGCTCGAATAGCGGTAGTACATTAAAAAGCCAACCGCTACAGCTATCAGCAGCAAAAGAACCAGAAGAATCAGGATAAAGGAGATTTCAGCCTGTCTTTTAAGCTCGAGGGTATCCCTCAAAAAGGCGTTTTCCGCTTTTTCACGTTCAAGCTGATTTTGGATCAGCACATTTTCAATAGCCAGCTTGCGCTCTTCTGCATCGGTTAGCAGCACTTGTTCATGGTACCTCTTGTACCAGTGTAAGGAAGCCTCGTAGTTGCCAACGGCTTCTTCCAGCTCATGCAGCATCCGAAACACATCCGCAGCATTGGCCCGGATGGTGTGCCTGTCCATAAGCTCTGCCAGTTCGTTCAAAATCACCAGGGTTTCTGCAGCGGGCCTGCCGGTTTCATACGAAACAGTCGCAATCCCGAACTGATGAAAAGCCATGCCCGGTTTCAGGTCGTTTGCTGCACTTATTTCATATCCATCCTGAAAGGTAGCAAGCGCCTGATCCCACCGCTCAGACAGCGCATAGGCCTGACCAATATTGTACAGATTGCGGACGACACTCAGATTGCGGCCTCTCGCCTCATTAAAAGTTTTAGCATCATTCAGAAACATAATCGCGCGGTCGAAGTCTCCGAGTCTGCGGTATACATAGCCCATATTATTGAGGGTCCGGTCGATGTTCTCGACGTTTTGCCGCTTATATTGCCGCTCCAAAGCTTTTTCAAACCATTCCAAAGCTTCTTCATAGTTACCGGTTTGTGAAAGCACAAGCCCGATTGAATTATACATGCTACTGATGTAGAATTCATCTCCTTCATTCTCAAACCATTCAACAACTTCGAAATAAACTTCGAGGGCTTCAGCCATTTGATTCTGACTTTGCAGCCACATCGCCTGAGCCGCTTTGAACAGGTTTTCCTGCCGCATATTAAAGCTATATTGCGCGCGCAGGTTTAAAAGCCGCAGATACAACTGCCTTGCTTTTTCAAGCTCAGTCAGTGTTGTGTACATAAATAGTGCGGCGGGGGCGAGTTCTATTTCAAGCTCCCACAGACCAGCTTGTTCGGCTTCCCCGTAGCCTTTTGTGAAATAATACCGCGCCTGATCGTACCGCTGAAAGGTCGAATGAAACCACCCCTGATACATAAGACCGTACACATATAAAACTGAGGTTGTATCAGCTTCCGTCAGCTCCTTCACCTGAAATATCGCCTGATCAAAGTTTTCGGTACTGAAATCCTGATTTAGTACGGATTTAAGAGAATCGAGCGCCCGGATTTCCGCTTCGTAAGTTCCATCAGATAGATTTTCATAGATATCATCCTGACCGCATGCCGCAAAAACGAACAACAGCAAGAGCAAGAGCAAGGGCAGTACCACGCGACCCAAACACCTGCCGTTTAAGCATTGTACCGACACATCATTTATTGGCAATAGAAACATAATCCGGAAAGCACAGGCTACAATTGGTAATTAATTTTTCAGATGGTATCAGTTCAGCCTGCCTTGTAATGGGGTTGCACTTTCAAGCTTAATTGCATCCTAAAATAGGTAAATTTATGCTTACCTATAACTATTTCCCTTAACAGGGCTTATTAAACCTGCAAGTACAGAAGCTTTCTGCATGGTTTCCGGTTCGCATTGCCATTTTTTTCAGCTTATTTTATTGGATCTATTTTTCTCATGTTTATTAAACCTGCGCTATGATCGCTTTACCCCGACCTTCTTTTTTTCAGCTTTTACTTATAAGCACGCTCCTGCTTTTCAGTTGCGGCACCGATTCTCAAACAGATCATAGCTTCGAGGACCTTGTTCTGCAGCGCTCTTTCCCGGAAGCTGCGCTAAGTCAGGATGAGCAGGATATGGCGGATACCCTGCGGGAAACCGGTATTTTATTCTGGGATCAGGATCAAATGCGGTTCGGCTACCGCAATACCCATCATATCGGCCCGGTTCGTTTTCTTCACCCTTCTGAAACCCCCTTTCCGCTGCCTGAGGCCGATGTCCTTCTCGAACCCTTCGATGTACTTTACCTCTATAATAATGGCGCGCGCGATCTGGATTATTTCCTTCGCGAGACCGATGTGAGCGGACTTATCGTACTCAAAAACGGCCAAATCATACTCGAGCACTACGCCGAAGGCCGCAATGAAACCGATCCGTGGATTTCCTTTTCTGTCACCAAATCTGTGCTTTCCATGCTGTTTGGCGCAGCTGTTCAGGATGGTTTCATTCGCAGTACAGACGATCTCGTGACCCTCTACCTCCCTGAGCTTGAGGGCTCGGCTTATGCGGGAGTCACCATTGAAAACCTTCTGCACATGGCCTCCGGTGTAGCCTGGAATGAAGACTACACCGATCCCGATTCTGATGTCGCGCAGCTTGAACACATCAGCACCGCGGAGGAACTTGTGGCCTACATGGGCGGACTTCCGCGAGCTGCTGCGCCGGGAACAGTGTTTACCTACAGCACCGGCGAAACCAACCTCGCAGGCGTGCTTCTCAGCCGTGCAACGGGCCAATCCCTCACGGCCTATGCACAGCAAAAGCTGTGGTTCGATTTCGGCATGGAGCATCCGGCTTCATGGAGTCTGATGGGGGAAGATGAAATAGAACACGGCGGGTGCTGCATCAGCGCAAGCCTGCGCGACTACGCCCGCATCGGGCACTTCGCCCTGAACGCAGGCCAAAACGCCGACGGCACCCAAATCCTGCCCGCAGGCTGGATGGGACAATCCGTTAACCCAAGCCCTGCCAATCGGGGCTACGGGTATTTCTGGTGGCTTATGACCGACGATCGCTTTGCAGGTTCCGGCATCTTCGGACAGCATCTGCACCTCAATCCGGAAATGAACCTCGTCGTAGCCATACAGAGCACCTGGCCGGAAGCCACAAACAGCGCTTACAGCGCACACCGAAGCGCTTTTCTGGATGGTCTCACGCAGGCAGCAGAAAACCTTGGGGGCAGCTCATGCTGCAGCGAGCAATGAGATCACGCAACCCGTGGCCATCAGTTTAGAAGTGTTCCGGTTTCAAATAGGGGTTCAAAACTTGGACAAGGAAGGGTTTAAAGTAGCTTCTGAAAAGACCTGTGTCTCCCCATTTTCCGTCCACATTCCAATAGCAATAAACAATGAAGCCGGAAACCCAAAAAACTGCCGGTAAAAATCAGAGCGCCTACAGCGACAACCTGCTGCTTGACGGCTTGGCCGCACTGCTGCTCGTCGGACTTGTCGTTTGGGCTTCGGTCTGGCTGGGGCAGCATACCGGTACCGGCAACATCACCACGCTGTTCGTTTTTGTGGCTGCCGGCATCACCGCCCTCACAACCGGGTTTGGCGCGCTTCCGTTTTTGTTTACCCGAAACATCGGCAAAAGCTGGCTGGGCTACGGAAACGCGCTTGCCGCCGGCCTCATGCTGGGCGCAAGTATCGGACTGTTGATTGAAGGCGCTTTCATCGGGGATGTGAGTCAGCCGTTGCTGCGCACCCTTGCCGGCGCGATAACCGGTGCCGTATTGGTGGTAGCGGCCCATAAAATGCTGAAAGGGCGGGAAGATGATCTTTCCATCGGCAGCATTCAGGGCGCCAATGCCGTCAAAATGCTCCTGATTGTCGGCATCATGACCGCGCACTCCTTCGCGGAAGGCATAGGTGTTGGCGTCTCCTACGGCGAAACGGAAGCTTTCGGGGTGTTCATCACCATCGCTATCGCCATACACAATATTCCGGAAGGTCTGGCCATCAGCCTCGTACTGTTACCGCGCGGCAGCAGTATTCGCGGGGCCGCTGGCTGGAGCATCTTCAGCAGCCTTCCGCAGCCGCTCATGGCCGTGCCCGCCTTCTGGTTCGTACTCACCTTCAAACTCTTCCTGCCCTTTGGCCTCGGCCTCGCCGCAGGCGCCATGCTGTGGATGGTCGCCCGCGAACTCCTCCCCGAAGCCCTCGAAGAAACCCCCGCCCCCATCGTTTACGGCCTCATGGTTCTGATGGCACTTGGGATGATTGGTTTTCAGTTGTGGCTGCACTGAGTGCAGCAGGCCACATTTAAATATTTCATTAGATAATTATAATGAGTGCTTATCTGTACAGGAAGTTCATAGCTTTCTATATATTTATTGTTTATGCACTTCAGAGCGTATGACAGTATTTCGCTACTAACTAATACGTTAAATTTCCTAATACATGGGTGACGAAATAAATATTTCAGAATTTGTCAACTGGATTAGCGATTTAAAATCCAAAATACATGAAGCGCACAGAAAGGTCGCCTTTTCAATAAATTCTCAGTTAATTGAACTGTATTGGGAAATAGGAAAATCAATTGCTGAGAAGCAGCAAAAAGCAAATTGGGGAAGTAATTTTATCGAAAAAACAGCTTTTGAACTCAAACCGGAATTTCCCCAAATCAAAGGTTTTTCAAGAAGGAATTTATATGCCATGAGTCAATGGTACAGATTTTATTCTCAAAAATATGAGTTTGTGCCACAGCCTGTGGCACAAATACCTTGGGGGCACAATCGGGTAATCATTTCAAAGGTAAAAAACCTTGATGAAGCAGAGTTTTACTGCACAAAAACCATTGCAAACGGATGGGGTAGGGATACGCTTAAAATCACATCTGTCCAAAACGTTTGAAAAGTAGCCAGTGAAAGCCCCGAAGCCGGGGCTTTGTTATTTTAGGAGGTCCTACCCAACCTAAAATATCACTGACTATGGCCAATGTAACGTTATTTGCGCAGATTATGCAGACCCTGGACCGACCAGGCTTCAAAAAGCTGGTTAAAAAATACAGTTCAGACAAACATGTTAAGGGTATTACCAGCTGGACTCATTTGGTGACTATGCTGTTTTGCCAGTTCTCCAAGTTAAGTTCCCTGCGAGATGTTTGTAACGGGTTAAAATCCTCCAGTGGCAATCTTAACCATTTAGGTGTCAACAGAGCACCTTGTAAATCCTCGCTTTCCTATCAAAATAAGCATCGCGAGTGGGGCCTTTTCAAAGACTACTACTTTGTGATGATGAAGAAACTGGCTGCAATGGGGCGTTTCCGACAAACCCGCTTCAGGATCAAAAGCAAGATCCTGCTGTTGGATTCAACGACCATCAGTTTATGTCTGGGTCTGTACGATTGGGCCAAATTCCGCAAAAAGAAGGGCGCCATAAAACTACATACCCTGCTGGATTATGACGGTTGCCTGCCGGTTTTTATACAGATGACCGATGGCAAGCCGCACGACTCCACTGTTGCCAAAACATTGTCGTTGCCAGCGGATTCAGTAGTCGTTGCCGACCGCGCTTATGTTGATTTTCCGACCTTGTACCGATGGAAAACCGAGGGCAGCTATTTTGTGATACGCCTTAAAAAATCTGTCCAGTTCAAGCGGCTCGCCGAAAAACCTCTGCCAGACAACCGCCATCAGCACATACTGATCGATGAATATGTCGAACTGAGCAAGCCTGAAAGCTATAAGAACTATCCTGCTAAATTACGCCGGGTGGTGGCTTATGACGCCGAAAAAGATCAAACCATCGAACTGATCACCAACCAGTTTTCCTGGACAGCAAACACCATCAGTGAGCTGTACAGAGCCCGTTGGGATATCGAACAGTTCTTCAAAGACATCAAGCAGCTACTCAAAATCAAATCATTTCTGGGTACCACGACCAATGCCGTGCTTATTCAGATTTGGACAGCAATGATTACGATCCTGATCCTGAAGTACATGAAGGCCATCGCAACCTATGGCTGGTGTTTGTCCAACATGGTTGCCTTTCTTCGGGTAAACCTGTTCGTGAAGTTTGATCTGCAAAAACTGCTGAACGAGCCTTTTAAACCACCAGAAACCGTTGTTGAAACAGCCCCCATACAGATGAGTTTATTTGAGTGGGGGGATTGATTTGCTAAAATCGATATAATCTGTCCTAAACAGCCGCACGAATCGGTATTTCCCAGATTTTAAATCGTTTTGGACAGCTGTGGCTTAAAATACTACCCGTATTTTCTTCTTTGCGAATCCGATATATAAGCCGGTAGCTACCAACAATCAGCTCACGCAGCTTAGGGTCGCCATACTCCGGTACAATCCTGCCTGATTCAGGCTGTTCTACTAATAAATCTGTTTTTTCTATAATACCAAGCGCCCATTTTTCAGCTGTCGCAACATCCTATCTTGCAATGCAATAAATGTATTCATTGACCTCAATCCGTGAGCAACCTCGCCAATTCATAGCCTAACATATTTGTATTACTAGCTTTAGCGATTCTGCGTATTTTCACCCAACCGGTGAACCCTTATATAATCGTTTGAGCATGCCAAAAATACAATTTGAGCTTACCTCTACACCAATTACCTCTCATGCAGGTCTGGCTTTTATTGGTCAGGCCCTTGATGATCCCGTGCTGGCCAATGACATCAATGGCCTTTGTTCGCTGCCCCGCAACAAGAATTATATTTCCACCCTTGATACCATTAAGGCCATGATTGGGCTGTTGTCGGTCGGTAAACCTCAGTTTGACGCTATAGCTGAATATCGTGCCGATCCCGTATTTGCCACTGCCTTGGGAATAAAAAAGACCCCCTCACCGGAAACCCTGCGCCAGCGTCTTGAGCAATGCCCGGAGTCACTGGATAAGGTATTTCGTGCGTTCAACACCCGCCTGCTGGCAGCTCATCCTCACCTGCTGACCGAAGATCTGCACGGGCAGACCTGGGCGGTAATTCACTGTGATGTCTCACCCATGGATAACTCCAATAGCCACAAAGAAGGCGTAGACTGGACATACAAACAGTTTGAGGGCTATGCGCCCATGCTTGGCTACATCGGTCCGTATGGTTTGATGATAAACAACGAGCTGCGCAACGGCTCGGCGCACAGCAACACACCCGGCACCGATGCGTGGTTCAGGCAGACCATGGATATGGCTGAGCGTATGACCAGCCACAAGCGGCTTGTGGTGACCGACTCGGGCAACGATAGTGGCGTCAATGTCAGGTTATTTATGCGCCAGAAGGATACTGATTTTGTTGTGAAGTGCAACCTACGCAATCAGGATCCGCAGGAGTGGCTGGATCTGGCTGTGAAGCAAAACGGCGGAGCCGATGGCGAGTACGTAGATATAGGCGCACGGGCATGGTACGGACAAAAGCAAGTACAGATTCCCGGACATAGTGACACCCCTGATGATCCGAAGACTTGCCGGATTGTGTTCCGGGTTACCAAGCGGTTTGCCCGCACGGACGGGCAGTATATGTTTCCGGCTATGATCACCGTCGATGCGTATTGGACGAGCCTGGACTGGACCCCGGAGCAGATACATGAGTTCTACAAGCAGCGGGGTACCAGCGAGCAGTACCACAGTGAACTCAAGACAGATATGGATGTAGAGCGACTCCCCTCGGGTAAATTCAGGGTCAACCAGCACGTGCTGGATATGAGCATGATAGCCTTTAATTTATTGCGACTGGCGGGGCAAGGCATGCTAAAAACAGGTCTGGTGCCGGGGCGAAAAGCCAGGAGCAAACGGCTTCGGCTGCGCACCGTCATCCAGAACCTGATGTATATGGCGGGACGGCTGGTTCAACATGCACGCAAAACCATCATCCGCATTTTTGAAGGTCACGGCTGGGCAGCGCCTGTCATGGCGCTCAAACTTTTACCTCGCGGGTAGCACAGCATACAGTTTGGGATAGAAAACAGACGGCAAAACAGCAAGTGAAACAAAGCCCATGCAGGCATTGAGGCATTGGTATGCATTCTAGCGCCAAAACAAGAGCAAAAACGGTGCTTGAAGAGGTCTTGCGGGGATTGAATTGATCGTAATGAACGACTTTGGTGAGCTACATCAAGCTGAGTGAGCGATATTTCTAACAGCTATTGCCTGTATTGACCGCAAAATACCTGTCAAATAAAACTTTTCACGGATTCAGGATTGAGTCTTTGCAGGGCCTGATTCGTCCAAACTATTTCCACCGGGCAAGGTTTTCCGGAATTTGTTTTTTTGCTTCATCATGCGGGACTATCTCTCCCCGCGCAATTTGCCGTTCTGCCTCAATCAGATCTTCCATCATCGCAAGCTTATCCTGCATGCGCTGATATTCAGATGCTTCTACCAAAACGGCGACACGCTTACCATTTTGTGTCAGAACAATGGAGCGTTTTTCACTTTTTATTTTTTCTATAAAATCAGTGGCATTCTTACGAAATGCTGAAAGTGGCTGAATGTCCTGCTCTTTATCAATCCGTGCTGCTGAAGACATTATAAGTTCGATGCTTAGATTTTTTTTGATGTATTGTCAATACTAATCTAAAACTACGATCAAAAAAAGACCATGAAATTTAATTATGCTGAAAATACGTTCTAAGGTCTTTTTTCCTTCGACACTTTCAACATGAACCATCCATCAGAATTTAACCTCAGCTGAGTTCAGGCGTCTCCCATTTTTTTACAGGCGAAGCCACCCCTTCCCCTACCGCACCTGCGAGCTGCGATAGTTCCGGTTCGAGCGTTCGGATGCGCAGGGAGTTAAGCGTTACAAAGAGAGAGCTGAGAATCATTGCGAGTATGGCGAAAAAGGGGTGCAGCAGACCCGCCGCGGCAATACTCATGCCTACAATGTTGTAGATGAGCGCCCAAAAGAAATTGAGGCGGATTTTCCGCTTTACCTTGCGTGCAAAACGGAGCGCAACGGGCAGCACCATCAGGTTGGGGTGCAGCATAATAATATCCGCGGCTTCTTTCGCTGCCGATGTGCCATTCGCCATCGCGACGCCGACATCAGCTGCGCCGGATGCCAGCATATCGTTGGTGCCGTCTCCTACGAACATCACCCGCTCACCTTTTGCCCGGTAAGCCCGAACCATGCCGAATTTATCTTCGGGCGACTGACTGGCGCGGTAGTTGGTACCGGCAGCCCAGTCCGGCGGCAGACCCGGGTCGCCGGTGAGGATGATGGCCGGAATGCCATCGCTACTCAGGTTTTTCCAGACCCGTGCGAGCTGTGCTTTGGGCGGCTGCCAGAACCGGAACCGGAGCCGGAGTTCACCATCCTCAAACAAACCCAGCTCACCCGGCTGCAAATGCGGCGCACTTACGGGATGGGTATGGTTGACCAGCAACAAATTTTTCCCCTGCCAGCGGCCCTGCAGACCAAGCCCCGGCAGCAGTTCGGTTTGCTGTACCGGTGCCGGATCGAGACCCGTTTGCTGCAAAAAGCTGCGAATAGCCCTGGCCATCGGATGCTGTTGCTGCGCTTCAAGGCCGCCGGCCAGACAAAGGCTTTCCTCTATCGGAAAACGATCCGGATTACCGCTTTCCGGATTGGTGAGACCCAATCCTTCGGTAAGGGTTCCCGTTTTATCAAATACCACCCGGTCAATGTCGGAAAGGCGCTCAATGGTTTGACCGCCGCCTAACACGAGCAATCCGCTGTCCTGCAGCCGCTGATTGGCAATCCAGACTGCCGCCGGAGTTGAAATGGAGAACGCGCAGGGGCAGCCAATCAGGAGTACGGCCAGGGTGTTGCGCAGGGCAATCTGCCAGTCTGCGGTGTTCACGTAGTACACAAGCACGGCGGCAGCGGTGAGCATTACAAAGCCAAGCAGCAGACTCGCACCGCGGTAGGCCATGCGCTCGTACCGGCCCGGCTGATAGCGGTTTTCGCGTACTTTTCGCAGATACTGCTGCAGGGAACTTTCACTAAAAGCGGCGGTGACCTGAAGGATGAGGCCGCCGTCAATGCTCAGGCTTCCGGCGCGGATGCGGTCGCCGGCTTGTTTCCGCACCGGCTCGGCTTCTCCGGTGAGGTGCGCTTCATCCACCAAACCCTCCCCGCCTGTTACGATGCCGTCCAACCAGACCTGCGCACCGGGCTCGGCAAAAATGGTTTCACCTGGCGAGACTTCAGAAGCCGGCTGCCGCACAGCAGTGCCGTTTGTTCCCTGCACCAGCACTTCGGGGGGCGTTTCATCGGCAAAACTTTTCCCGTAGGCCGCAAGCTTGCGTTTGAAGTGCGCATCGAGCAGCAAGCTCCCGATGTAAAAGGTGAGAATCATCGAAGCCGTCTCAAAGTAGGGCTCACCCAGGCCGGTGAAGACACTCCAAACGGAAAGTCCGTAGGCGGCCGTGGTTCCGGTAAAGATGAGGCTTGCGAGGCTCAGTTGCAGCGCACGCAGTTCACGCCACAGGTTTGGGAGGAAGGAGGAACCCAGCAGTAGCAGCACGCCTGTCCCCAGCACAAAATTGACCCATCCGAGAAAAACCGGCGCACGTTCTCCTTCAAAGAAAATGGTGATACTGATAAACACCTGAAACATCGAAAGCACGAACGCAAACACCCAGCGGAGTACCAGCAGTTTATATGCCGTGGGTGCGGCAACTCGCTTCGGTCCGCCGTCAGCGGTTTCCATGCCCAGTTCATACACCATTTTGCATCCGAAGCAGCAAAACAAATCACGTTTGCTTTGGGTGTAGTCCTGCACCGGCAGGCCGCAGTGTTTACAGGCAGGCATGTCTTTCTTTTTTATTCTCTTTCAGGCAGGGAGCGCTCTTTAATTCTTGGCCTTGGTTCAATGAATGATTTAAAGGCGTAGGGAAAGGCTCAGCCCGTACTGCGTGAAATTTTGGGTTACACCACCTCTGTCAAAAAAAGGCGTGAGGTTTCGCCGGGCGTTAAGTTCTACGCCAAACTTCAGATTTTCAGCTTTAAACTCAAACCCTAAACCGGCCAGACCAGCAATGACAAAATCTTCAGCGAAACCGGGGGTCGAATATCTTTGAGAGGTAAGCAGCTCCAGCGAGCCATCTTCTGCACCGGTTAAAAAAGTATCGATTTGGCCTGTTTTGTGACGAAATTTATACCAGAAATCCGTACCGGCAGTAAGGTAGAAATGATCTGCGTAGGGGTGGAAGCGGATGTGAAGGGGCACACCCAAATACATGATGTTGAAACCCCGCGTCATGGTGCTAAAAATCACATTCCCGGTAGGATTACCCGTTTCATCCGTTTGCGGCATTTCCGTGTCTTTAAAGGTCCAGTCAAAGAACTGATACGTCAGTCCTGTACGCAGGGCAAGTCTTGGATAGAAATACCAGTTCAGGTGCACATGGAGGCTGGCACCCGCTTTGTAGTCCAGCTGATCGTTACGTGCAGCAAAATCAGAACCAGAATAACTGATGGTCTGATTAGTTACGGAAAATCCGAGCCACAGATCAAATGGCTTTCCGTAAATCGTCTGTGCCTGTACATCCTTCACACAAACCAGGCAGCATACGACTATTAAAAACCCGCTTAGGTACTGCATGATCTGTCTTTTAGTAGTTTTCTTTGTATTCATGCTTATATCCAAAATCCGTGCGTTCAAAATCTGTGGTTTCCGTCACAAAATTGCGATTAACAAAAAGCTGAGCAGTGTAAGGATAAGAAGATTTGAACAGATAAAGCAGCGCTTACATCCTTAAAATGAAAGTCCGCAGCTGCCGGAGCAAACTGCGGACTTTTTTATTCCTCTCTGTGATGAAAAACCTGCAAAGCCTGACCTGACCTTATCAGGAACAATTCAGCCCGCGATGAGAGCCGTGCACTACAACGCCTCGGCCGTTGGTTCGGGCAAGTCAGCCTCAATGCGTGCAGCAGTTTCGACCAGCGTTTGCGGGTTATAGGCTCCGCTGATATCAGCTGTGAGCTCTCTGATTCGAGCCACACGGTCCGGGTCGATTTCGCTGCCTTCGTTGCCGAATGCGTTGCGGATATAGCTCACTACCGCGGCAATCTCGAAATCATCAAGCTGCCGGGCAAAGCCGGGCATGACACCATTGTAGGTCGCCCGCTCGCGCACAAGCTCACCCTGCAGTCCGTTAAGGATCATCAGTACAGATTTATCCGGCTGTTCGACCACCCATTCGGCACCGGCAAGGCTCGGAAATACGCCTGCAATACCCTGTCCGTTCGCCTGATGACAAGCCTGACACACCCGCCCGTAAATGCGCTGCCCTTCCGTAATCAGGTCAAGCTCAATCTCCTCCACTACCTCAGAAGGCGGTGCCGTAAAAAGTACGTGCGCGCGGTCTGAAACTTCGCCGAGATACCGGCCAATGTAGAAAAAGCCAAAGGCGAAGGTGAGTATGATCACAGCGTACATCCAAACCGGACCGCGTTCGTTGCCTTCTTCGGGCAGGGGCTGTTCGCGGAATGCAGCAGAATGGATATCCTGCATGCTGCGGTTATCTTCCCGGTCCTGGAAATTTGCGTTATTTTTATTCTGATCGCTCATTTTAGTCCACTCCCGGGGTTTCCTGGTTCAAAGAAAGAAGAAAAGCAACGAGATAGCGTGCTTCATCGGTGGGGATTACTTTTTTACCCGGAATCTGATATTGCGACGGCAAATTTATACCCTGCCGACCGGGCCGGGCGTCTTCATTAACCACCTCAAACAGCCACGGGAAAGGCGGCATGATGGAGCCCTGTAATACCGATCGCGGCTGATACAGGTGGGTCAGGTGCCAGTCTTCGCTGGGTTGACGCGCACCGATATTCGACAGGTCCGGTCCCGTTCGCATGGTACCAAGCAGGTGTGGCGTAAGGTTGCGGTAATCCTCAACCTCTGAAGCTCTGCCCCACCCGCGTTGGGCGTCGGCCCCGAAGCCTTCGGGCCGTACCTGCATACTGTGGCAGTAAATACAGCCTTCCCGCACATAAATTGCGTGACCCTGTACGATTTCGAAGGTATTTCCGAAATCTACTTCCTCAACGCGGGGGTCAATAACGAGTTTGGGAAGTATGGTGAGACCGACCATCGCAGCTGAAAACATGGCTACGATGCCGAAGAGAAGAATCCAGTTGCGTATCATGAGCGTGCCTCCTTCAGGTTAGGGTTCCAGCTTTTGGGTACATCCGGTTTCAGGCCGACTTTCGCCACAATCCGGACAACCAAATACGCGAATATCAGATGGCCCGCAGTTAGCATGACGCCGGCAACAGAGCGGGTAATGAGATAGGGAAGGGTCATCGTCACGGTATCGGAAAAGGATATATCCGGGTTGTTCATGGCCAGTCCCTGCAATACGCCGCCCACCTGCAGCGGGAAGGTGTAGAGTATTATTCCCCCGGCTGTGAGCCAGAAATGCAGTTTGATGAGTTTGGATGACTGCCACTCCCAGTTGGTGAGCCGCGGCAGAATGTAATAGCAGGAGCCGAACAGCATCATGGTTACAAAAGCGTACATGCCGATGTGTGCATGCGCCACCACAAAGTGTGTAAAGTGAATCACTTCATTCACAGACCGTAGTGCCTGTATGCTGCCCTGCAGACTCACAAAAGTGTAGCTCATAGCCGCAAACACCACAAAGCGAAGTGTTGGCGAGTATTTCACGGCGCTAAATGAGCCTACGATGGTCATGTGATGGTTCACCGCTACTACCACAACCGGGATGATCATCATCACGCTTGCTGCAATGGAAATGGTGATAAACCAGGTAGGCAGGGGCGATCCGATAAGGTGATGAAAGCCATTCCAGTTGTAGAACAGGGCCAGGCCCCAGAAACCAAGCAGGGAGAGTCCGTAGCTGTAAATGGGGCGGCCGATTACTTTCGGGATGAAATAGTAGGCGGCGGCAAGTCCGATGGGTGTAAACCACAGGCCCAGCGCATTATGTGCGAACCACCAGTTCATACCCGCCTGCACGGTCGGGGTGTTGAAAATGGGCAGGGAAGAAACCGCTCCCAGCAGCGGCAGCCAGAGGAAGGCGGCAATCAGATACCAAACCGAGACATAAAGGGTGTTCACGTTCCGGTTGAACAACATCAGCATGGCCGCGATACCTATCACGAGGATACACCAGACAATCACGATCATGGTGCTCACGGGAAACTCCAGCCATTCGATACCGCGGCTGAAACCGGCCAGAATCTGCACGCTACCCACAAGCAGCGCAAGATTCCAGATGGCGGTAACGCCGACTATGTAGGGCCGCATGGGGATGGCGATTCGCAGCATGCGGCTCAGCAGCCACAAGGCTACGCCGGCACCGGTCATGGAAGCCCAGCCATACACCATGGTGTTAAGGTGAAGCGGACGTACCCGGCCAAAGGTCAGAAACGACCACTGACCCAGCCAATCCGGGGCGTGCATTTTAACGGAGGCGATCAGGGCAAGAACGGAGCCGAACAGCAGCCAAAATACCCCTGATACAATCAGGAAAAGGACTACATTTCGGGCCTTCTCGTCTAAAAAACGAATTGACTGTTCACTCGAGTCAATTTCAGAAAAGTGGGTTGTACTCATAAATTATTTGCTTGATGGCGTTTCTTCATCAGGTTTAAAAAGCTGATCTGTAGGTTCACCGGCGGGTTCTTCTTCATTGAAAGGCAGCTGCGCACCTTTGTTGATGTCATCAAACTGACCTGACATCCAGGCCCAGCTGAAGAGTGCGATTCCGCTGAGAATTATCAGCAGCGAGAACAGCAGCAGTATCCAGATACCGCCGTGTACAGATATGGATTGTTCAAGTAGCATATACCCTTTATATGGGGTTCAAAATTTTACGTACCGTTTCCCCGGACATTCCGGGCGTCTGGCGGGCAGTGCGTGCATGGGGTCTGAGGGTTACCGGTTCAAGCCAGACACGCGTTCTGATTATCGGGTATCTGTAAAGGGGGCCTGATGAGCGCTTGATACAGCACACAGGTTCCGGTTTCTAAGCTGGAGCGATAGCCCATGCACATGCCCCGGAACAGGCCTGCATACCCGATGTAGTAAACTTACTTATGCCAGAAACTGCGGAGGTGCCAAAGGCGGGCTGTAGGGCACCTGAATACAATCACACTGAAGGATAGTGGTAAGCAAACGTTCTGATTCAGCACGGATCACAACCGGAATAAACACCAGCGGGATAAATACCGCGTGATTATCCAGGTTCAGGAGATCCGGCATTTGCGGTTTTTCATGAGGAAGTGTTGTATGTTCAGCTGCCCCATCCACTGTTGCGATCAGTGCGGAAAGCATTGATACAACCGATGCGGGGTTCGCTTCCGAAGCTTGCTGTGCTTCGGCTTCACATAAACACGGCAGGGTAACCGCATACTTGTTGTGGAATAAATCTGAAACACAACCCGCGCCAAGCTGATACTGCACCATAGGCAAAACCGGCTGAACCAGCAGCACCAGATAACAGGCTAAAAAAAGAAGGGCGCGAAATTTCAAAACAGACTTGTCTCAATAGTAAAAAGGATACATCATAATTTAAATAAGCCTGTCGTAAATGTCCAATGAAGCAGGATTCGGCACCGTCTTTTCCGTGCCCGTTCAACTGTATGCAATAAAAGACCTTAGCTAAAAATCCGTACGACAGAAGGTCCTGAATATTCAAACTTAAAACAGAAAAGGCCACCCGAGGGCGGCCTTTTGCTGTGCAAGTAGGTGTTTCGATTGAAGTACGAGTTGTGCTTAGTCTTCGCTCATGAACTTGCGAAGGACTGTCTGCAAGATACCACCATTTTTGAAATAATCCACTTCTACCGGTGTATCAATGCGGCAAATGGTTTTGAAGCGTGACACTTTACCGTCGAAATCAGGCTTTTCGCTCTTGCTTGCGGTAACCCAAACTTCCTGACGCGGCTTCACATTATCATCGACTTCAAAGGTAAAGTACTCATCACCGTCGAGTCCCAGGGTGTCGGCATTCTGACCTTCTTCGAACTGAAGCGGCAGTACGCCCATGCCCACGAGGTTGGAGCGGTGAATACGCTCGAAAGACTCTGCGATAACGGCTTTCACACCAAGCAGGTTGGTGCCTTTGGCCGCCCAGTCGCGCGATGAGCCGGTTCCGTATTCCTTACCCGCCAGTACCACAAGCGGAGTGCCTTCTTTCTGATAATCCATAGAGGCGTCATAAATGAAGCGCACTTCACCGGTCGGGAAGTAGGTCGTGTAGCCGCCTTCTGTGCCAGGGGCCAGCTGATTTTTCAGACGCACGTTGGCAAACGTACCGCGGGTCATCACGCGGTCGTTTCCGCGACGGGAACCGTAGGAGTTGAAGTCTTTGCTTTCCACCCCGTTACCAACAAGGTAGAATCCGGCCGGCGTATCAGCTTTGATAGATCCTGCAGGCGAGATGTGGTCGGTTGTGATGGAATCGCCAACCTTCACGAGACAGCGCGCATTTTTAATCGGCTGAATCGGCTCAAGTTCCGCACCCATATCCACGAAGAAGGGCGGTTCCTGAATGTAGGTTGAATCTTCCTTCCACTCGAACAGTGCGCCACCCGTAATCGGGATGTTGTTCCACTCTTCGTTGGAATCAGCAATACCATCGTACATTTTGTGGAACAGATCCGGACGCACCGCATTATCGAGATGCTCCAGAATCTCGTCGGTTGTCGGCCAGATTTCCTTCAGGAACACATCCTTGCCGTCTTTGTCCTTACCGATGGGCTCGGTTACCAGGTCGATATCGACCGTACCGGCGAGGGCATAGGCCACAACCAGCGGCGGTGAAGCGAGATAGTTGGCTTTCACATTGGGATGGATACGGCCTTCGAAGTTCCGGTTTCCGGAGAGTACGCCGGCAACAATCAGATCGCCTTCTTTGATGGCGGCTTCAACGGGCTCGGGCAGCGGACCTGAGTTTCCGATACAGGTCGTACAGCCGTAGCCTACGAGGTGGAAGCCCAGTTTGTCGAGCTCAGGGGTGAGCCCGGCTTCTTCGAGGTATTCGGTAACAACGCGGGAACCCGGCGCAAGCGATGTCTTCACGAAAGGCGGCACTTTGAGACCGCGCTCGTTCGCTTTTTTCGCCAGAATACCGGCACCCAGCATAACCGAAGGGTTGGATGTATTGGTACAGGAGGTGATGGCAGCAATAACGACATCCCCGTGCTTCATATCTACGGTCGTACCGTTTTTGAAGGTGCCTTTGGCGGCAAGCTTCTCTTGCTCAAGGGCAAAACCGCTCGTCGGCTCTTTGCTTGTGAGGGAGATGTTGAATGACTTCTTCATTTCATCAAGCGGCACACGATCCTGCGGGCGCTTCGGTCCGGCAAGCGAGGACTCTACGGTAGAAAGGTCGAGGTGCAGGTTGTCGGTAAAGAGCGGATCGGTCATGCCGTCTTCGCGGAACAGACCCTGTTCTTTGGTGTAGCGCTCTACCGTATCCACCAAATCATCGGAACGACCGGTGCGGGACATGTAGCGCAGCGACTCCTTATCAATCGGGAAGAAGCCCATGGTTGCGCCGTATTCGGGCGCCATATTCGCAATGGTTGCGCGGTCGGGCAGGCTCATGCTTGAGAGGCCGTCGCCGTAGAACTCAACGAATTTACCAACTACGCCTTTCTTGCGCAGCATTTGAGTTACGGTAAGGGTGAGGTCCGTTGCGGTTACGCCTTCCGGCATCTGACCGGTAATCTTGAAGCCGATCACTTCGGGAATCAGCATGTAAATCGGCTGACCCAGCATTACGGCTTCCGCTTCGATACCGCCCACACCCCAACCTACGATACCGAGGCCGTTGATCATGGTCGTGTGAGAGTCGGTTCCGACAAGTGAGTCGGGGTAGAAAATGGTTTCGCCATTCTCCTGACGGCTCCAAACCGCCTTGGCGAGGTACTCGAGGTTCACCTGATGCACGATACCGCGGGCAGGCGGCACAACGCTGAAGTTTTTGAAAGCCTTCTGACCCCAGCGCAGAAACTCGTAGCGCTCACGGTTGCGCTCAAACTCGAGCTCGCGGTTGAACATAAAAGCAAAGTCCTGACCAAAGGCGTCAACCTGAACCGAGTGATCAATCACGAGATCGACCGGTACCACAGGATTGATTTTCTGAGGATCACCACCTGCGCGGGCCATCGCAGAGCGGAGGGCGGCGAGATCGACTACGGAAGGTACGCCGGTGAAATCCTGCAGGACTACACGGGCCGGTTTAAAGGGGATTTCTTCCTGAGCCGGATTTGCTGCATTGTAGCCTGCGAGCAGCTCAATATCTTTTTCTCTTACTACATAATCGTCATATTCACGAAGTACGGATTCAAGCAGTACTTTTATGGAAAAAGGAAGACGGTCGATGTCTCCAATGCCTTCCTTAGCGAGCGCGTCCAGCCGATAGATGACACCCGAACCACTTTTGGTTTTTAGCGTGGCGCGGCTGCCTGCAAAATTTTTCATATTGCTCATAATATTATTTCCCGGAATTGAAATGATTGCGGTGATTACTTTTTTGAACGAAGTTCCTGAAAATCAACATAAGCAGATGGCACTGTGTATGTAAGAAAACCCCTTTCCGGGTTTTGCCGGTAATTTATCCGGCTAACAGCACCATCAATTGTGTTGCCAATAACAGATCCTTAAAATAACGATTTATGGGCGGATATTCCCAACACCAATTAGCGAATTTTCGCTGATGGACTAAAATTTGCTCAAGCCTGCCCTATTTAGCCTGAATCAAAATAACCTGCGCCTTTTGGTCCGGTTTTTTATAGGGTGATGCTAAAGTGCCCCAAGCCGGCTATCAGAGGTGAACCCGGCCTTCGTGCTCAGGTTTTTGGTGCACCAAAGTTTTACGTAGCCCCGAAACACCAAAAGCAAGGGACCAATCTTAGGTTTGGGAGTTCACAAGCTACGACGAAACCATTGATGCTCTCGGAGTTTTACCCAAAAAATAAAAAAGCCCCTGATTGATACGGCAGCGTGGCTCCGACTGACCCACATTTTCCATAACAGCCGGGTTGGTACGGGTTAAAAAAACTTCACCCCGAAAGCGTATGCTCCGGGGTGAAGGGTACCGTTCTGAGAGGTCAGTCCGGTGCTTCTGTCGGGACAACCTTAAAGAAGCGTCCGGCACCGGGCCACCTAAACCCGGCTTTTCTGTTTACTCATCTGAGGGCAGCTGATGTTGCCGGCGGAGCTGTTCAGACTCGCGGCGTATGAGCTCCATGCGGCTCATTGATTCTTGTTGTATCCGATCTTCGATACCAGGGACAAGTTTTGCCTGTATCACAATAATGAGTTCACGCTGCGTGTGCTGCACCGTTTCAAAGCCGAACAGGTAGCGAAGGCCAAAAAACCACGGGGGCAGGTCTTTGAGCAGCGGTACGCCACGCCGTACAGTACTTTGTTCGGTTTCGTACAGTCCGGCAATGGCGGTTGTTTCACCGTCAACAAGCAATACCTTGGTGGTTGCTTCCTGCTTGTTGATAATAGTACTTACGGCATCAGGCTGGGCCGAGCTTCTTTCGGCCATGACTTCCATGTAGATAAAAGGCACATCATCGGTTGTGATCAGCCAGGGGGTTACGGTGAGAATGGTACCGGTGCTGTAAAACTGATCGATGATATTGCCGGCAAAGTCCCGCTGTTTGATGGAAAAATCCTGCCCGACCTGAATGCGTCCGACTTCCCCCTCCATCACTTTGATGGTCGGTGAGGACAGTATTTCACCTTTGTTGATGGCTTCGAGGGTATTCAGGAGAGCATCAACCTGCCATTGACCGGTTCCGACCATCTCACTGATGTTCACCCCGGCTGAAAACTGCGCTTCGCTCACCGTGCTTGCGCCAAGGCTGGCAACTTCCACGATACCGTTCCGGATGGCCGACCAGTTCACCCCGATTTCCCGGAGGAAACGACGGTCGCCCTGGAAGAAGGTTGCCGAAATTTCGATTTCACGGGTATCCGCATAAATACGCCGTGCGGGTGCCCTTCCGCGCTCAGCGGCTGCCTGCGCCGCAGGTACTATCCGGTCGCGGACTTCAATCCGGTCGGGCAGGGTTACGACATCAAGCTGATTGTAGTTGGCAATTAGGTCGAGTGTATCAAACCAGTGCAGACCGGGTATGCCCAGTCCGATGGGTCCGGTGAAGCTGCTCATGTTAAGAATAACACGGTTATCGAGTCTGGTGGAAAAGTCGCTCAGAATACGCACGGCATGGTCGAAACTCAGGTTGCGGTCAAGTACAACCACAGCATTGTGCGGCGTGAACTCCCGGATGGGTAGCCGTTCCTGCGCCTGCACAGATGCCGCGGGCATGAGCATGAGCGCGCTAAAAAGCAGCAAAACCATCACGCGTACACAAAAGATCTGGCGGAACATTTTTTGATATTTGAATTTGTTTTTCATGGGTTTATCCTCAACGTTACGCGTTCGATGATGCCGCCTTTGTTTAGCAGGAAGGTCGCTTCGCTTCGCTCTGCCGAAATGCTTTCCAGGTAGCCCAGATGCACCCGCTCACGCAGCTGAAGCCGCCTGAGCTGATTTCCCTGATCGTACAGGAAGATGGCCTGATCGGTGATGGCCTGCAGGCGGGAGCGCTCCGGTTCGATCAGATTGTTGGCATTGGGCGCTACACCGTGAATGAGCGGGAAGAAGGGGTTGTGCGGGAGTTCACCCCGAATTTGCTCGGCGTAGGTCGGGATCACGTTCCTGCCGCCCCGGTTGTAGAAAGCAGCGAGGTTCATCCGGAAGCCAACTTCATGGAGGTTATCCTGATTGCTGGTAGGCCGCAGTTGCAAGTCAGTGATGCGTACTGTCGGGCTTGAATGCTCAACGGTATAGATAAAATCACGCAGCTGCCGGTAGTCAGCGACACCGTCCACATTAAACCGCATGCGTCCGTAATTACCCTGTGCAGTGCTGTCAGAAAATGTGAAGTTCATAAACACGGACCCGCGGTCAGCTAAGCGCAGGTAATCGTACAGGTGCGGGAGTCTGTGGCTGGGAAACAGGGTTTTGGGGTAATGGTCAATACGGTGTGTAAGGGTCTCGTTCTGTTCAAAAACTTCCGTAAACCGAACAGCAATGGCATTCAGCCTTAAAAACTCGGCCCGCTGGACCTCATTTTTTTCTTCTATCTCGCCTAACTCCTTATAGCTGCCAAAATAAAGCCACAAACTGCCGATGCAGATCATCAGTAGAAGCGTTGCTGCAAGCAGAAGGGTATTCCGCAAACTGTAACTCATTGCTGACCTCCTGCAAGGGTGTTTTCACGGGGTGGTGGCGGTGGCACAACCGGGTTGAAGTCAGCGGGGTCGCGTGTAATCCGATTCACAATAATTCTGAAATTGTAGAACTGACGATCTCTGATTTCTACCGCTGATACCTGTTGAACACCGGCTTCATAAAACAGATTAGCCACAAGAGGTATATTTTGACGAAGCATGGTTGTGCCTTCCAGAATAAGTACATTGTTGCTGTATTGCATGCTGGTGATCCAGGTACTCCGAATTTCAGGAAGGCCTGCATGCAGCATTTCAAGGGTGGTACTCCACATCCGGGTGCCCTGACCGAGTTCTTCCATCTCTCCGAGCTGCCGTAAAAGCTGTGCATTTCTTCCGTCAAACTCCCTTACGGTATCAGCAATGCCACGGGCCTCGAAGAGCTGCATTTGCAGCAACTCGGCCTCCCGCCTCGCATCATTAAGCTGGAACTGCGTGCTGTGGTACAAATTATTCACTACTATGGGTACGGCTGCAATACAGATGAGTAACATCACACCGTGCCATTGAAGCTTAAATATTTTCTGACGGTCTTGCACGTGTCTGGGAATAAAGCTCATTCCCTGCGTTAGATTGCTCGGTTTACCCCAGGCTGCGAGTACAGCTCCTGCAATCGCAGGAGGAACCTGCTGCTTAAGTGAAGGGGCCGTTTCTATGCGCTCATGCTGATCCGCTTTTAGGATTTTGCAGGGGAGCGACATAAATGTGGACTCAAAGATATCCATAAGCAGTTCTTCAGCCCCAATACCATCGTTAATGATAATTTCACTGATGAACTTTACATCCCCTTTCTCGAGCTCCATCAGCATCCGGCTGAAGACCTTGTTCGCATAAGCCGAAACCTGATTCACCCGCGGAATAAGGGGCATAGCAGACTGAATAATCCCGTTTTTGATAATGGTGATTCGGGCTGATGACACCCCAAAATCAATGAGTATACTGCTGCCCTCCTGTTCCTCCGCTTCTCCTTTTTTATTTTTCACTTCAACATACTGCATGAGGGCGACTTCTTCAGGCAGGCAGGCCCTCAAAAAATAAGTCTGCTGACGGGTGTAGTTGAGCCGCTCAAGCAGTTCCAGCAACAGGATGCTGTCAGGGCAGCTTCCGATGAGCACCTTGTTATCCGTGGTATGTACCCATTTGTAGGTATCAGGTTCTGGCATCTGCTGGTTATAAACCCGGGAAAGGCGGTCTTCAATGTAGGCAGCCTTTTGCTTTTGCGATTTAAGATCAGGGGGAATGCTGAGGGTAAACCAGGATGTGCTGCCGGTAGGCATCACAAAAGCAAGGTTGATTTTTTTATCGTTGAACTCGATGAACACGCGGTCGAGCGCACTCACCACGGTCACCATTTCATCATCCTGAGTGTTTTCTGATCCTACAGTCCAGCTGTCTGACCCTTCATCTCCGTCGAGGTCAAAGCCCAAATCTTCCAGCGTATCAAGGGTGTCCCCATTAGACTTTGCAGAAGCAGCGGCAGCAGCGGCACCAACAAGTTGTTCCTCTTGCTCCTCAAATCCAAAAACATCTTCGGTCGTACTTCCGCCTTCAAGCTCTTTTTCCCGTCCCGACAATAGCCCGCTGAGATCGACCTGCCTGATTGCCACAGCTTTGAGCACTTTGCCGTTTTTTTCGAACCGGACAACCTGCAAATGCTCATCATTCACTTTGAGACCGTAAATAATTTTGGGCTTAAACATTAGGCGTCAAGGTTAAGAAGTTCGCGGATGCGGGTTTTGTTGTTCGCATAGCCTTTGGCATTTTCAAGCGTAATTTTACGCTCCAGATACAACCGTTTCAGATCCTGTTCGAGCGTAACCATCCCAATGGCACCGCCCTCATTTATCATCTGATAAATCTCCCCCAGATTGTTGTTTCTGATGGCGGCTTTAACCGAAGGTGTTGCCAGCAGTACTTCTTTGGCAAGCACCCGCTTTCCGTCGGTGGAAGGAACGAGTTTCTGACTGATGACGCAGGTGAGTACATCCGCAAGCCGGTTCCGCACCCGCTCCTGCTGATTTACATTTACCTCCCCGATAATCCGGTCGATGCTTTCCGTGGCAGATGCGGTGTGCAGGGTCGAAAAAATCTTGTGCCCGGAATCGGTTATTTCAAGCGCGGTTTTGATGGTTTCTTCATCGCGAAGCTCCCCGATCATGATGATATCCGGGTCCTGTCGCAGCGATTCCACGGCTCCGTGCCGGAACGACCGCACATCCCGGCCCACTTCGCGATGGCGCACGATGCATCGTTTGGATTTATGCACCAATTCAACCGGAGAAGCAATAATTACAATGTGGGCATCGCAGGTTCGGTTGTTGGCATCAATGATGGCATCAAGGGTGGATGATTTTCCCGAGCCGGTAATTCCTGTCACCAGGGTGAGGCCGTATTTGATGTAGTTCAGGCTCAGTGCCCGCGCAACCTCAGGGTGAAAACCGAAAGATTTGAATGGCCGGATTTCTTCATTGATCTTTCGCATGTTCAGGGCGATGTGATTCAGGTCTTTGTAGATGGTCGCCCGGAACCGCTGTTCCCTGCCGTTTTCGAGAATAATGGAGTAGGAGAAATCAATGCTGTGCTCGTGCAGCAGCTTTTCAATCTGCCGGTCAGTAAGCAGGTTAAGCAGGTACAGATCTGTTTCGGCCAGATCATAGGTTTCCTCCCGCACCGGCTTTTTGTCACCGTGGATACGGTACCAGACATACCCGGAACAGCCGCTTCCCCCCATATCGATATCTGACGCTTCAATATCAAGCATTGCAAGCAGCAGACTTTCCATGTAAGTCCGCATCTGTTGCCTGATGGAGTCGTTTTGCCTGCCGAGAAACTCCTGATAGAGCTCAATCCTGTTATCGATGGGCACATGAAAAGGAATATTCAGGCTTTCCCAAACCGGGGCGGGTCGTGTTTGTAGTACCATGGTGAGTCTCCTGTCAGGCTATCCATTTTTAACACCTCAAATCAGGTGTTAATGAGTCGTAGCCTGCATCTGCCTTTTAAGTAGTAAAAAATTAATTCCATTGGCTTACCTGAAAAGCCATCTCAGTGATATCGAAGTCAAGGTCCGGGGGATCCATTTCCCAGTCTTCGTCATAAATAACGCGGGTGTCGCCACCCATAAAAAATGTATTAGCAACCACTGCACCCCGTACTCTTCCGCTGCCTTCAAACCGAACATGTGCATTGGGTGCGTAAAGTACACGTGATATGGCTGTGGCGTCGCCGCTTACTATCACGCTGGTCCCGCCCGTAATTATGTGGCCCGTAAATCCGCCCGAATTGGCAACACGCACATTGGCTGTTTCAGCAAAAAGGTGCCCTCTGAAGCGGGTATTTCCCCCTACATTCACCTCTCCTGAACCACTGTAAAACATCATTACATCGCTTGCAGCATTGTTATTTACGGTACTGCTTCCTGTTAGCGTAAAGCTGTTTTGCACGTAAATCGTAAGCGAACCACCGCCAAGAATATGGATATGTCCCTGGTTTATGGTCAAGTTGTTGACAAAAAGCTCCCGGTGCTGACCGCCGGTTTGGATGTAAAGATGGGTGTCATTTTCAAGGCTAACCTGATTCAGGAATAACCCATGATAGTCAGAAGGCAACAGGGTCTGTGTCATGATACCGGTCAGGTGAACTGACGTACCGGTAGGGTTTCCTACGGGGAAATCAGGGAATACGGGAAGCGGATAATCACGCTCTTCCGGAAGCACCAGAATATTCCCGTCCACATTGCCGCCGCTATTGGTTTGATGCACAACGCTTGAAGGTAAACCACCCGGCCCAATCGAGAGAGAACCTTCAACCCGCGGCGACCATGCAAAGAAGACACCGCTGTTGGAAATCGTATTGGTACCGGCAGGCCCTAAAATGCGGGCGCTGCCCTCCATTCGGATGGAATTTCTTGAGAATACAGCCTTATCAATATTGGGGAAACTTGCTTTTTGTGCTGATGGGCTAAAACTGACGTTTACCGGATATTGCTGGTTCCCAAACACACCTATGGCCTGCAACTGCAGCAGGGTGTCCGCATGATTTTCAATTCGAAGTCTGTAGAATCCTCCAAGCTCGGGCCAGGGCTCAAAGCTGATACCATCAACCGGGAACAGGATGACATCGCCTGATGCCGGATTAAACTGTGTATCAGCACCATTCAGGATTTTCGCGACGGCTATCTGCGCAGCACTCTGAGCCACGTTTCTGGCCTGACTTGTGCTAAACGATTCTGTAACCTGGTTTTCACTAATCAGCACCTGCTGGTTTATGTTAACCGTATAAATGGCAATAGCGAAACTAAGGGCCATTACCAGTATGAGCGCATAGTTTCCCATAACAGACTCCTTTTAGTTTAGAATGGCGTTGCGCAGGAAAATATCACGTGTTGCAAAAGCCCGGTACCGGTGCGTACGGGTTCCCGGCTCCATTTCAGGCGTACTTTCTGTATTAATATGTACCCGCAGGATGGCCTGCGGCTGCCCCAAAACAGACACCATTTCAAAAACCATTGCAGAGAGCATCAGGTTGTACTGATAGGTGCTGATACTGTTGGTCCCTGCTTCTGTAACCTGAACTTTCATAAGGCGGGCGTCGCGGAATATCACAACGTTATTTCCCTGAGCGTCGAGGTAGCTGAGCGAATCAGCCGCAGCAAGCTCAACCTGCCGGATATCCCGGGCGTATTCCTGAAGCAGCAACACTCCCGTATCGGCGCGGTTCTGCAGGTCTGCCATGACCTGATTTTCTACGGAGGAATCCATCATCTTGAGCTGCACATTAAAAATCAGAAGAATGAGCAACCCTACGATGATTTGCGGTACTATGATTTGTGTGAGTGCATGCATGATTATCTCCTGTTAATAGTTGCACGTGTTTCTGCTTCCGCCTGAAAGAATTCGTTTTGCCTTGAAAAAACCTGGATGTGGGCAATCCGGCCTGTAATCCCGAGCGGCAGGGTTGTGTCGGGGGTAAGGCTGATGATGGCAAAAAGGCTATCTCCAAAAAGGGTAACTCTCGAAAAGCGTTTTTGCGGATCGTTGATGTTGTTCATGCCCCCCAATAAGGCATCAAGCTGATCAAACTCTTCAGAAGCACTAAATACCAGTTCTGTTAATGATTGGGCATAATTGACGGCCTCGAAACGAAGCTGGTTTTCAATCGTTTCTGACAGTGCCAAAATGTAGGTACGATTGAGGGTAGTCGTTACAATCATAAGCAGCAGAAGGGCACCAAGTGCGAGTAAAAGCTGATTGGCATTCATGACCTTACCTCTTTATTGAGTAGTACGCCATTTGTTGCGGGAAGTTGGCCGGAAAGGCAAAATATCTCCTGATATGCCTGAATTATTGCGTCAGGCCTGTTCCGTAAGAAGGGTTCTATTTGAGCTGAACGGATCACAAACTTACCTGCAACTGTGTGTCACCGGATACGATTCTTTTGTACAACCCAATGATGTGCTTGTGTTGCGCCTCAATCACATTCATGGTGTAGATTTTGAGTAGTTTCTCTGGTCGGGTTCTGAAAAACTGAACCACATCACCTCTGTTGAAAATGAGCACAACTGCAGGCACTGTGGCCGTCAGGTCGCAGCTGAGCTGTGCTTTTGAATGCAGAAAAGCTTCCCCGATAAAATCACCAGCCGAAAACTGCTCTATAATGGTTCCGTTTTTCCGGGCTTCAACTATGCCTTCAAGCACCAGAAATCCATGACCATTGCCATCGGGAAAACCCGGCAGAAGCTCTTCGAAAGCTTCAACCTTTCGCTGCACAGCTGATTGCAGCAAATCTCCCAGGTCTTTCTTCGGCATATTCCGAAACAGTGCAGGCGGGTTTTCCTGAATATTTTCTATGGTCGTATTATTTTGTTCCCGGAGCGTGGTCATAGTGCATGCGTTTTGATGTCAGCGTTTAATCATCTATCGTTGCAGCCAGAATTTCAGCAAGGCTTGTGTGACCGTTCACGATGCGGAGACGGCCGGAGGCCCTCAGCGTTAGCATCCCGTTTCGGATCGCGGTCTGGCGGATCAAATCCTCATCAATATTATTGCCCGAATCATAAATAATTTTTTTGATCTCCTTATCAAAAAAAAGGGCCTCATAAATTGCCATCCGCCCCTTATATCCCTTATTACAGCGTGAACAGCCCACCGGCTCATAGAAAGTAGTTGCTGCTATTTCTTCTTCCTTAAATCCTACTACTTTCGCAACCTCCTGAAGAGGTTCATCTTTATCAGCGGGGCGCTTACATACTTCACAGAGTTTTCGGATGAGTCGCTGCGCCATCACCAGGTTGATGGAAGTCGCAATCAGGAAGGGCTCAATCCCCATTTTGTACAGCCGCGAGACTGCACTCGGGGCATCGTTGGTGTGCAGGGTCGAAAAGGTGAGGTGACCGGTGTTGGCCAGTTTGATGGCGATCTCAGCTGTTTTTAGATCCCTTATCTCCCCTACAAGCACGATGTCAGGGTCGTGACGCAGAATGCCGCGCATGGCCAGGTCGAAACTCATTTTGTCGCTGATTTTGAGCTGACGTGCGCCCCTGATCAGATATTCTACCGGCTCTTCGACGGTGAGCACATTCACGCTCGGGTCGATTACCGCATACAGCGCCGCAACGAGGGTCGTGCTTTTTCCGCTGCCTGTCGGACCAGTGATGATGACGATTCCCGATGGCTTGCTGATTGCTTTAACAAACACCTTTTTGGCATTCGGCTGAAGTCCGAGTTTCTCAAGGTCGGTAATGACTTTCCGGTCGTCCAGAATCCGGATGACGATGCTTTCAAACTTCCGGTTGAAGTCCGCCCCCACCATCGGAATGATGGAAACCCGGTAGCGGATCTGATGCCCGTCAACCATCCGCTGAATAAACCCGTCCTGCGACATATCGCGCTCGAAGCGGTCCACATTCTGGGTTTTGTCTTTGATGACTGCGCACAAAGCTTCAGGTCGGATGTTGTTCTGCTTGATCCACAGCTGAAGCTTACCGTCAACCCGGAAGAAGATGTTGGAATTGGACTTATCAACCGGAATGACGTGGATATCGCTTACATCTTTGCGAACGGCTTCAACCAGCATCCCCTCAACCAGGGAGTTGAGCATGCTTTGGTTGATTTCGGCATCAATCTGCTCTTCAGTTAGCAGTTCCTCTTCCTCATCGAGGTAATCAACACCGGAGCTGTATTCTTCCAGCAGCTCCAGAAACTCATTTTTCAGCTCATACACCTGTCCTGAAACAACCTTCAGTTTATCGGATGGCAGGTAGGCAATTTCGTGATGCCGAAAAGGAAGTTTCTCTGTAAGGTTGGTGAGCTTACGCTCCAGCGGGTCAGAGGTAGCAATCAGGATTTTGTTACCGCTCGCATACCAGGGAACCGCATTTGCAGCAATCAGCTCACTAATAAAGCTTTCAGGAAGCAGGTTAACCGCATGACGGCAGCGATGCAACTGCTCCTGCGATTTGTAGGTATCTCCAAGGCCAACCTCGTTAAAAGCATATAAAACGGCTACCTGACGCATGACAGCCTGCTCATCCGCACCGAAATCCTGAATCAGAATGGTTGGCAGCCTGCGCCGCTGATGCTCAGGCTCGCGGTCCATCACGTCCATAGCTTCTGACAGCATAGCTTCGGTAATGACCCCTGCCTCAAGAAGGGTGTCCCCGATTTTTCGCTTTATGCTGCTAATGGCCAACATGGTGGATGGATCCGTTTAGAATTGTGATTTCGGTTTGATGACCGCTGACTCAGAGGAAACAATGGTGATACCAATGAGTGCGATCATGATGAACAGGTTGATGAGCAGGTTGATGGTATCGATGAGAGAGTTCATCTTGTAGCTCGTCTGTGTTTCGTAATAGTTGGCGAGCTGCAGGGCGTTGTCTTTGAGGGAACCCGACTCTACCCCGAGCTTGAACCGGCTTAATGCGGTATGTGTGAAAACGCCGGTGGCTTCAAGGGATTCGATGAGGCCGCGGCCGTCGTCAAGCATCATTCGGATGGCTACTTCCTTGATTTGCTTTTCCATGTACGTGTTGCGGCAGGCTTCAGAAGCGATACGAATGACTTCAATGTTTTGGCCGGAACCGCTGTACAGCGTGTAAAAGACCCGTGCAAAAATTTCGATGCTTGTTTTGTGAATGAGATCTCCAATGAGCGGCACCTTTATCACATATTTATCGAAGAGCAGTTTGCCTTTGTAGGTACGAAGCGCAAGAATCAGGCTAACGATCGGAACGACGTGTGCGAGCAGAATCCAGACCCAGTATGAGGTTATCCAATAGCTGAATTCCAGGGTTGCGGCGGTCATGGGTGGCAGCTCAATATCGAAGCGCAAAAACATCTCTGCCGTTGTCGGAAAGATGTAGCCTACATAAAACAATACTACGCCAATCACCGCAAGCACTGTGATCCCCGGCATCAGCAGGGAGCGGCGCAAATTCTTCTTGAAGGTTGCATCGCGCTCCATGAATTTGGCCGTGCTTTCAAAAATCTCGGCAATGTTACCGGAGGTGGTCGCAACGCCAAGCATGTAAGCTGCAAAAGTGCCGAATACATCTGCGTGTTTGTGATACACTTCGCGGCCTTCCTTGCCATCCTGCAGGTCTTTCTGAATCTGGCGGATGACCTCGCGCATGCGGGGGTTGGAGGTATCTTCGATGAGGAGCGTCAGGATTTCATCGAAGGCGAGTTTTTGCTTGAGCAGGTCAGCTGAAAGCCGGATGAAGGTCACGACGTCATCGGTGGGCACGCCGGGTTTGTATAGAACCATTTTGGGCTTCACCTTTACATCGGTAAACCCGAGGCGCTGAAGGGCGGCTTCGACATCCTCTTTGGCAAAGGCATCCTGTTCGCCTTCAACCCAGTTAGCGCCGGCACGGCGGCCTTTGTAGAGCCAGGTCTTTTTCTCGAGCAGCTTTTCCAGCTTAATGCCACGCTTGCGCACGATCAGTTCAGCCTTCTTCTTCGCCTCCTGCTTGGAAGGCACATCGAATTCGGCCTGTACTGTTCGCCCGTTGGGAGCGAGCCCTATGAATCGGAATTGTGACATCGTGCGGTGCCTCTCGGATTATACCGGCTTTCCTGGTTTACCGCTGCATGGAGGTGTTAGGTGGGATGCGGTAGCATGCCGGTGAAAAATGCAGTCCTGATGCGGTGTTGCTTAACTTGTTGCCTTGCGGGTGCGGGAAATTCCGCTGAAACGAAAAGGCCGGCCTTTAGGCCGGCCTTTGAAGGGTTCTTGAAATATTTTTGTATTAATTAGCACCTACAGCACCCCATGTGTAATTGGTGCTCGACCCTGTAACAGCTAAAGAAAATCCTGAACCATCTCCGGTGTTGGGTCTACCAATGAGAGTAAACCCGTCCGGTGTCACAGCAGTGATACTAAATTCACCATTTTGGTTTATGCATCCTGTATTATCTCCATCACATGGAAATCCAACTATAGCAAATGAAACACCTGGGATTTGTGGAGTTGCAGCAGCGTCTCCCTGATAGTCTCTTTCACCACCGCCAAGCATAGCTGGCCTTGCATACCAAGCCTGGGCCTGAGCAGCCATTGTTATCATATCCTGCCGAACGGCATCCTGATTCGCTTGTTCTGCGCTTGATCCGAAAATGTTAATCGCAACTACCGTTGCAATACCTACAATGATCGTGACCAAAATTACGAGTAATAATTGCTGTTGTCCCATGATCGTGTCCTCTGTTAAGTGTTAACCCTCGCTTTGGGTCGCGCAAACCGCGGCTTATTGCGCGGGCATATTTTTAAGTCCTTTTCATACGGGGAAGCGGGTAGGTGTGTGGTGAGCAGCTCCCCTTGCTCACTTATAGATTAAGATTTTTTAATATATGTGGCAAGCGAAATGCGCGCTGCCGGTCTATTTATTTTTAATACATCATAAGTACATGTTTTATATGCGTATGAAATAAATTAAAGTTATCCATTCCCTTTTCTTTTGCAATGCGGATAACCTTAATATTTCCCAAACCCAACACATCTATAGTAAGGTTAAGTACGTAGATATTCACCCTTATTTCGTTGTTAGTTAACAACCCTCATCACCCCACAACGAATAGTCGTTTTTATCTAAGTATTTGTACGCAAACACAACCTCGGGATAGCAACGGGATTCCGACTTCGGCTACCATCACCTTAAATTCTGCAGGTGCGGCACCAAACTAACACGAGATTGGCGAAGTCAGCGGTTGCCATACAATCAAACCGGCTATCAGGTCGCTGAATTTGTATCTTGTTTTAAGTTACGCCCGGGACAATTTCCCTTTTCTGACCAACAAATTTCCCATCCATGTTTGAACGCATCGACCTGAACACCTGGCCCCGTCGTCCGGTTTTTGAGCTGTATAACAATTACCGCCAACCCGATTTCAACCTCACGGGCCGGATTGAAGTCACAGGACTCTACAAATCCTGCAAATCGGCCGGCATCCCTTTTAGCACAGCCCTGCTTTATCTGTCCGTGCAGATCGCGAACTCTATCCCCGAATTCCGGCTTCGGGTTACCGGTGATGAAGTGCGCCTCTACGATTTTCTGCACTGCGGCTGCACCGAACTTGATGAAAACGAAAACCTGCGCTTCACCTACTACAGCTTTGAAAAAGGCGAGAGTCTGCCCGATTTTGCCGCCCGCTATCCCCGAGGCACCGCTGCATCCCGCACGGTTACCCCGGGTACGAGCACTGACCGCGACCTCGAGCTCGACCTGCTTTTCCACACCATCATTCCCTGGTTTTCGTTTACCGGGCTTCGCCATCCCCGCAACGAAACCGACGGCATCGGCAGCATCCCGCGCATTGCCTTTGGGAAGTACGAAGCCGATTCGCAAGGCCGCCTGATGATGCCGGTTTCTGTAGAAGCCCATCACGGCCTCATGGACGGTCTGCACGTGTGCCGCTACTTCAACGGCCTCGAAGACCGCTGCCGGGGCTGAAGCCGCTCTCTGCAACACCGGCTGCTGCCTGACTTTTTGGTTTCTGTTTCCTGCAGGCGTATATTAATGTAACCGCTTACATCGTTGAAATTCCGCTCTGAATGGCTTTCCTGAAGGGCGCTTTCAATCGAAAATACCAATTTGTCACCCCGCCGGAATGTGCGACAGCAAACCGGCTTAACTTCCTTTTGTGCATGAAAACATCCCTCCTGATGCTGGCGCTGCTGCTGGTCTGGCCCGTCAGCAGCTTTGATTCGGCTACGACATCGGCGCAGACCGCCGGACAATCCTTCACCCTGAGCAGCGACGCCGGTACGCACGTGCTCACCTTTTTCAGCGACGAAATCGCGGAGGTCAGCTTTTTCCCCGAAGGCCGCAGCGCCGCCGACTACCGCGACTCTGAAGCCGTCGTTATGAGCCCGCAGGCCGTTGCGGTCCGCCGCCTTTCGGACGACGGCCTCCATCAGTTTATCACAAGCGGCCTCACGGTCACTTTCCGCGAAGACAGTGGTCGCTTCAGCTTTTACTATCAGGGCAGGCCTCTGCTTCGTGAGCAGGGCGGTTTTCAGCTGGAGGAAAACGAGGAAAGCTTCCGCGTTGATTTCCTGATCAGCGAATACGAAGCCCTGATGGGCGGCGGCTCGCGGGCGCTGGGCATGAACCGCCGCGGTCACCGGCTCGAGCTGTACAACCGCGCGCACTACGGCTACGAAACCCGCTCCGATCTCATCAACTTCACCTTGCCGGTCGTGATGTCTTCCAACCGCTACCTGCTGCACTTCGACAATCCGACAACCGGCTGGCTCGACCTCGACAGCCAAAACGATCACACCATTGGCTTCGAAGCTTTCTCCGGACGCAAAACCTATCAGGTCGTTGCCGGCGAAACCTGGGCGGACATCATGCAGAACTACACCCGCCTCACCGGCCTGCAGCCGCTGCCGCCGCGCTGGGCACTGGGTAACTTCTCGAGCCGCTTCGGCTACCGCAATCAGCAGGAAGTGCTCGATACCATCCGTCTGTTCCGCGAAAAAGAAGTACCGGTTGATGCCGTCATCATCGACCTCTACTGGTTCGGTCCGGAGATGTTCGGCTACATGGGCACCCTGGACTGGGACCGCGAAAACTGGCCCGATCCCGCCGCAATGGTGCAGGAGCTGGAAGAGATGGATGTCCGCACCGTGCTGATTACCGAGCCGTTCATCCTCTCGACCTCCGGCCGCTGGGACGAAGCCGTAAGCGAGAACGTGCTGGTCGCCGACTCCCTCGGCAATCCGGCAACCTGGGATTTCTTCTTCGGCAACACAAGCCTGGTGAACATCACCAAGCCTGAGGCCGCTGACTGGTTCTGGGGCATTTACCGCAACCTGATGGAGACCTACGGCATACACGGCTGGTGGGGCGACCTGGGTGAGCCCGAAGTGCACCCCGACTGGGTGATGCACCACATCGGCCGCGCCCGCGAAGTACACAATATTTACGGGCACCGCTGGGGTCAGATGGTGCACGAAGGGCACCTGCGCGACTTCCCTGACATGCGGCCCTTCAACCTGATGCGCGCAGGCTACGCCGGTTCGCAGCGTTTCGGGATGATCCCCTGGACCGGCGACGTGAGCCGGAACTGGGGCGGACTGAAACCGCAGCCTGAGATTGCGCTTCAGATGGGCATGCAGGGGCTGGCCTACATTCACTCCGATCTCGGCGGATTTGCCTGGCCCAACAAAGATCCCGAGCTTTATGTCCGTTGGATGCAGTACGGGGTTTTCCAGCCCGTCTACCGACCACACGCGCAGGATGATGTGCCCTCCGAGCCGGTTTTCTGGGATGAAGACACCATCAACCTGAGCCGTACCGCCATCGGGCTGCGCTACCGCCTGATGCCGTACATCTACACCATGGCCTTCGAAAACAGCACGACCGGCATGCCGCTGATGCGCCCCCTCTTTTTTGAAGAGCCGGATAATTTTCAACTCTTCCACATCGCCAACAGCTATCTGTTTGGCCCGGATTTACTGGTCGCGCCGGTACTGCGTGAAGGCGCCGAATTTGTGACGCTGCACGCGCCCGCAACCGCGAACTGGTACGAGCTGCATACGGGTGAAAAAGCTGAAGGCGGCAGCAGTCATCAGGTTGCCACCGTGGAAGACCGCATTCCCGTATTTGCCCGCGGCGGCTCGGTCATCGCCATGGCCGACCTGGCGCAGAGCATGAACACCTACAGCGTCGGCCATCTCACGCTGCACTACTTCCACTGCGGGGCCGCTGAAAACGGGCGCACCCTGATTTACCACGACGACGGCCTCACCCGCGATGCGCACAACCGCGGCATGTACGAAAAACTGCACGTTCACCGTACGCAGGAGCAGGGACGGGTTTACCTCACCTTTGAGACCGAGCGCGGCGCGCAAGCCGGCGAACTCGAAGGCTTCAGCGATCTCAGCCTGCAGCTCCGCAACTTCAGCGCCGCCCCGGCAGCGATTACCCTCGACGGAGCCGCCGTCCCCTTCACCTTCGACGCCACAACCCGCACTGTAAGCGTAGCGCGCTTCGGCCTGAACGGCACAACCCGCACCCTCGAAATCCGGATGTAGGCCCCGAAACCCATCCCCCGAAAAACACAAAAGGCGAATCCTGAGATGGTTGGGATTCGCCTTTTGTTTAGTGTGGGAGTTTACAGGGTGATGGGCAGCAGCCCTCATCAGCTTTCCTGCTGTCATTTGGCTGGCGGAGGGTGCGGATTTCCTGCCGCTTGTATCAAAGACGCCTTATGCCGGCCCATCCCGTTCAGATTGGGGCATGCCGTGCTGCAAAAGGCGAGGTTAAACCGGGATATACACGCAGTAAAGTGACATCCAACCACAGCCAAGTGCAGCAAACTGCTTCATCGCAGTACGGCCTGAACCGGGCGGGCCTCTCTTGCCGACAGACCGTTGGCACCAACCGGATAAACTTTATACCAGTATCCCGGGCGACCATCCGGATCATCATAGCGTGATATTTCACTGCTAAGCTCAGCAATGGCTTCAAAAAGTCCTGATGCCTGATTGCTTCTGTACACCCGAAACAAAGAGACCGATTCAGGCGCTTCACGATGCTGCCATGCAAGGCTCACACGGGCCGGACCGGTATCAGAGGCATGCCTGGCCCGCACCTGCAAGTTGTAGACGGGCGCCGGCGGTGTCGTACGCTGCGGAATAAGTATGGTGCTTTGCAAGACATCAGACTCGTTTCCTGCCGAATCAATAGCGGTTACGGCAAATATGTAAGGCTGTGACAACCGGAGTCCCCGGGCAGTAAAGCTGCGGGTATTGGCTGGCAGGGTGGCAAGCGTTTCGGCTTGATCTGAAGCTTCAGGGGTATGGCTTTCGAGCCTGTAATGGGTAACATCAAGAGAAGGTGAACTGCTCCAGCTGATGAATGCCCGGGTTTCTCCCCTAAGCTCTGCCTGTATTGCTGATGGCGGTGCAGGCGGAGTTACAACCGGTATCTGAAGCCGCGTAAAAAGGGTATCGCTCACCTGACCGGTATTGCTGATTACAGCGACACCATACACAAATGTGCGGCCTTCTTCAAAGCCAAGTCCGGAAGGTCCGCGGTCGCTGAGCTGCTGTCCGTTTATGGCACTGCTGCTGAGCTGTGCATAGCCGGCCGCTTCACCGCCGGTGATGAGGCTGCGCAGCACCCGATAGCCCCGAAAATTATCCGCATCCGGGTCATGCTGCCACTGCAGCTTAACCGTTTTAGTTTCAGCGTCAAAGATTGCATCCAAATGGCTTACCGCCTCAGGCTTGCGAAGATCGGGGACAGCAATATTTACAATATTGCTGTTGCTGCTCTCTATTCCGTTTTGCCCCAGTACACGCACAGCGTAGCGATACTGCCGGCCCAGGCTGGGTACCTGATCTGTCAGACTTAACATCAGCAGCTCTCCGGGTTCAGCAGTGAGGCGCATCATCTCTTCTTCACCGGCAAAGCCCCGATACACATGATAGCCTGCTGCATTCATATCCGTGCTTGCGGGCCATGTTATCTCAATGGTATCCTCACTTATTAAACTGCCGGAAACACCTGTAAGCGCAGCCGGGGGCGCATTATCCGCCACAAAAAAAGTAAGGCGGCCCGGGTCTTCTGAAGTTTGTCCGGCAAGATTCTGAGGTTCAATCCAGAACTCATACGCTGTGTTCATAACAGGAACATCAAAGGTAATCTGAAAGCTTGTATTACTGTCAGTTCTGAGCAACACACCGGGCAGCACATTACGCACACGACTTTCATCCGAACGCCGGAAACGGGGTCTGAAACGGAAAACTTCCTCCGTACCGGGTGTATTCAGGGAGGGATAGTCCCAACTGAGGGTAACCGTTCTGCCGTCGTTATCCGCCTTAAGTCCTGAAACCGGCAGGGGCAGACTGGCTTCGAGCAAAGCTTCGCTTTCAAGTACTTTACCGGTCGGGAGGCCCAAATCATTCACTACTACTATACGATAGGCTGTATGCTGCCCATACGGGCCATTTTCATCAATAAACAGGGCTCCCATTGCCTGTGCCAGCTCCGGCAGCGTAAGGAGCGTGACAAGTGCGTCTGTTGTGCCGGACCGCATCATCAGAAAAAAAGCCTGCGCATCGTCTACACCTGTATCCCGGGAGATGGATTCCCAGTTTTCTCTTAACCGCATACGAAGCTGACCGCCGTTTTGTACCGGATATACAGCTTCATCCGTGATAAGCTCCCAACCCGCACCTACCGCATTCCGATAGACTTTAAATCCATGCCCGAGCGGCAGATTATAATTGTGAAAAAGAAAGATCCGCCCGTCCTGATGGGGCGCAATGACAAGTGCGGAGGACCCCGCCTGCTCAGACAAAACCGTTTGTGACTGTTGTGACTGAAGCTGAGGCTGCGCCTGAACGTTCTCGCGAAATGGTGAAAGCAGCAGTAAAGCTGCTAAAATACAGGATGATTTAAACATAATTTTATTCATTACTGAAGCGGACCGTAAATGCCGCGCATAGAAGTGTATCCCTGTGTATTGATGGCACGCAGAACAAGGTAAACATCATGATTCTCCAATCTGACGATGTTACCGGTATTGATATGCAGGGCAGAAGTAAGCGGTGGCGGCGGACTGTTCGGATTAAAAAACCTGTCAACTGACATCTGATGATTCCAGGGGATATCAACCGCATCACCTGCCGGGAAATCTCTTGAAACGATGGATGGAACCGTAATATCGAAGAAGTAACTACCCCGGGGGCGCTGAACAATTGAGTACTGGTATCCAAGTACATCAGATTCAGGATCACTTGGCGGTACCCAGACATAAATATCAATATCCCTGGGCCTGTTTACACGATGTAACACAAATGGGGTACCGAACCAGGGTACTGTCGGATCCTCAAAGGTATAAGGCCCACTCGTATGTATTGGGCCCGGATAGCCAAAATTACTGATGGCTCTGATGTGCACATACATCGGATATTTGTGGTTTCTGAAAACAGGATCTTCAAGGCTTGATGTGATCGTTAAAGGCTGATCAACTTCATGAATTCTTGTATCACCGTTTTCAAACTGCCCGATCGGTACCTCTTCACTACGACTAAGTGCATATTCAAAATGACGCACACCTGAACTTGGCGGGCTGCTTACCTGAACGGTTTCAAACGCAAGCTTTGCCGGCTCAATCGGCGTGCTCATTCGCGCCCACAATGCGTCGTTAGGAACATATGGCCTGAAAAACCATTCATCAATTGAATCCACGGATCTCATCTCTATAAGCATTCCTCCAGTATCGTGTTTACGCCAGAATGGCACGCCCGGCTGTGGGATAAAACCAAGCACGGGTTCGCCCGGCGGTTCTGATTCATAAACGATTGGAAAGGGGAAGGCGGTTTCCTCACTCCTTCTGTTATCGTTATTGATAACCCTCGCTGAGATATAGTATCGGATACCCTGCTGCATGGCCTGAAAGCTGAAGGGCGCTCTGATTTGTTCAGCCGGTATTTCGGGCAGGTTCAGCCGCTCGCCCTGAAGGTCGGTCCAGCCAATTTCGGTTGTATCGCCGGGGCTTGTTCCAAGAGCATACTGAAAACGCCCGATTCCGGAAACGGCATCGTGGGACATAAGCCTGATGTTGATCTGCCCCCGGTCCACAACCCAGTATTCCGTTAGCTCCTCATTTACGTGAATCACAAATCCATCCCCCATCTCAACAAGAGGAGCCTGAGGAGGGTCTGTTGAAATTGGCAACACCTCGCCCGACTCAGTTTGTGAGCCGCCTGGCGTTCCGATAGTTTCAGCATTAAACTGATTAGCAACCCGAAAACTTCCGCGCCGTACTGCCGGAATCCCAGCTGCCCCCCTAACCCGGAAACCTAACGAAACATGTGGGTTCCTCAGCGGACTTATCACTTCTTCTCCCGGAAATAAAGAGGCCGTTAACTCAATATTGCTGCCAGGTGCGCTGCCAAGGGTTATGAATGAGTTATCGGGTTCAATGGGTTCGCCCTCCTGAAGCGGCAGCCCGATACGGTACTGTATGGCTGTTTCAATGATTTCCACCGGATGGGTTGCCACAAAGGAGATGTCAGCGGCAGTCATGCTTTGGTTAGTGGTAACGGTCTGCTCAGCAACTATAGCTGTAATTTGAGGAGGCTGAAGCTGCAGGGAGAGCTGCTGCATCGCCTGCTCGTAAAGCCCAATATCGGGCGCATCACCGAGAAGCTCTTCTGCATCAGTCATGTTCATGCGCCAGTCCACATAACTGTTGTTTAGATTCCATAATAAGGCGGTAAGATTGGCCTGAATGGTGTAAAAATTGTCTATTTGCCCGGTTAGCGCTCGTACAGGTGCCAACACCGTTTCGCGATGCTCATCCCTGAGCGCCTGTACCTCCGTCATTTGCTCAAGGTTCAGGGCTTCAAATACCGGCAGGCTGTTTTTATACATATCAAAATAAAACTGATCGTACACCTCACGCAGTGATTCGGCTCTGAGGCCGACCGCAATAGCTGAACTGTGCCGAAGCGCATTAAAAGCCGCCTGTGGTCTGTTATTTTGCTCACCGGTCTGCCAGGGCGAAGGCTCTGCTGCGCCTGACGCGAGCAGCTCCATAAAATATATCCGCTGCGCATGGCGGGTGGCTTCATTGTCAACATTCTGCCGCGCAAATGGCTGATTAATGCCGCTGTCCCTTCTGTAATTAGCTACTTTCGTACCCAAATAAGTCGGTACATTCATTGAAAAAGCATCAAATCCATTGGAAAGCTGCCGTGCCCAAAGGGCTGTTGACCAAAGGCGTTCGGCTTCAGTACTGTAGTACCGCTCAAAACTTTCAATCGTGTTTCGGAAAGGTTCAGTGAGGCTCATCAGGGATGTTTGTGCATCATCATACATCAGACTTCTTACCGCATCGAGGTTTGCGGAAACAGCGTCTATGCTTTCACGGTATTGCAAGTCTGCAAACCGGAGTTCTTCCAGGTAGCTGCTCATAAGGCTTTGCTGCTGCTCAGCCCGACTGTTATCCAGACTAAAAGATACGGACTGCAGTGGGTTAGCGGAGGGTTCCGGCCTCACCACATTGGCTACCGGGTTGGAAGCAAACGCTTCATCCATCTGATCAAACAGTGCCGCAGACTCCTCATACAGCGTAATTGCGGCAAGCAGGCTTTGGTCAAAATCCTCAAACAGGTTCAATATGGTTTCCGCTTCTTCAATAGAGGCCGTAAGCGCTTCAAAATCTGATTCAGCGGCTTCTGTAGCCATGGGTTCGAACGGATTCTCCGCCAGGGCAACATTGTTCAAAAAGTTTGCCAGTACGGGTGCAGGAGCTCCTGTGGGGCCACGCTGGAGCGCAAGTTCTCTCATGGATTCGACCCAAATCTGACGTTCATCAAGAGGTTTGCCAAAGAAGTTCACCCCTGCCTGCACCACTTCTTCCCCGCCCGGTACAGTTCTTTGCAAACGCGCCCGGTCACGGGCAATACGTGCAAGGTCTTCAGCCTGCTGCATGGATTGCGCAACCCACTCAACCTGCTGCCGCAGCCCCCCGAGCCTGCTTCTGAAAGTATCCTGCTGCTCCTTTGCCATTGCAATGAGCGCATTCCCGCGGTTACTGCCTGCGCCACCGCTTGCGCCGCCAGGGTTTGCCAGCTGAAACCATGCGTCAGCACAGATCTGCTCGGTAGTCACGATCAGGTTCACTGTTGAGCAGCCCCTGATTGCCCCGGTAAACGCGAATCCGCCCGAGCTTCGCTCAACCAATGCAGCCGTAACATCTGCGCTAACGGTAGCTATCAGAAGATTTATCTGAGCTTCAAAACTCAGATATCCTCCCATGGGCATTGTGGCAAAATCCGCGTTGATTGCCCAGAATGAAAACCCAACCGCGCCTGTAACATTAAAAAGCGGAATACCGATTGTGTTGGATAGGCCGCCGCTAAATAAAAAGCCGTCGTTCCCTCCAAGTATTTCAATTTCCCCTTCCTGCAGCCCTCCCAGTACGGAAATATGCCCCGCTCCCAAAAAACCAACCAGGGGGTTCTGATTAACCCGGCTGAGATAGAAAAACTCCAGACTGCCTCCTGCGGAAAGGATATACGGCATATAAAAATCAGCTTCCATACTGAATAATATGGCACTCTGTCCCAGTCCGCTCCTAAGCACTGAGGCTGCAAACTCACCCGTGGCCCGCATACCCGCCACCTGCCTCGCGTCACCATCCCGCTGTCCCATAAGCGTCGCACGCGAATCAATATAAAAATGATGGCCCGATATGCTCACAAATGCCTGACCTTCCACTTTACTGTTAGCACCGGCACTCGGGCCAATGCCGACATTTCCGTACAGCATGCCGGAAAAAGAACTGCCTGCGGCCTGCTGAAACCCTGCCGGGTTCACAAGATCATGGCCAAACGCAGCCAGTGAAGTCTGGAGCATATCGATCTCCTGCTGCTCGGGCCTGTAAAAAAAGCCGCCCCCCACCTGTGATATGGAAAACATATTCGGCACTATTGTAACCCCTGCCCCCAGGCTGATTCCGAAAAACAACCCAAAACTGTTTTCCCCGCCTCTGCGCCTGAAGTTAGCAGCCACAACGGAAGAGTAATTTCCGGCAAAAGTGGTTTCCAGCTCCGATAAACCTGTTGAAAATGCGCCTACCCCTGCTGCCTGTAAGCTTACTTCGCCATTTTGAAGCTGATATTTCATGTCGAGTTTGGCCACAAATAGATCATCAAAAACCAGCTGCGCCTGCTCTACATACATGGAGCTTATCCCGTCTGATGTGCGGTACATAAAAAACCGTTCAAGCTGCCCGCTCATCCCATGATTGTTGTTCGATTCAGCTGAAATACTGAAGTTTAAAGCCGAACCGGGGTTTCCTGAAGTACTAAGCGGCACATCTGTGAGTTCAGCCGGACAGCTGCCAAAGCACAGTACTTCCAGCACATCAGAGACGGTAGTAGTCTGAACTGAGGCGGTCTCAGACTGCCCGATGAGTGCCTGAAGGGCATCCGGTGTACGTGATCTTGTATCCGTAATGGTAAGCTGAACACCGTCCGGATTGTGGTATCGGTAAAAGCCTCCCGCTTCAAGCTGCATTATCCCTGCTACGCTGATATCAAGAGAACCTTCCAGGCTTCCCCCGCTCACATTACCGCCAAGATCAACAGTTAAGCCTGTATAAGGGAATGATGAAGAGACCTGAGCAAGGTCAAAACCGGCAGTTCCCCCCATTTTCAACAAAAAAGTGCCCTGACTGCCTGCCATAGAAACAGCACCGGCGGGAATCGAAAGCCGGAAAAGTCCTGAGCCTGTTTCAAAGGGTTCGTTCGAGCTTACTGTAAACGTTACCTGCGAACCGAGGCCCCCTGAATTTGTGCGGCTCACTACAATCCCCGGCTGCTCCGTATTTCCGAGCATAATCACAGGATCGGATTCATCACCTTCCTGCTGCGTTCCGGTTCTGACAGCTACATTTGCATGAAGGGCCGTTTCGGCCACAGCAAAGGGATTCAGCAAGGGCATATACCGGGTCAGCTCAAGGCGCCCGAAGGTTCCCATCTGAATGTAGGCCTGAACCGGAAATGTACTCACCGGAAAACCGCTGATTTCTTTACGTGTACTGACTTCGTTATCGTCGTTGCGATACATCAGATAGTCAAAAAAACCGGCCGGCTCTTCTGTATAGCTGAAAGGCTCGGGGAGGCGGTAGGCAATTTCCGCACGAAGTGCCAGGGTTTCCTGCTGTGTCTCTTCATCCGTCAGGATTTCCAAACCGGCTTCGTGCAACACAAGATGCTCGCTGAGCAGCCATTTCCCTTCTTCATCAACAGCCCTGTCTGTCATCTCAAAGCCGCCATCTCCGCTGAGGGTGAGGGAAGAAAACGGAAGCGACTCCCCGTAAAAATTTAAGTTACCTGAAGCTGTAAGGCTCAGGCCACCCTCATCAATTGCGAATGTATAGGTACTGAGGGACAATCCGGCAGCCCCATCGAACAGTATCAGCTGCTGCGGCTCTTGTGCCCCGGTTGCTGTAACGGCTTCAAATGAATAAAGGGGTGAAGTATCCAGCTGAGAAAGCCCGAACTGAATACCCCCAAAAGCAGCTGATAGGGTTTCTCCGGGCAGATTTGTGAACCGGGCAAGGCCGTTAAGCTGAAGTACAAATGTCTGCGCGCTGACTTCAAGGTTTACGGGCACATTGCCGTCGGGAACTATCTCCGTTTGGCCGGCAAACAGGGTTTCGCCTGCAGGCTGCACATCCCAGGTCCATTCCTGCTGCAAATCAGAAACGGTTGTAACAGCTGTAAATTGAAATGACGGGAGACCTTCATTAAGCAAGGAAACGCCAAGCCTGCCCATCACTTCAAGAGCAGGTTCAGCCTCGGTTTGGCTGCGGAATATCACACCTGTAATATCAGCACGAAACTGCCCTGTCACAGCGGAATTACCGCCCTCCCCTTCATAAAGAACTGTAGCTAATACGGTTTCAGCCTCTACGGGCTGACCTGAGGTCGTACCGAAGGTGACAAGCTGCGCGGCAAGTCCGCCGGGTATTAAGCGGAACTCACTTTCAAAAAGCTCCTGCCCGGTCTGACTCCCTAAAAACAAGTCGGGCAGCAGCGGCTGAACGACTGCCTTCAGGTGGTTTTCGTCTGAAGTTGAAAACCGTAATCCGGTGAGGGTTGCAGGCAGTGCGGCCGTCGTTGTTTGCAGCGGCAGCTCTTCCATAAGGGTGATGGTGCCTCCCGTTACATTATACAGGGCATCGGTTGTAAGGCTAAACTCCGCAGGCAGCTCAATAACCGAAGCCCCCTGAGGCGTTAATGCCGGCAGACCAATGCGCTGCACGCCTACGCTGCTTACGCGATAGCCCGCCCCCTCATCCGCTACGTTTACGAGCAGCTGATTGGCTGCATTTCGGGTTTGTGCGAAAGCAACCATCTCATCAGACAGCATTAAGCGATCCGGCAACTCCACAAAAGATCGGTCCTGAATAAAGAAGCCGGAGGCAGATAAAACCGCAAAAGAATCGTCAGCTTCCGGTAGCTGTTCCTCCGTAAATACAACTGCTGCACCCCGTGTTATTGCAGTGCCTTCGGTGTTGAGCGTGAAATCTTCCTCAAAAACCAACTGCAGCGAGTCGTAAGCTTCATCGCTGAACCTTAGCGCTCCGCTGCCTTTACCTGAGAATACAAAGCCGTCAGCATCCAGCCTCACTTGCTGCTCAGGCTCAATTCTTAGCTTACGGTCAGCGTCAAACGCTTCTTCATTTGATACAAAAAGAAAGCCCCCCGGACCGAGAAGTGCAATTATATGAAAATCAGGAGCAATACCGGCACTGCCGCTCAAAATGCCGGGCTGATCCAGCCGGAGATTAAGGTCGTTGTACTGTACTGTTGAAACAGCACTGCCGCTTCGCATGCTGCCTGTGCCGCTGATAACAAATCCGTTCTCATCCAGTACAGCTTCATCGCCCTGAATGAAGAAAAATGGATCCGCTTCATTCCATGGCATGGGGATTTCAAAAGTATCTGTAATTATAAACGAGCCGCTGCTCAGTCGCCTTGTTATGAGGTCAAGTGAGATGTTACCGTCTGAAGTTTGTTCTGTTCCGCCGGCGCCGGGCAGGTGCAGGGTGAAGTGGCCCTGCAGCTCAGCAACCCAGCTTTCATGTGCGTCTCCTAAACTAAGCTGTACACTTTCCGCGGACAGTGAGAACGGGCCAAGCCCAAAACGCCCGCAGGGGCTCACATCATTTATTACACCGCTTAAACCGTCTGATTCGGGGCTGATTACCAGTGTGAATGCAGTACCTTCCCCACAGCTTTCCCCGGGTTGTGGGGCAAAGCCGCCAATAGTGGCGATTTGACCGGATACATTCAGGCTGAGCAGGTTTTCACCCTCATCACCTGCCAAGGTGCCCTGCAGGCGCTCTGCGAGAAGACTGATATTGTTAGCAGTTTGTGAAACAGGAATTTCAGCACCATCCAAGGGCTCGAACGGCTCCATCTCCCCTGAAAGTGATCCGTTCTGATACGCTACATCCGGAAAAAGCAGCCCATCAGGCGGGTTCAGCTCCGTTTGCTGCAACCAAGCCGGCAGCTGTGTCTGCAAATCGAAGCGGAAAGCATTTTCCTGCAATTGGGTTTGGTCTGTGGCCGGAAGGCCGAAAGCAATTGCTTGCGGCAGTCGCACCGCAAGCAGGCTTAGCGGATAGCCGGCATACTGAATTACAGGAAGCGTTAAACCGGGGAAGGTTTCACGACTAACCTGCTGTTGCGGCACCATAACTTCATTGCCGCTCCATACTACACCGGAAACCGGAAAAGCTGCCAAAGATTCACCAATACTTAACTCCAGGCGGGTAAGCAGCTCAAGCTCGCCCGTAAAGCCTGTTTCTGCGACAAACCCAAAGCCCGTAATCCCTTCTGTGCGCTGTACCAGCAGCTTGAGACCTGAAGCCAGCAAAACCGAAGGGGGCTCTGCAAAAGGCAGCGGATCAAAGTCAGTGAGTTGCACTGTGCCGCTGCTGCCGTAGGTGAAAGCCGCCCGTGAAGTTTCCTTCCAGCTGCTACCGGTGTTAAGCTCAAGGGCAGCATCAAAGGTAAAACCAAATACAGCCGGCATTCCTTGTCCGGACTGTGTGTATGAACCGCTGATTTGGCGGGCGCGCAACCGCATTTGTTCCCCCTGAAAATAAAGTAAGGCTTGCACCGGCTCATGATCAAAGTTTCCGCGGAGAACGCCGTCGTTCTGTACATAAAAGGTAAGAGGCAGTGACGAATCAAAGGTTACATCGAACAGCGCGGGGCTTCCGCTCAGATACAGTGCCGGTTCATTGCCGGTAGCGCCGGCAACCCAACCGGCACTAATTTCCTGAAGGTTAAGCGGCAAAGCGGCTGTTCCGGGCCAGCTTTCGCCGGAAAGCTGTGCCACAACTCTCCCTTCCAGTACAGAGGGTACCACCTGATTTGCACTGATTACAAGCCCGTCAAAAGTAATGTCAGAAAAAACGGGCGGTTCTAAAGGATTCAGAAACGGTACAACCAAGCGGGCCTCAACGCCGGGCAAAGCCCTGATAGCAAAATTCCCATTGTCATCCTCTGTAGCATCCACCAGCCAGTTTTCACCGTCTCTGAGCTGAAGCCAGGCCGTTTCGCTGCCGGGAATCATCAGCCGCTCGGGCAGAACAAAATCCGAATCAAAATCGGTAAGGTACACCCCCTGATTATCCAAAACGCCAATCCATGCCCCTTCATGGAAAACTTCCACATGGCCACTGACCTGAGCGCTCTGTCCGTAAACAGGGAAAAGCGAGAAAGCCGGGTGATATTGTGCCTGCATTTCTTCAAATACAGATATACCATTGAGCTGCAGTTTGGCAGAAGCTTCTCCGCTAACTTGTATGCCGGATGGCGTTAGCTCAAGACTGCCATTGGTGTTGAGCAAAAGGGCGCTGTTCGGGGCAATTTCCGCATCAGCAGGAACCGCAGCTATCTGCAGTTCGTCGTTATCCGTCCCTATTTCTGCGAGTAATGCAAAAGGCTCATCAAAAAGCGTTCGGCCACTCATCATGAGACCGGATACCTTAGAAAATACTGCATTATCAAAGGTTACCCCGCGACTCTGCCCGTCCATTACAATGAGCTGCCGGCCATTTACAGCGAGACCGTTTTCCCGTAATCTGACATTATTCAACCGGAAGGTAAGCAGTTCATCTTCAGCCGGGTAGGCAAAGTTGAAAGATCGGTTGATTTCAAAATCAAGGGCGCTAAATGCTCCGGTTATTAAATCCCGGGTGAAGCTGCCCGGTATCCGGATACCGTCTGGAAGCAGCAGCTCGGCGGTACCGTTTATTTCAGCCTGCTGCGGCACCGATCCGCCCCCTGAAAAAACGGCTTCGGCTGAAGTTATGGCCGCAGAAAACACCCCCAGCTCCAGATTACAGTTTTGCAGAATTCCCGGTACGTTCCCGTTAAATCCGCTGCTGAACATAAGTTCACCTAACGCAAAGCTCACCCGGTTGTCTGATCCGCAGCTGAACGCATCACCCGGCAAAAAAGAACCGGAAAGGTTCAGTGCTGACAAGGGTTCGGTGCTTCCATCAATCAACCACCGGCTGCCAAACTGACCGCTAACAGCCTCAAGCGAGAGGCTGAGATACGGGCTTTCTGAAACCTCGCAGTTTTGAAGTTGTGAAGCAGGAATATCAGCAATAAGTCTGTCCTGATCTATGCGTCCGTTTTGAACTTCAAATGACAAATTACGCAGGCAGGCGGGCAGCTGCGGTGCATTTTGCGTTGAGCCCGTTCCGTCAAAACGCAGCTCCCAGGGCCCCGGCGCAGCCAATTGCGCACCAAACAAAGGCCAGAGCAGTGGTTCCGTTTCCATCTGGTTAAGGTGTACCCGGAAGGGATCACTATTGTAAACCGGCAGGGGTACGGACTGCGTGCCAAAGTTAATTCCGGGCAAATCCAGGCCTTCAGGTGAGAGCGTTAGGTCTGACTGCTGCGCAGAAGTCCAGTTGCCCATTTCCGGAATCCGAAAACTACCGGTAATGCCTAGCTCAAAATTCCAGTTGCCGGCATTTCTGTCAAAAGTGAGGTTTTCAGCGGTAAGCTGCTGCATGGAAAGCCGCATAAGGCCAAGATCAAGCTCAGGCCGGGCGTCGGGGCAGGCATACGGTCTGGCGTTCCCCGGCGTAAGCCCTTCAGGGTTAAGGTTCATATCGAGCGCGGTACCGCAGTAGCTTCCCTCAGCCGTTAACAGTCCGATGCGGCTCCTTACAATTAAATCATATCCAAAACTATTGTCGGTTAAATCCAGCGACACATTGCCAAGGGTACGATTGATGGTCAGTTGCCCGGCTGCACTTCCTTCAACCAACGGAAACTGTTGCTCAACAGCACAATTAACTGAGCCAACCAGCTCAGAATCTGCGCCGCTCAAACCGGTAATCTGACACGGCGTATTACTGCCAAACAGGGTAAAAGTCCCCCCGGCAGTTAACTGATTAGACGGGAACTCGGCCTGAAGCGAATTCAGTCGGGCATCCAAAATACCGTCTGAAAAAGTAATAAAACCCGGGCGATTAGCGATACCTGTGCCTGAAAGCCCATTTTGAGTAAGGTTTAGCGTGCCGATAGGGATGCGCTGTATGCCATGCAGAGCTATAGCTGTACTGACCCTAAAACCGCCCTGCGGACTCCAGACAGGCAAGTTAAATGTGGCCCACTGCGGAATCAGTCCGGCATCCCGGTACATTTGTATGAGGGGATCTATACTCTCCTCAAAACGAATGCTGCCGCTCAGCAGCTCCGGATTATGGCGGTCGCGCAGCATTATTCTGTTCATAAACACCCGAAAGCTTCGGGATGCGCCATTAGGAAGCGTGACCCTTAGCTGCGTAAAGCCATTCAGAACAAACGTATTGCCCGGCTGTGGTAACAGCCATATCTCCCAGTCAAGCAACTCCATGAAATCGGGGATCAGTACCAGTGGCGTGCCTGAACCCGGTGGCGGAGGCGGTGTTGCCTGCTCACCAAAACTAAACGTAAAAACGGGGCTGTTTCCGTCGCCTGCAAAAGGTACTTCGCCGGAAGCATCACGGGCAGTTATCTGCCAGGCATACTGCCGGCCCTGCTCTAAAGGCGGCAGGTTTGGTGTATAGGGTAATGATGTTTGCGAGAGGATCTGCTCATGGTAAATGGGGTTACTCACCATAGCATCTTCGGGGTTTTGGCCTTCAAGTAGTTCTACTATGCGGAAAACATATTCCACTGTAAGGTTACCGATTGCAACAACGGGGGTCCATGTAAATACCGGCACTGCAAGTGAAACGATGGCTTCATCACGCGGCATCACCAATGCAGGGGGCTGCGGCAGGCGTACAACAAAGTTTGAAACAGAGGGAATGATACTTACAGGCGGGGTCAGATTTACAGCTTGTGGCGTTACCCGAAATGAATAGCTGCCCTCAGGCAGTACGCCCGTTTGGATAATCTGATTGATGAAAGAAGCTGGCAGATTTTCCAGTACATCAGAAACCGAACCCGGAAAACTTACTTCCTCAAAGAAGTTCTCAAAGACAAAAAAGCCGGGCTCGAAGGTAACCGGGTTGCTGGTGTCGTTCCACAGTATTTCACCGTTCTTCAAAAAAAGAACCTGAAACCTGAATGCACGCGCGGTGTTGCCGCTGTAGTTGAACATGAACTGATATAAGCCGGCATCATAATTACTGCGCAGCTCTTCATAAGTGGCAGACCCAAGCACCGGCGGAAGACCCGTAACTGTAAACTGTGCGATATCCTGCCGTGCCTGTGCCGTTTCGTAAATCAGCAGGCCTGGCAGCACTGCAAATGCAAGCCAAAAAAGCAGTGTTTTTTTGATATTGGCAGACGAAAAACGTGTACTCATACGGGTCATTTAAAATCGCTGATCTATAATTATTCTTACTTCAAACTCCTGAAATCCCATACCGGTACCCTGAATCTGAGTATTGCTGACTGTTCGGGCTGTGAGCCGGATGGTACTTTGCCGTGCAGGGCGGTAAATGGCAGAAGCATTGCCATTCAGCTGACGCTGTGATTGCCGGAGCGTCTGATCACCAAAATCTGATTCGGTTGTATTTTGTGACAAACCGCCGTTCAGGTTAACATTTACTTTTCTGTCGAAAAAAGCATGTCCTAATCCTACCGTGAGTCCGGTTACTGAAAAGTCACTTCCAGGCGAGCTGCCCCCGGCGTAATTAACACCGCCGTTCAGGCTGAAACCGCTGAACACAGACAAATTATAGGAGAAGGAAGTGGTGAAAAAAGAACTGTTCAGATCACGGTCAATACGATCAATATCGATGTTCAGAGCCTGATACATCGCGCTCACAGAGAAAGAATGCGTAGACGAGGATGCTACCCAGGTATAGGAAGGCTGCAAACTGAAATTGTGAGAAATGATGGTTTGCTCAGGATAATTTAGCAGGGTATCATCGTCAGCAGTACCGGTATTTCGGGCGCTGTTAATCAGCACATTGTAACCACCCGCAAGCGACAGCTCCGGAGACAGCTGTGCCTGAACATTCACGGCCATATCATTGCGGTAAAGGGTTGACACTCTTTGATTGAGCAAATTATCCCGGCCGAATCGCAGGCTTGAGGAAATCCCAAGTCTGCCGCTGAGCAGCATTAGCTGCGGCTGAATACTAAGACTTTGATCATCATCTTTAATATTTCGCAAACCTAAAGAACGGAACCCTGGCTGTACACGCTCAAAGCCAACAGCAAGCGTTAGCGGGTTAAAGTTAAATCTGGTATTAATAAGGGTTGCAAAGTTAGCCCGGGTTGAGGTACGAACACGGTACAGTCCTGAAACAAAATCGGGAATTCCGGCTTCACTGAGATCGAGCGCCTCTGACCGTGTATCACGGGTAAAAACAGAAACCGTATTCTCTGCACGCATTTCTACGCGATTGCCGAACATCATGAGGCGAAAATCAGGGCTGATGGTCAGATTTTCTTCCGGTACCGGAATCCTTCCGGCAAACGCAAAATTATCACCTGATTGTGCTGATGGCACTAATTCATCATCCCGATCGATCGCATAGACAACACCAAGTCCAAAATGGGATCTGCTCTCGGAGCCAAAACGCAGCCTTGTACCATACAACCACCTTTCGTAGCTGAGCGTCCGGAAATCTGCATCTCCAAAAGCATCCACTTTCTTGTTTACCCTTCCAAAAACAAAATGGGTCGAAAAACTACCCGGGCTGAGCTGTACTTCACCACCCCTTACGTTAAGTCCTCGCAGGCTAAATCGGTTGAAAGTCGGGTTTACATCGCCCGCTGCGACATCAATCCATCTCCAGCCGGCCCTAAAGCTTACCCTGTTCATACTTTGCCTGAATTGGGAGTTTTCTGTTGAATACCTGACACTCATACCTGAGCGAAAACCCAGCAGCGAATAATTAAGGTTCATGCTGGCAAGCATACCTAAAGGTTCGCGAAAACCTGCAACCCTGGTCGTAGAATAGGCATGTGTTTGCAGACTCATGTTTCCCTGAAGGGTGTACAGACGAATATTTGTATCTGCAATAGTACCATCCTGAGCCTGCATGCGCTGCGGTACCGCTGCAATCAGAACTGCGCTCACTAATAGTATTACCAAAAGTCCGGAATAAAATTTTCCGGTTTTCAGGTAAACAGCCTTAGCGTTAAATCTCAAATTTTTCCCCACAAAGTAACCGTTAGAGCTGAATATTCTCACAACAATACCAGCCGCAGATAAAGTACTTGCCGTACAATTTGTATTAACCAACCCACAGTCCGGGAGCCGGTTCAGGATGTTACACCCGAAGCAAACTAAATACTTCGAACAGAAGATTCTTCCGTACTTAGTAAACGGGATATTGCCGGGAACTTATAAAGCGACTTTTGCTAAATAAGCCCGCATTATCACTGTGAGCACGGCACCTAACGGTTGAAGCATGTTCTGGAAGGCGCCCTCGGTTTGTCAAATTTGAATATTATTTACGAGAACTCACAGTTTCACCAATTGAGTATAACGAAGACAGACGTCACAGACAAGAAGCTGAAAGCATTTTATTCTTGCGATGTCTTTTTGTTTTATATACAGATACAGAAAGCTTTTTCTGTTCAAAAAACTGTAATTCAGGGATTTAACCCGGATTATTCACCAAGAAATTTTCTTGCTGGCAAGGCGAAGCTGAAAACTCAGCGGAAGGGTACCTAAGTACCCTGAGCATGAGTTTTCAGCTTCAACGCCGCCAGCGGGGAAATTTCGCCGTCTTTACATCGCACTCGAATTTGGGCTACTGGGTTTTTCGCTAAGCAAAATTTAAACATACACTTAACAAATAAATTCTGCTTATTAGTGAATAATGCGGGTTAAGATCCAATCACACAACTCCAGTCCGAGTCCGGCATTAAGAGCATTTCACCATAAGCACTTTTACGTGCCTTACCTTAACCCACATTATCCACAGGAAATTTTTCTTACTGACAAGGTGAAGCCCGAAAAAACACTACTGTTCAGAGTCAACTAATAACGCGGTTCAGCGTCGTGCTTCGCGATAATCCACACGGCATGAATGATACCTGGTAAATAGCCCAGTATGGTAAATAAAATGTTGAGCCAAAACGAAAACCGGATTCCGACTGTGAGAAACACACCGAGCGGGGGCAAAAAAATGGCGAAAATCAGGCGAAGGCAGCTCATGGAAAAGGTCTGATTTGAAAAGGGATTTTTTTGTGTTGGAATGATGTCGTACCGATTCGGACTACAGATGTTGCATCCGAATTACGGCAATTATGCCGTGCGAATCAAATCAAATCAGACCGTACCAGCCCATGCAAAAACCCGATCTCAGAGAGGAGATTATGCAGCTTGCCGCAAAGCGGGGACCTGACGCTTCCCTTTGTCCCTCCGAGCCGGCGAGGTCTTTTTTCGGTCCGGCCTGGCGCGATCACATGCCGGATGTACGCGAAACCGCCGCAAGACTTGCCGAAGCCGGAAAGATCCGGGTCACCCAAAAAGGTCAGCCGGTTGATATCCGCACCGCCAAAGGTCCGGTCCGGCTCAGGCTGCGGGAAGAAGGCGGGTAAAACATCGGCAGGGGGGCAGCACTGCAACCCTGTTGCATTTTTACGGTTCCGCCTGTATGCAGAATGCCGTACCTTGGTGCATTCCAATTTCTCTTCACCAAGCTATCCTTTTACATGTATCAGATCATACAACTGAAACCCCTGCTTGCAGCACTGAGCCTGCTGCTGCTCTTTTCCTGTGCCGCGCCCCAACAGGCAGCTGATGATGCCGCCGCACCGGCCAACGAATCAGGCACTGCTGCCCAAACTGCAGCGGAACCGGAAACAGAAATTATTTCCCTGCTCCCGACCTTCGAACCGGTCCCCTCCAGCATTCTCGACAACGGCCGCATGTGGACCTTCGAACACGCCCCGGTCGAATATTTCGCCGAAACCTACAACTTTGATCCCGACGATGCCTGGTTCGAGCGCGCCCGCCTCGGCGCCCTGCGGCTTCCGGGCTGTTCCGCTTCCTTCATTTCGCCCAACGGCCTCGTGATGACCAACCATCACTGCGTGCGCGACCAAATCACGCAGATTGGCCGCGAAGGCGAGCGCACCCTCGACGACGGCTTCTACGCCGTCACCCTTTCCGACGAGCGCATGATTGAAGACTACTACCTCGATCAGCTCATCGACATCCGCGACCTCACCGATCTGATCCTCGATGAAGTCGATTCCGCCCCGATTGAGCAGCAGGCGCAGGTCCGCTCACAGGTCATTCAGCGGGTTCAGGCCGAACTGAGCGCCGAATTCGATGAAAGTGAAAACATCGTCGTGCAGGTCGTGTCCCTGTTCAACGGCGGACGCTACTCGGCCTACTTCTTCCGCCGCTACTTTGATATCCGCATGGTAATGGCGCCCGAGCTGCAAATCGGGTACTACGGGGGCGACGCCGATAACTTCACCTACCCGCGCTACAACCTCGACATGACCTTCATGCGGGTGTATGAAGATGATGCCCCGCTGCAAACGCCCTTCTTCTTCCCCTTTGCCATAGAAGGCGTGCGAAGCGGCGACGGCGTTTTTGTGATCGGAAACCCCGGAAGCACCACCCGCCTCAACACCGTAGCACAGCTCACCTACGCGGGACAGTTTCAGCTTGATATCATCCATCGCTTCCTGTTTCACACCCTCAACAGCCTCGACGCCATTTTCGAGCTCGATCCCGACACCGATGAAGCGCAGCAGCTCCGTAACACCATCTTCAGCCTGCGCAACGCCGAGAAACTCTACGGCGGACAGGTGCTCGCGCACCGCGACCCCTTCCTGATGGGCCGCCGTACCGACAACGAAAACAACTTCGTCGCCGCCCTGCGCGATAATGAAGCCCTTGCCGCGGAATACATCCCCATCATCGAGCGCATTGCCGAAATTCAGGAGCAAAAAGCGGGGCTCGCACCCTACCCGTATATCATGAGCATAGGCATGCAGCCAAACTCCGCCCTCAGCTCCGCCTTGCTGCAGCGCGCCCTCGTTGCCTACCGCCTCGTCCATCAGGATCTCAGCACCGAAGCCCGTACGCAGGCCCTCGCAGGCCTGACCGCCATTCAGGACCGCGACCCGGCGCACGAACGCCTCCTGATCGAAAACCACCTGCGCTACCTCGCAGACCTCCTCGGCGACGACTCCCCCTACATGCGCCGCATACTGAACGGGCACGACAAAGCGGAAGTCGCCGCAGCCCTCGTCCAAAACTCCGCCTTTGCCACACAGGAGCAAACCGAAGCCTTCGCCGAAACCGCCTTCCGCGAATGGTCCGATCCCGGCCTCGACTACTTTAATGCCTTTGGCAGCCGGCTGTATGAAAACACGCTCATGTTTCAGTTGCTCAGTCAGGAAGAAAATCAGCTCGAAACCCGCCTCGGCCGTGGCTGGTTTGCAGTGTACGGCACCAGCATCCCGCCGGACGCCACCTTCTCGCCCCGCATTGCCGACGGGGTCGTAGCCGGCTACGAATACAACGGAACCATCGCCCCGGCCTACACGACCTTCTACGGCATGTACGACCGCCACCACTCGCACAACACCGATCCGCAGTGGGCGCTGCCCGAGCGCTGGGCCACCCCGACGCCTTCCCTTGATCTTTCTACCCCGCTGAATTTTGTTTCTACCAACGACATCATCGGCGGCAACTCCGGCTCACCGGTCGTTAACACCCGCCTTGAAATCGTCGGCCTCGCCTTCGACGGCAACGTGGAAAGCATGGGCTCAAGCACCCTCATCCTCGATGACCGGAGCGCCCGCGCCGTATCCGTTGACAGCCGCGGCATGCTCGAAGCCCTCCGCCACGTGTACCGTGCCGACCGCCTCGTCCGCGAAATCGAAGACGCCCGCCACCAGCGATAAGCCGCGACAAGCCCTTGCGATTACACACCCCAAAGCCCCGCCTCCATCCCGGAACGCGGGGCTTTTGTGTTTGCAGACCGCGGATAGCGGACGGCAGAGGGTAGTTTGTGCGGGAATTTGCCGGAGGTTTTGCCCATCAAATGGTTTGTTTCCCATACCCCCGCGTGTCATTCCGAACGCTTCTCATTTGGCAGGGAGCCCTTCGAAGCCTCAGATCCCAACCCGCCCGAATATCCTTCGAAGCATCATGTGAGGAATCTCCCAAAGCCGGAAACAGGCGCAATCATAAATCCGGCTCGCGCGGATTTCCTGCAATTTCCCCAAATCCAAACCCCGCAAAAAACCTTTGTGCCCTTCGCGATACCCTTCGCGCGCTTCGCGGTAAAAACACCAATGCCGGAAAACACTGACACGGGCGTCGTTAAAAACATCTGTCCGGCTTTATCCGCCTTCCGCCCCAACGCACAACCCCAAACCCCGCAAAAAAACCTTGCCGACAAAAACACCGCTACCTCTACTACCCGAAAGCCCCCCGCGGTCTGCGGTCCGCCGTCCACCGTCTCGCAAAGCGAAGCACATCACACGCTTTTTACTTCCTCCTCACATCAAAAATAAATATCTTACAAAATGAGCCCGATTGACGCGCTTTGCCTTACAAAACAGCACTTTATTGCCTGTTTATTTGAATAAATTTTTTATGATTGCTATACCGATGCACGCTATCCTTCGCAACCCATCCGCACAAGTGCTGAACCAAGACCGGGTATCCTACAAATCAAACACCCCAAATGCGGACCAAACAGCCGGTCAGGGATTAAAGCCGTGTACGACTTCCCCTACTGATGCCGCCCGAAATCATCACCATCGCGCTACAGCAGCTTCTGTCTACCGGACCGCCCTCCTTCTGATTGTATGCCTAACCGCCCTTCCGCTGATTCTTGCGCAGGATACACAGGCACAGGTGCTGCGGCAGATGCAGGTCGAGCGGATTGCTTCGAACCGGGTTGCCGTTTTTCAGGAATACACCCAATACGCCGCGGTTGTCGTGGAAAGCAGCATTCCGGGCCTGCGCATTGACTCCAACCTTGAAATCATTGCCGATCTTTCAGAACCGGCAAACGGCATTTACCGCGTGATTATCCATCCCAGAAGTCAGGCGCTCTATTTCCGCGCGCCGGGCTACATGGAATCACGCATCAGCACGGGGCCCCTGCAGGCGCGGCAGGTCCTCGACTTAACCGTTGAGCCGCAGGACCGGAGCATCACCGATACGGGCGATCTCCTCATCCGTTCGGAACCTTCGGGCGCAAGCTTTACGGTCGAGGGCCTGCCCGGCCGCTACACAACCCCGCACAGCTTCACGGATATCATTGCCCAAACCTACAACATCCGCGTTGAGCTATCGGATCACGAAACTAAGGAAATCAGCGTACGAGTTGATCCGCTCCGGCCCAGTGTGCGGGATGTAGTGCTGACGCCCACTTTTGGGTTTCTGACCATCGGCACACCAAGTGCACAGCTTTTTCTCAATACCGAGCAGGTGGATCAGGAATATCGCGTGAGCTATACGTTTAATGAGCCGCTTAAGCTTGATACAGGCAGCTATACCTTCCGCCTCAGCAGGGAACATTATCAGGATTTTACGGGAAGGTTCCGCATTGACCCGGGTGCAACGGTTTTTGTCTCGCCCACCCTCGATCCCGACTTCGCAACCCTCCGCGTACGCGCCAACGTCCCCAATTTCCAGCTGCAGGCCCCGGATAACAACGCGCCCGCAACCAATACCCGGAATGAAATCAACCTCGAGCGCGGGGTACGGACGGTCGTCGTTTCGGCTCAGGGCTATGCCGACCTCAGCCTGCGGGTCACCGCCCGCCCTGGTGTGCGCATCGATACGACTATCGTGCTCGAAAGCCTCGCCGCCGTGCAGGACCGGCAGCGGCGCGAGCAGATGCCGCGCGGTATCCTGAACATAACCGCTGATATGCCTGATGCCGAAATCTTCATCAACGGCGAACGCCGCGGACAGGGGGAAGTCAGCCTTTCGATGATACCCGATACCTATCAGGTTGAAGCCCGGCACCCGCGCCTCGGCCGGCAGCAGACCCGGGTGTCGGTGCCCTCCGCCGGTGTCGTTGACGAAACCCTGCTGTTACGGCCCTCCCGAGGTCAGGCCGTGTTTTTATCGGCTTTGGTGCCCGGCACCGGTCATCTGTACACCAACCGCAATCGCGGCTACTTCTACCTCGCGGGTGCCGCCGCGGCGGCGGGCTTCACTGTTTGGGCGCGGCTCGATTATAACGCAGCCAATGACCGCTATGATACCGCCCTGCTTAACTATCAGCAGGCCAACACCCTCGAAGATGCCGCCCTTTACCGGGCTGAAGTGCTCGATGCCTTCGGTGCGCAGAATACCGCCTACGATAATATGATGTTAGGCCTCGCCGTATTCGGCGGCGTCTATGCCGTGCAGATGCTCGACATCCTCATCCTGCGTCCCCGCTACGGCTACCGTGACCGCCGCCAAACCGTACAGGCCGGCTTTGGCCCGCAGGGCGCCAACCTCACCCTCCGTTTCTGATTTAAATACCCAAACTCGCCATGCAATATCTGTTGTTATGAAAAACCTCACCCAACCCCTCCTGATTAGCCTGTTGCTCGCCACCGCGCTTCTTTATTGCACAAGTCCGACAGAACCGGTTTTGGATAACCCGTATGATGAACAAAGCGAAGCCTATATTCCAACGCCGGATTTGAACACGGCTCCGGTGCAGCCGCGCGCAACTTCCGCCATTACCGGCGGTATTTTTGAAACCGACTTTGGCAGAGTAATTCAAAAAGGTGTATGCTGGAGCACAAACGAAAATCCGACGATTGAAGATGATTGCACGAATGACGGGGAGGGAATAGGTACATTTGAAAGTATTATCTCCGGTCTTGAAGTACAAACGCAGTATTTCGTGCGAGCTTATGCTACGAATGCCGATGGCACGATTTATGGCGGGCAACGGAGTTTTACAACGCGAGACGGCGTGCCGGAAATAGAAACAGGATCGGTAACAGAAATCCGGGCGTTCACAACCCGAACGGGAGGAATCATATCCGATGATGGTGGGGCAACCATCACAGAAAGAGGTGTTTGTTATGGAACGCAACAAAATTCGGGACTTTCTGATTCGTGTATAACCTCCGGTAATGGCAGTGGTGCGTTTGAAGTTACATTGGAAGAGCTAACTCCTGATACTCAGTATTTTGTTCGTGCGTATGCTACTAATGCTGTTGGTACTGTATTTGGAAATGAACAAACCTTTACTACACGAGACGGCGTACCAAGCCTAACCACAACCGAACCCTTTGATATTGGTGATACATTTGCCCGAACGGGAGGTACCATAACCGATGATGGCGGTGCGGATATAACTGAAGCAGGGGTATGTTATGTAGAGGGTACCGGAGCTCCGGATCTAAATGATATATGTATTGCCGCCCCCATTGCCTCAGACACATTTGAGGTCTTATTGGAGGATTTGGTACTGGAAGAAACCTACACCGTACGTTCGTATGCAACAAACGAATTAGCTACAGCTTGGGGGGATATTTATAATTTTACTACATCAGATTGGCCCATAGATAGAGAAACCGAGGTTGTAAATGTCACCAACCCAACCACCGGCCGCACCTGGATGGATCGTAACCTGGGCGCATCCCGCGCAGCAACATCCTCAACCGATGCGCAAGCGTATGGCGATCTGTACCAATGGGGACGCGCTGTTGATGGGCATCAAAAGCGGAATTCGCCAACCACCTCTACCTTAAGCAGCACCGACCAGCCGGGTCACGGGGATTTTATTTTGGCACCCAATAGTCCCTCCGACTGGCGCAGCCCTCGCAACGACAATTTGTGGCAAGGGGTAAATGGAGTTAATAATCCGTGCCCCTCCGGCTACCGTCTGCCTACCGAGGCCGAGTGGAACGCCGAGCGAAACAGCTGGAGCAGCAACAACGCCAATGGTGCATTCAACTCTCAGCTTAAACTTACTCGAGCAGGCCGCCGTGCAGTCCAAAATGGAAATGGAATTGATGATGATATTAAATTCTGGTACTGGTCAAGTACAATTTATGGCGAACGCTTTGCTTCAGCTCTGTTTCTTGATGAAAACGTTGCAGGAGTGGGTGGCAGGAACTTCTTTCGAGGAAATGGCTTCTCTGTGCGCTGCCTCGAGGATTAACGACACTTCCGATTCATTGCCCGACCGTCACGCAGTGCGGGAGGGCAGGCAAAACCCGCGTAAGCGGGTCGAAGTAGCTATTGAGATAGGTTTGTTGGCGGGCTTTGGCGTTGGGGTTCCGTTTGAATTCGAAGGCCTGGAGCTTCTTGAATATTGTACCAATCAGAAAATCAGATTGGTTGCACCTTATCAATTACAGGTTTATTTTGGACATTATGGATTTCAAAAAACATATTACTATCGAAGCAGATAAACGGGGTGGGAAACCCTGTATCCGCGGTATGCGAATTACAGTTTACGATATTTTGGAGTACCTTGCTTCAGGTATGAGCGTTGATGAAATCTTGTTCGATTTTCCGGAATTAACGGAAGAAGACATTCGTGCATGTATCGCTTTTGCGGCTAACAGGGAACGCGAACTTACTAAGATCACTGCTTGAAGTTATTAATCGATCAGAATCTATCCCACCGCCTCAAGGAGCATCTGAAAGACCTTTTTACCGGTTCTATGCATGTCAAAGATTACGGTATGGAAGATGAAGATGACTCTACTATTTGGGAATTCGCAAGACAAAATGGCTTTACGATTGTATCGAAAGATTCCGATTTTCATCAGCGCAGTTTTGTTATGGGTCATCCGCCTAAAGTTATCTGGATAAAAAAAGGAAACTGTTCTACAGAGACCATCATTTCGATTCTGCGGCTTCATCAACAAGAGATAAGGGCATTCGGAATGGATCAAGAAGGTTCACTTCTTGTTTTAGAATAGCCATCTAATTCACTTTTATCAAAAATTGGCTATTAGAATGTTTGCAACCCATCACCCATCAAAAATCCCCGGTAGCTTTCCTGCGTAATCACTTCAAAACTGCTATTGGGGTAAGTTTCAAAAAACGCAGCGGGCTTGCGGGCTTTGGCGTTGGGGTTCCATTTGAATTCAAAGGCCGGGAGCCGGCCGCCGGCTTCTTCGAGGTAATCAATTTCTTTGCGATCGTAGGTGCGCCAGAAGAAGCTGTTCGGAAACTGCCGTTGGTTGTGCAGCGCCTTCATGCGCTCGCTCACGCAGAAGTTCTCCCACAGGGCCCCGCTATCCTCGCGGGCGCTTAAGGGGTTGAGTCGGGATTTGTTTGCAAGTAAAATTCAAATTTCGGAAGTGAACTTCCAAAATTCATATAAATCCTGGAAGTTGACTTCCAGGATTTTGGGTTTTCGGCGAATAAAATAATGCGCCGGGTAAGCAAGCACTGACCGCTATACCCCCCACCCCGTCATCCCGGAAATGCTGCAGCACGGGGCGGGATAGCCTGCAAGAATGTCGGAGCAGCATTATCCGGGATCTACCAAGCCCGAACTGCCGCGATGCAATAGCTGGCTTGGAGTGCATGTTCTACAAAGTCCCGGGTCGCCATTGGAGGCCTGCTACGGGCATGGTCGCAGGGCGAAGCTGGCAGATCCCGGATAAGGCCGGCAGCCTCCGGGCATTTTTGGGCTCCCGCGTGGGCCTTTCCGGGATGACGGGTTTGGGGTGGGATTAAGTGTTGGAATTATTCCATCATCTTGTTTCTGTAAAGGATTCGACTCACGTTTTACCGATCAAAAAAACATTCCCACTACCACTAAAGCGCGGTTTTACCACCCAAACCCTAACCCACTCCGTCATCCCGGAAATGCTGCGGCACTGGGCGGGATAGCCTGCAAGAATGTCGGGGCAGCATTATCCGGGATCTACCAAGCCTGAACTGCCGCAATGCAATAGCTGGCTTGGAATGCCGGTTCACAAAATCCCGGGTCACCATTGGTGGCCCAGCTACCGGCATGGTCGCAGGGCGAAGCTGGCAGATCCCGGATAAGGCCAATAGCATCGGAGCATTTTTCGGCTTCAGTGTGGGCCTTTCCGGGATGACGGGTTTGGGGTGGGGGGGGTAGCCGGCTTGGAATGCCGGTTCACAAAATCCCGGGTCACCATTGGTGGCCCAGCTACCGGCATGGTCGCAGGGCGAAGCTGGTAGATCCCGGATAAGGCCGGTCGCATCGGGGCATTTTTGGGCTCCGGCGTGGGCCTTTCCGGGATGAACTGTATTAAAAGTCAAGCGGCCAGCGCCTTTTTTTCATCATAAACTGAATTGGTCATGGCGACTTCAAACACCTGTCTTACTAATTTATGTGCAACGGCTATCTGAGCAACTTTATGAGGTTTTCCTTTACTTCTTAAACGTTTATACAGGTTACCACATGCGGGGTTATAGCGGCTCGCTGAGTAAGCGCACATATACAGCTGTTTTCGCACATAACCAGCCCCCATTTTGCTTATATGACCTTTGCCCTTTACGCTTGTACCTGACTGATACGGACTTGGCGCAATCCCGATATACGTACTCAGCTGCTGATGACTTTCAAAGCGCGTGAATCCGTCTGTTAAGACACATAACAGGATTGCAGTAGCCCTGCCAACACCCGGAATAGTGGAAATTCTTTTGATTAAATCACCGTATTCTTCCTTGGCCAATTCATCCAATTTCCGCTCAACCTTTTTGAGTGAGTCACGCATGAATGTCAGACTTTGATTATTAATTCTCAGGGCAGCTTCACAGGCCTGCTCATCAAGACTGAAAGCATGGTTTTGATTTTCGACCTGGTTGATTTGCTTGAGTAGCATCTCCCGAACGGTGTTTAATTGCCGAATAGAGCGCGTATTCACCGGTCTGGGTTTCCACACCTGCAGATCTGCATGCATTTTTAGGGCATAATCAGCGATCAGACGCGCATCAACCTGGTCAGTCTTGACCCGACTCATTTTGGCTTTGCAGTAGTTTTTGATCATTAGCGGATTAACGACACTAACCTTAATATCCCTGTCGGTCAGAAAGATGGCCAGACCAAGAAAGTACGGACCGGTGGCTTCCATCACCACCCAGCTGTCTGGAGTTACTGCGTCGGCGAGCTGTTGCCAGCCTGCAGGTTCGTTAGCCGCTTTTTTGACTTTTTTTTGACCCGCTTTGCAGAAATCAAGGGTATCTTTTGAGACATCAACTCCGAAAAAATACATAATATTGTTATTTTCATTTATGGTAATAATCATGAGGGACTCCATTAGCATATCCATCATTTATGCTGGCTCGAAGCCTTATGAACTGTTCTTGCTTAGTGGAGTTAAGCGCGTTGGTTTCATCCCGGACGAGCTCGAAGCTCAATGACGAAACACAGGGTACCAACGCGCTTTCACCTTCATGTTTGTGTACAAGTTAATATTGTAAGATTCTTATCCAAAACAGCTGATCCTTGCCGCTCAACTAATATATGATGACGGGTTTGGGGGGAGTAGAAAATTCTGCTGACACATGGCTGTGTCAGCTACTCTCTTCTGCCAAAAGGTTCATTTGTTGAAAGGTCAAGCCATTCAGGATTCGTCCTTTCAATAAGCTCAATTTTCTAGCTCCTTCGCCAACGCTTAAGTCTTTTCTCGAACTTAATGGCTTCAGTAATTGGCGAAAACACATCATACCATACAAGATATTTTGTATGATATTTGCTTGAGGAGCCATTATAAGTTCCAACCTGATGTTGATAGTGACGTTTATGGATGTCGCTGGTCACCCCCGTATAAAAGACTGACTTGTCATAATTTGTTTCAATATAGACATAACTGACCTTCATACTGCTCATTCTTTAAGTTTGGTTTTCTTCAAACCTAATCAATTGTTGCAAATAATTCATCTGAATAGTTCTATTAGGCTTCATTTAAAACATCTTCCACCCCACCCCGTCATCCCGGAAATGCTGCTGCAAGGTGCCGGATAACCTGCACAAAAGCCAGAGCAGCATTATCCGGGATCTACCAAGCCTGAACTACCGCGATGTAATAGTTTGGAATGCATGTTCCACAAAATCCCCGGTCGCCATTGGAAGCCCAGCTACGGGCATGGTCGCAGGGCGAAGCTGGTAGATCCCGGATAAGGCCGGTCGCATCGGGGCATTTTTTCGGCTTCAGTGTGGGCCTTTCCGGGATGACGGGCTCGCGGGGGGTGGTAGAAAAATCAGCTGACCCATGTCAGTGTCAGCTACTCTCTTCTGCCAAAAGGTTCATTCGTTGAAAGGTCAAGCCATTCAGGATTCGTCTTTTCAATAAGCTCAATTTTCCAGCTCCTTCGCCAACGCTTAAGTCTTTTCTCGAACTTAATGGCTTCAGTAATTGGCGAAAACACATCATACCATACAAGATATTTTGTATGATATTTGCTTGAGAAGCCATTATAAGTTCCAACCTGATGTTGATAGTGACGTTTATGGATGTCGCTGGTCACCCCCGTATAAAAGACTGACTTGTCATAATTTGTTTCAATATAGACATAACTGACCTTCATACTGCTCATTCTTTAAGTTTGGTTTTCTTCAAACCTAATCAATTGTTGCAAATAATTCATCTGAATAGTTCTATTAGGCTTCATTTAAAACATCTTCCACCCCACCCCGTCATCCCGGAAATGCTGCTGCAAGGTGCCGGATAACCTGCACAAAAGCCGGAGCAGCATTATCCGGGATCTACCAAGCCTGAACTGCCGCGATGTAAAAGTTTGGAATGCATGTTCCACAAAGTCCCCGGTCGCCATTGGAAGCCCAGCTACCGGCATGGTCGCAGGCCGAAGCTGGTAGATCCCGGATAAGGCCGGTTACATTGGGGCATTTTTCGGATTCAGTGCGGGCATTTCCGAGAAGACGGACTCGCGGGGGGGTAAGTGGTTTTGGAATGCCGGTTCCACAAAACCCAAGCTCGCCATTGGAGGCCTTGCCCCCGGCATGGTCGCAGGGCCAGAGTGGCAGATTCCGAAATAAAAGGTTGTTTAGGAATGAGTGAATTCAGCCTGCCTTTTTCTGTTTTGCAACTGCCGTGCCTACAGCTATTTTGCTCAAACACACTCACCCTTCGCCCGACCCGCATTGGCACCTGCATTCCCAAAAATGGTTTTCCTCCAAATCCTGCGCGTGCTGCAGCTCGCTTTGATCATGGGTGTGCTGTCAGGCTTCACCTCCGGTGCTGTGGCGCAGTCGGGTTCACCGGAGGTGATCCCGAGTGGCAGCGGTCTTCCTAACATCTCCGTTTTACCGACAGAAGGCGGACGAAGCTGTTCGGAAACCAAATCGGGCGGCGGGCTTGCTGGTGGCAGCCTGCATCTGTTTTCGGGGGAAGCCGTCAGCCGTGCCGATCCCGGTTTCCGGGTCGGGTACTACGGACTAAACCTCGATATTGACCCGGCACTTGAGCGCCTGAACGGTCATGCAGACCTGCTGCTGCACCTGCCCGCGGGCACGACGCGCATCACCCTGGAACTTGCGCGGCAACTTCACATTTCGGATATCACCGATGCGGAAACCGGGGCTTCTCTTTCCTTTTCACGCAGCGCGGGTCCGGTGGATTTTCTGGTCGAAATTGAACTTGAGGAAGAGACGGAAGCCGGGACGGAATCGCAGCGGCTCATCCACATCGCCTACGAAGGCACGCCCGGCAGCACCGGCTTTGGCAGTTTTGTGTTCACGCGACGGGGCGGGGCACCGCACTTCTGGACCCTGAGTCAGCCCTTCGGCTCCCGCGACTGGTTTCCCAACCTGAACACCCCCGCGGTAAAGGCCGACTCCTCCGATGTGATCGCGCGCATCCCCGACGGGCTCACGCTGGCCTCCAACGGCAAACTGCAACGTCAGACACCGCTCGGCGACGGGCGCACCGAGTGGCACTGGCGCTCGCGCTACCCCATCGCGCACTACCTGATTGCGCTCACCGCCGCGCCTTATGTGCAGTTCACAGACTATTTCCGGCACAGCCCGCAGGACTCCCTGCCCGTGCACAACTTTGTGTATCCCGAGGCCGACAGTCCGCATCTGCGCGAACAGGCCCGCCTCACCCTGCCCATGATGGCGCTGTTCACCGAGCTGTTTGGACCCTATCCGTTTCTCAGCGAGCAGTACGGACACGTAATGTTCGGGCGGCGCGGCGGGATGGAGCATCAGACCATGAGTTCGATGAACAACTTCTCGCGGGCGCTCGTGGCGCATGAGCTTGCGCATCAGTGGTTCGGCAACGGAGTCACCTGCGCGCGCTGGGAGGACATCTGGCTCAACGAGAGCTTTGCGACCTACGCCGAAGGTCTGGTCGTTGAGGCTTTCGACGGACCCGAAGCTTTCCGCGAATGGCGGCGCGGAGTACGCGGGCAGGTTACAGCTGAGCCGCTTGGCCGCGTGTTTGTACCCTCGGAGCGCATTGATCCTGCCTCGCCAGATGCCTCGGTCGCACGCATTTTCCGCTTACGCACAAGCTACCAAAAGGGCGCACTCGTGCTGCATCAGCTGCGGTTTTTACTGGGGAATGATACCTTCTTCGGCCTGCTCCGAAGCTGGATGCAGGGTCCGTTACGCTACGACTCGGCTACGACCGAAGATTTCATCGCACACACCGAAGCCTTCACCGGAAAAAACCTCCGCGACTTTTTCGATACCTGGATTTACGGCGACTCCCATCCCGAGCTGGAAATCCGCTACGGTGTGCGGCCGGCCGCACAGGAGGAAGCAGGCCTGTACCGGATGAGACTTCAGGTTTCGGCTACCGCATCCGGGGGCGGCACCGCGGACTGGGCGCTTCCGCTCGAACTGCGCATCCCCGCCGCCGATGGCAGCCGCGACACAACCCTGACCCTGCCCGGCTTTAGTCAGCCGGTCACCCTGGAACTCTCACTGCCCTTCCCGCCCGGCCCGCCGGAAGCCGACCCCGACGCGCATTTGCTGCTGGGTCGCACCGATGTCATAGCTGGTTCCTTCGCCGATCCCAATCTCGAACTCCGCCGCGGCCTCAGCCTGCAGCCGCCCTACCCGAACCCCTTCAACGGGCGCGTGCTCATCCCCTTCACCCTGAGCGAACCAACCGAAATCCGGGCCGAGATTTTCGATGTGAATGGTCGCCATATTGCCGTGCTCTATGAGGGCTTACAGCTCACCGGCGAGCACCTGCTCCGATGGGAAACTGAAGGCGCAGCAAGCGGGGTCTATTTTGTGGTGATGCGGGCGGGGAGTGTGGGTGAAATGCGGACGGTGACGCTGGTGAAGTGAATTTTCGCGGAATCAAAAAATGAGAACGTCTATGAGTCCGATTTACAGAATTTCCAATCACATCTGTTTATCCGGTAAGCAATGATGAATACCAAAGACAATACTACTCAGCTTGCTCACTTCACTTCATTAATTATATTAGATATACAATCCCCAAATATTACTCAGGATACATAATTATGACTACCACACTTACTATCGAAATTGACAAAGAGTTGGCACAGCTTCTCGAGAAATCATCATTAAAAGCCGGAAAGACTCAGAAAGAGTGGGTACTCGATGCGCTTAAACGGCAGCTTGCTTTTGAAAAATGTAAAACCCTCCAAAGCGAACTTAGACCCTACGGCAAAGCTCATGGCTGGGAAAGCGATGAAGACGTTTTCCGCGAAATTTCTTAGAACACTCTTTTCCCAAACGGTTCAAAGTAATGTATTAACCCGAAGCCCATCTTTACAATCGTTACCCGCAGCTATTACTCTGAGCGCCACCAAAACCCCCGAACGACCCCACCCCCAAGCCTGTTTACACCCGTACGCTTTCCTTGAAAAAACAGCGAATTAAGCGTATTTTGGAAAGCTAAACGAAATTCAGACCCGACCGAACCTATTATTATTTTATGATTGAAACGAAAGAAAGAGTCCCCTACAAGGTAAAGGACATCACCCTGGCCGAGTGGGGCCGCAAAGAAATTAAGATTGCCGAGGCGGAAATGCCCGGCCTCATGGCCCTGCGTGAAGAGTACGGCCAAAGCAAGCCGCTCAAGGGCGCGCGCATTGCCGGCTGCCTGCACATGACCGTGCAAACCGCCGTATTGATTGAAACCCTCGTTGAGCTCGGCGCCGAAGTCACCTGGTCGAGCTGCAATATTTTTTCTACACAAGATCACGCCGCTGCGGCCATCGCGGCTGCCGGCATCCCCGTTTATGCCTGGAAAGGCATGAGCGAAGAAGAGTTCAACTGGTGCATCGAACAAACCCTTTTCTTCCCCGACGGTCAGCCCCTCAACATGATTCTCGACGACGGCGGCGACCTCACCGCGATGGTACACGACGACTACCCCGAGCTGCTCGAAGGTATCCGCGGCCTGTCTGAAGAAACAACGACCGGTGTACACCGTCTGTATCAAATGGCCAAAGAAGGCACGCTCAAGGTACCCGCCATCAACGTGAACGACTCTGTCACCAAGAGCAAGTTCGACAACCTCTACGGCTGCCGCGAATCGCTCGTGGATGGCATCAAGCGCGCAACCGATGTGATGATTGCCGGAAAAGTGGCCGTTGTGGCCGGTTACGGCGATGTCGGCAAAGGCTCCGCTGAGAACCTGCGCTCCTATGGCGCCCGCGTCATCGTCACCGAAATTGACCCCATCTGTGCGCTTCAGGCGGCGATGGACGGCTACGAAGTCAAGAAAATGAACGACGCTGCCCGCGAAGGCAACATCTTCGTGACCGCGACCGGCTGTAAGGATGTAATCCGCGCCGAGCACTTCGAGGTCATGAAAGATCAGGCCATCGTCTGCAACATCGGCCACTTCGATTCCGAGATTCAGGTAAAATGGCTCAACGCCAACGGCAAAAAGGAAACCATCAAAGATCAGGTTGACGCCTACACCCTGCCCAACGGCAACACCATTTACCTGCTCGCCGAAGGCCGCCTCGTCAACCTCGGCTGCGCAACCGGTCACCCAAGCTTCGTGATGTCCAACAGCTTCACCAACCAAACCCTCGCGCAGATCGCGCTGTGGACCCGCCCCGAAGAGTTCACCGTTGATGTACACGTACTCCCCAAAGAGCTCGACGAAAAAGTTGCCAAGCTGCACCTCGCCAAAATCGGCGTCGATCTCGACGAACTCACCGAAGATCAGGCACAGTACCTCGGCATCAAACAACACGGGCCCTACAAGCCGGATTACTACCGCTACTAAGCGCCGCAACGCAACATTTGGTACAACCACCGAAATCAAAAAAAGCCGCCGTCAGCAAAGACGAGCGGCTTTTTTTTGGGAAAACTCCGTGAACATCAGGAGCTTGGGGGGTAGCTTCCGAGCCCTTGGGCCTAAGATTAATGCGTTGCTTTTGGTTTCCGTGGCAAGTTCATCTCTGTATATCGAAAAAGGCCTGCGTTCGTATGCGCGCAGGCCTTTTTCATTGTTCACCTTGTTTGGTTCAGATCTCTGACATCCGCAATCAAACGGTTTTTCCGCGGGATCTGAAAATCCACTTCTCCAGTTCAACGAGCACCAACACAAGTACGCCTGTTGACAGGATGATACTCCACTCAGCCCAGCCGAGTGGTACCGTGTAAAACAGGGTGTTCATGAATGGCGCATAAATGAACAGGAGCTGCAGTACCGTGAGCACGCCGATGGCAATGAAGATATATTTGTTGCTAAAGAATCTCTTGGTGAAAGCGGTCTCATAGAACTGACGGCAGTTGAACAAGTAGAAGACCTGTCCCGCGACTACCGTGTTTACGGCAATGGTTCTCATTTTATCCGTATCAACTCCTGCGAAAAAGACGTGCGTGAGCAAAAAGGTGAATCCGCCGATCAGAACCGACACGAAGATAATCCGCCAAATGAAATAGCCGCCAAGGGTCGGCTCATCGCGCCTGCGGGGCGGCATCTCCATGACCCGCTTCTCCATGGGCTCGAAAGCCAGCGCCAGCGCCAGGGTTACCGCTGTAACCATATTGACCCAAAGAATCTGAGCCGGCGTAATCGGCATTTCAATCCCTATGAAAATGGCAGCAACCAGCACAATAGCCTGCGCACCATTGGTCGGCAAGATGTACAGGATGGTTTTCCGGAAGTTGTCGTAAACCGTGCGGCCTTCCTCAACAGCATTGGTAATGGTGGCAAAGTTGTCATCTGCCAGTACCATTTCTGCGGCCTCTTTGCTGACCTCCGTACCTTTGATTCCCATGGCGATACCAATATCAGCGCGCTTCAGGGCGGGGGCATCGTTTACGCCGTCGCCGGTCATTGCGCAGAGCTTATTCTTTGCCTGCAGTGCTTTAACAAGCCGCAGCTTATGCTCCGGACTCGTGCGTGCAAAAACATTGTACTTCATCACAAGCTCAGGCAGTGCATCGTCTGGCGTTTTCTCGAGCTGCGCGCCGGTAATGGTACCTTCACCATTGTCAATACCCAGCTCTTTGGCAATAGCTTCCGCGGTAACAGCATGGTCGCCGGTAATCATAATAACCCGGATTCCGGCAGCCTTGCATTCTTCAATCGCGGCTACGGCCTCATCTCTCGGGGGATCAATAATGCCGGTAAGCCCGAGAAAGGTCAGCCCCTGCCCGAGATCTTCGTGATCAACAGTCGAAGTACCTGCATCTACCTCGCGAAATGCAACGCCAAGCACCCGCTGTCCGCGGCGCGCAATGGTATCCTGCTGATCGGTCCAGAAGTCTTTCTGCATTTTTACCGGACCCTCAGCGGTGAGCTGCTCCGCACACATATCCATTAACCGCTCGGGAGCACCCTTCACAAACACATAGGTTTTATCCTCATGCGCATTCAGAGTTGCCATGTATTTGTGCTCAGACTCGAACGGAATGTCGTCGAGACGTTTGGGGCTGAACCCGGCCAAGCCTGCTTTGTGTGCAAGGGTGATGAGCGCTCCTTCCGTTGGCGTACCGTTGAGCTTCCACTGCCCCTCGCTTTCTTCGATTGCAGCATCATTACAGGCCCGAACAGCGCGGAGAAGCTGATACAAGGCTGGCTCCCCTTCAAACGATTTCAGGGGTGCATCCTCTTTAAGGATATCGCCTTCGGGCTGATAACCGGACCCTTCCACCTCATAGGCAGCATCTGCGGTTACGACAGTACGAACCGTCATTTCATTGCGGGTCAGGGTTCCGGTTTTGTCGGAACAGATCACGCTAACCGAGCCCAGGGTCTCAACAGAAGGCAGCCGCCTGATAATCGCTTTTCGGCTCGCCATACGCTGCACCCCAACGGCGAGCGTAATGGTAATGATGGCAGGAAGCCCCTCAGGGATAGAAGCTACCACAATACCGATGGTCGCCATAAACAGCTCCATGGTTGTGTAATCCCGGAAGAAATATCCGAACAGGAAAAAGCTAAGAGAGAAAAGGAGTACGAAGACCGACAGGCGTATGGCAAACTTATCAATCTTCTGCAGCAAGGGGGTTGTAAACTCCTTCTGCTCTGAAAGCATCTTAGTGATCTTGCCCAGCTCCGTCTTCAGGCCGGTTTCAACCACGACACCGGTCGCCGTCCCGTAGGTCACCATCGTACCTGAAAAGGCCATACATTTCCGATCGCCAACAACGGCATCCTCTGAAACCGAATCGCTTGTTTTTCTCACATCCGTGGATTCTCCAGTCAGCGGCGACTCTTCAACCCGAAAGCTTTTCGCCTCAATAATGCGGACATCCGCGGGCACCTTGTCACCGGACCGCAGCCGCACAATATCACCCGGCACGATGGCATCGGCATTTACTTTCTGCTGCTTCCCGTCACGAATGACCTGCGCATCCAGAGAAAGCATGTTTTTAATGCCTTCAAGGGCTTTTTCAGCCTTGCCTTCCTGTACGAAGCCTACGATTGCATTGGCCAGCACAACCGCAAGGATTACGATGGTGTCGATCCAGTGATCCATCAAAGCGGTAACAACCGCTGCCACAAGCAAGATGTAAATCAGCACATTGTGAAAATGCGCAAGGAACTGCATGACAGGATGACGCCCCTTTTTCTCAGGCAGTTTATTGGGCCCGTATTCCTGCAGACGCTTCTCGGCCTCTTTGGGCGTGAGTCCTTTGTCAGTTGAACTTTGCAGCTTGTCAAGCGCTTCTGCTGCTTCTAAGGTATGCCATTTGGTAGCCATAGTAGATCATTGTTTTGTGGTTGTATTCCAAACCAGTTGATTTTAATAATTGTCCGGTTGATCCGGCGCTTTCTGCACTGCAGCACCGGTCATTTTCATTACCCAGCCTCCCCGATACTTTTCTCAGCCGGATGTACATACCCCTTATCCGGCTGAATTTTCATTTCCCGATTCGCGCTGATGGTCGGGGCACTATAAATTCCCTGTGAAAATAAATCTTATTCAGGGATTTTCCGCCCTTCGATGAGTCGGGCACCCAACGGAAGCACTTGCTGATTCTTGTATAAACATGCCGTAAAAGTCACTGCCTTACAATGTTTTAAGGTTCGGTAAAAATTAGCCGGAACCGCGATACCCTGACAGCTTCTGCCGGGAGATAAGTTGTAACAGCTTTACTTATTAGGGCTGCAGCGCGGTGTATCCGATAACTTCTCTATGTATAAAGTGACAGGAGCGGAAAACATTCACAAGGGAACTGAAAGCTCTCAAAGATATCGGATTTTTTGCTTGAGAAGTAGCCTTCATGCTTCAAAATTACGGTATCTTTGACTAATACCTTGCTTCCCTGCACTATCCTTCACTTCACTCATACGCTGCCAAAAACCGGCTTTTCATCCATGGACTTTATCTTTGCACAGCTTCCCGAAACTGTTGAAACGGCTACGGCCTCCGGCTTCGACTGGTTTGCCTGGATTGTGTTGCCCCTGCTCATATTTCTTGCCCGGATTGTAGATCAGTCGCTGGGCACCCTTCGCATTATCTTTGTAAGCCGGAGTATGCGGAAGCTGGCAGCCATGGTTGGCTTTTTTGAATCGCTGATCTGGCTGGTCGCAATCAGTCAGATTATTCAGAACCTGGATAACTGGGTTTCATTTATTGCGTTTGCCGGCGGCTTCTCGATGGGTAATTATGTGGGTATTTACATTGAAAGCAAGCTGGCAATGGGCATGTTGTGTATGCGAATCATTACCGCACAGGACGCTACCGAGCTCACTGATGTACTTCGCGAGAACAAATACGGGGCAACTACGGTCAGCGCAACGGGGCGATCGGGGCAGGTCCGTCTCATCCTTACCATCATCAAGCGGCGTGATCTTGAAAAAGTGCAGCAAATTGTCCAAAAGTATAATCCCAACGCCTTTGTATCTGTAGAAGACATCCGGTCGGTTCACGAAGGCGTTTTCCCGGAACCGGCACCATCATTTTTGTCGCGCCTGAACCCCATTCGCAAGTAGGGCAGCTTAGGTGCGCAATTTCTGGCCTGACGGGTTTCGGGCGTAAAAAATACAGCCAAACTGAACCTTCAGGCTTTGCGGGAAAAGTGTATTTTGGGAATGAGACAGCCATCTGATTCCCTTTTCGCAGTCATGTTTCCCAAAAACACACCCTTTGCCTTTGACATCCCCTACCGGTCGCGTTTTTTTACGGGCAGGGATGAGGTGTGTACGTTTCTGACTTCCACCCTGCTTGCGGGCAGCAATGCGGTTATTGCGGCACCGCCGGGTCGCGGGAAAAGCTGGCTGGCACAGGCCGTTTTGGCTGCGATCAGCAAACAGGCCCAGCAAAACAGCGGTTCAGGCCCACAGCAAGAGTCCGTACGCATATTAGCGATCACCGACTTGTTTCGGGCACAGCACACCGTTGATTTTCTGAATCATTTTGCAACCCATGTGCTTCAGGCCGCTTCGAAGTCATCCGAAACCCGCCTGCAGCTGGCCCAAACTTTTCTGCAGAAAGTTACGCCCTTAACGGAACCCGGTGACGCGGAAAAGCTTCTTTTCGACAGCTGGCAGACCGAACACAATCCTGATGAAATTCTTGATCTCCCTGAACGCATTGCCGAAAGTCTCGGCTGCCGTCTGGTAATTTGGATTGATGACTTTCACCTGCTCCGAAATCTCGACAAAGGCGCTGCATTTGCAAAAAGGGTGCGGGCAATCTGGCAAAACCATAAGCGGGTCAGCTATCTGCTGTCGGGCAGCGGCGGACCTGCATTTGTACAGTTGTTTGAGCGGCCTGCACAGCCTTTTTATCAGTTTGCACAGCTGGTGCAACCGCAGCCACTGCCCGCTGAGACCTGGCTTGCCTACTTCAGGGAACAGTTTCGGGCAACCGGTAAGAGCGTCAGGAAACAGACCCTGCTGCAGCTGCTTTCGCTTTGCGAAGCGGAAGCGAGACCAGCGCAGGAGCTGGCATTCCATCTGTGGCACCAAACGGCGGCAGAGCAAACTTCCGGCAAAAAAGAACTGCGTGCTGCGCTTCAGCTTTATTTTGCCCTGCACGACCGGGCCTACAGCCGCCTTGCCGGAGGCTTGAGTCCGACACAGCTGAACCTGCTCAAAGCGGTTGCAATGGGTGAACAGCAACTTAGTAGTGTATCTGTGATGGAAAAGTACCGTCTCGGCTCCCCTGCAAGCACAACCAAAAACCGGCGTTTGCTGCTCGCTGCCGACCTGCTGACCTATCGCGGCGATCAGCTTTCTTTTGCTGATCCCATGTTTGCACACTGGATGAAGCTGAAGTTTTTCGGCCTGACGGTAAAGAAACTGATCTGAACGGTTCAGTAGCGGCGACAGCTGTTTTTAGCGGGATGGCGCCTGCCTGATCAGCGCTCCATAGCTGTCAGTTATTTGTCATTGATGATGGCATTGCACCCGTTGACCGCGGCCTGTGGCTTTGCTTCAGACGTCCGTTTCCTTTTACACACAAAAAAAAGCAAGGGACCCATCTTAGGTTTGGGAGTGCGGAGTCTGTCACCCAGACTCCTGATGTTCACGAAGTTTTAACCAAAAAAATAAGACCCGTTCAGCGAATCAGCCCGGGCAGGACCGGATGTTGAAGCCTGTTTGCTGCGCGTCTTTACGCCGGGCGTGGCGGTCGGTTTTGGGGCTGCGTACTTTGTTTGGGGTGAATGCAATCTGCGGTGGCTTTGTTTCGGAGCGTATGAATAATTTTGAAATCCAACTTCCGGAAACGCAGGTTTCCGAATCGCAGCGCGGGCTCTTACAACAGCTTTCCGGTGTGACCGAACAGCTTTTTAACACGGACGAAAACCGTCCATCGCAGGCTGTTTTAACACTCCGTTTTGGTTCCGTAAGCTTTCGGAAGGCGTTTGATACGCTCCGTGAGCTGTGTACGGACTTCGCCGCTGTGCCTGGCGTGACCATCAAAAAAGAGGGTCGGGCGGTGTCGCCGTCGTATTTGGTGCAGCTTTTCGAAACAGTTGCGGCACAGGAGGAGGCCATCCGGAAAGAACAGGCTGACGAGAGCCTGCGGCCTGACGGCTGGGGGTATGCCGCGCTCGATGCCATCACCCGATATCTCCCCGAAAACCGTGAGGCGCTGCTGCTGGGCACCTACTGGTTTAGCTTCGGGCATTTTGTTTCGGAAGGGGTCTGGAAGGTGGATAAACATCAGATCCTGGCCATTCTGCGGCAGCAAGTCGAGGACAAACATCTGTATCTGTGTCCGTCTTTTGATTTCTCCGTAACCGAGGGCATTATCGGCCGGCTGCCCGATCAGATCGATACCAATGAGAATGCGAACTGGTCGGTTTTTTTCAGTAAAGAGGTCGAAGGTTCCCGAATTATTGAGCGGCCGAAAGGTATCATTCACAAGCTCACGCGAAACGGGTCTCCGGGCACCAACGGAAGCGCGGGAAGGAAGGGCGGAAGCGAGGCGGCAGGTGATCAGGCGTCCGAGAAAAAGCTTCGCAACATCCCCAAGGTGCGGTTTGATGAAATTGGAGGTATTGACGGTATCATCACGCAAGTGCGGGAGGTCATTGAGCTGCCGCTGAAAAATCCGGGTCTGTTTCGTCATTTGGGCATTAAGCCGCATAAAGGCATGATGCTGTACGGCGAACCCGGCTGCGGTAAAACGATGGTCGCCAAGGCCATCGCGAATGAGGTTGAGGCGCATTTTATTTCGGTGAAGGGTCCGGAGCTGATCAACAAATATCAGGGGGCAAGCGAGGAGAACCTGCGGAAGCTGTTTGATGAAGCCCGAGAAATGCAGCCTTCCATCATTTTTTTCGATGAGATGGATGCCGTAGCACAGCGGCGCTCCGATGCCGAGACCCTGCGCACCGATGCGCGCTTCGTGAATCAGCTGCTTTCGGTGATGGACGGTGTTGAGGATTACGGCCGGGTTTGTGTAATTGGTGCAACCAACCGGATTGAACTGATTGATCCGGCCCTGCTCCGCCCCGGTCGTTTTGACTATCAATTGGAAGTCAAAAAACCGGACGCTGAAGGCTGCCGGAAAATATTTGAGATTACAACGCAGGATATGCCTTTTTCCGAAGCCGTTGACCGCAGTAGCTACGGGCTGAGCCTGCAGGGGCTTACGGGTGCAGAAATTGCGTATATCGCGAGAGAGGCGGCCTACAACAGTCTGCGGCGCCATCTGAATATGGCCGGTCATTTTGACGCTGCCGCGGTTGCGTCGTATGATTACAGCGCCCTTGTGATTGAGGAAGAAGACCTTGCAAAAGCACGGGAGTCTTTGCTTAAGCCTGCTAACGATATCGATCGTATGCAGGACGAAAAGCTGACCAAAAAAATTGAATCAGCTATTGCGCAAAGTTAATTAGCGTCTTATATTTGGTATCTGTTATGGAATTGCTGAATCGGTAGCTCAGTTGGTAGAGCATCGGCCTTTTAAGCCGCTGGTCGGGGGTTCGAGCCCCCCCCGATTCACAATCATTCGAATGCTTCTTCGACCTTTGGTCGGAGAAGCATTTTTTTTGGAGGATATTTCCGGATTACGCAGCCTTGCTGCTTAATGCTCCAGCTAAACTATCCGGCCGCTTACGTTTGAGAAGTTGTGCAGGCATGCGGACTTGCGATAGCTGTGCTATTTGGGCGGTTTAACCTTGAGTTTTTTGAGCTTGCTTTGCAGGGTCGTAGGGGGCATGCCAAGGAGTGCCGCGGCCCCGTCATCACCGTAAATTTTTCCTTTGGTGAGGTCGAGTACGTGCCGGAAGTAAACGCGGCTCATTTCATCATAGCTGAGAACCTGCTGCAGCTCAGGAGCAAGGGCACCACCGAACAGCCCGGCCTGCTTGCCTTCCCCAAAGGTTTTGATCCCGAGACGGAGCGGAAGTTTTTCCCCATTCGCGGACAGTACCGATGCCCGAATGACTTCCTTAAGCGATTGGAAATTTTCAGGCCATTCGTGCTGCAGCAGTTGCTGCATTTGCTGCGGGGTGTAAGCCGGCGCGGGCCGAAGGTCAGCTGCAGCAACAAGCCGGCTTAGCCATATCTCAATAATTTCAGGCAGATCTTCCCTGCGATGCCGGAGGGGCGGCACAGGTATCGGAAAAAAGGTGTACTTATAGAGCAGGCTTGCCGGGATACGCCCGCTCTCGGAAAGCTGATCAAGCGAGATGCGGGAGGTCATAATCAGCCTTGTTCTATAATCGCGGGCCTGACGCTCATCAATAATTTCTGCTATGGTTTCCAGCTGCGGAATTTTGATATTATCAAGCGCACGTATTTGCAGAATCAGGTTTTTCGGAAGCTGTGCAAGGAGGTAAGCTCCGCTTGTTTGGTCTCTCTCAACAATTTTCTGAAACGAAGCTTCGGCAGCCTCTGCCCGAAAGTCAATATGCATGACCTGTGTACCCGGTTTGGCAAATACACAGGTTTTCTCAATCCGTGAAGCTATTGCTCTTTTTCCTGTAGCGATTTCACCATGTAGCAGGATGTGCGCTTCAATACCTGCGGCATGATCTGCTTTTTCCAGCACGCCTTTCATTACTTCAGAAACCGCAACAAACGGCGGAGGCGGTATCACATCACCCTTTGCTGCTGCCACTTCCGTATTGTTTTCCTGCACGCCATTCTGCCTATGCCCGTCTGCAGGTCCTTCAGTTGAAAATACCGCATTCCTGATAAGCGCAGGTACAAGTGCCACAGAAATTAAATTAGAGCGGTTGGCTTTAGACTGAAATACGCTAAAACTGAACCCGAAACGCATTTGCTCCCCCTGACGATTACTGAGCACTGCCGAGGGCAAGGAATCCGGCGGGGCCGATGCATGGCTCAGCCGGGCAACTTCATCAATAAGAAGATCAAGCTCAGCGGTAATCGGGCTTTCTTCTGACTCAGATGCAAGCACATACTCTTCCGGACTAAACCCAAGGTCTTTCCGGATATGACTGTTTGTTAATAACAGACGGGCTTGCTCCTGCTCATCAATTTTAAATATAAGTACGGTAGCTGGCAGCTTATCAAGCATTTCACGCCAAAACAAGCTGTTCAAAGCAATCTTTTCCTGATGCGACATAAATTATACGGGTGCCCCTTGGTGGTTTTAAACAGACTTACAAGCTTACCCCACTTTCTAAGTCCTTAGTCTAATGATGGCTTCTGCCATACAGGCAATTTAAAGAAGTGTTACTGTTTTGCACGCATAAATATATCACAACAGATATGCCGGTGCAATGTTATTTCGCTACTTATTTATCCTGGTTAGCGACATTTCGGTGATACAAGCGGTGCCCCTCGGGATCTTCCTCATATTCGCGAAGCCATTTCACGCTGAGATAAATCAACGGCGTATCAAACAAAGCTGCGAAGAACTTAAAAATATAGGAGTTAAAAATAAGGATGACCAGCGCCCCTATGGTGGTAACGCTGTCACCGAGATTGCCCGCTAAATATAAAATGGATAAGATCGCGGTGGAATCAACCAGCTGACTCACCAAGGTAGAGCCATTATTGCGCAGCCACAAATGCTTCCCGCCGGTAAATTTCTTCCAGAAATGATACAGGCGTACGTCGATGCTCTGTGCCGTAAGATAGGCAATCATGCTGCCGATGGTATTGCCGACCATGAACCCGTATACCCCGTCGAACAGGCTTTCGCCACCGCTAACGCCCGCAGTATTAGGAAGGTACCAGGCGAGCGTCATCACCAGCAGCATAAACACATTCATAAAAAAGCCAATCCATACGAGCAGCTGCGCGCGCTTTCGGCCAAACAGCTCTGAAACCAGATCGGTCACTAGGAATGTTACCGGAAAAGCCAGTAGCCCGACCGGAATACTCATCGTGTACAGGCTTTCATCGCGCACCAGTGAAGGCACTACGGGTATGAGCCAATCGGGAAGGGAAAACTGCAGCAGGGTTACGAATTTGGTCGTTCCGATAATGTTGCCCATCACCAAAGCCGTCAGGAAAACAGCACAAAGGGTTAAAAACAACAAATCCCGCCGGTATGCCCGCTGTTCGGGCGAAAGTTGACTCATGATAGTGGTTTTTATGGATGCAGCAGTAGCAGTAGCTTTGGTCGGTTGCAGTTAAGCATGCGGGTGATTTTACGCAATTAGCATGTATGATGCGACCCCATCTTCCCCATGTCAACTACCACCGCTGAACGCTTCAGGGTGCCGGATGGTTCAACACAACGAATATCTCACCTATACCTTAGATTATATAACTGATATGGAAACGACCGATGCATTTGAACAAAAACTGTTTATTGCAACAGCTGCCGTTCAGGCATGGGAAGTAAAAGGCAGGCAGCCGGGACTTTTTGATATCGCAGCCGCTGCCGGTGTTCCGGCTTCAGATCTGTACAAGTATTTCCCCAATGTACCCGCTGTTTTTCATTTTTGGTACGAAAGCCTGCCGCAGCGGTACCGACTGATGGTTGCCGAACTCGACGCATACAACGAACTCACGCTTTCCGAAAAACTGACCAATATGATGCTTACCATCACCGACATGATGGAAGAGCAGCTGCCCTTTGTTCAGGAAACCTTCAACAGCATGGTGTTCAAAAATCAGAGCTGGCACCCGTTCTGCAAGGAAAACGAACACCTCCTTAAAGAAATCATTTCTACCCATCAGGGACTTAGCCGTACCGCGCAAATTGTTTTGTGGGATGATGTGTACGCTTTCCTGAGCAAGGAATTTCTGCACGTAATTAAATTCTGGATGCGGGATACCTCCCCCGACCGGCAGAAAACCATGGCATTGCTCGATACCTTCAATGGCCTGGTATCTGAACTCATGACCAACCGCCTCATCGATAAAGGCACAGACCTTGCCCGCTTTTTTTGGAATGAAGGCCTGATTAAAATTCCGTTTGTATCCCCAAAGTAAAGGCCTTCACACGGGCCGTTGCGCTATTGTCGCTGTAACAACTTCATTTTATCCATCCGTAACCTCCGCTATCCTTGAGCAAAGAATTTCCCTCCGGAAAACTTGAACGCACCACCGCCATGGCCAAAACGGGCCTGAAAATCGGCACCAACTATGCAAAATTCCGGCTCAAAGAAGCCCTTGGGAAGAAAAGCACCCCGGAATCACGTTCTGAGCTGAATCGTACCAATGCAAATGAACTCTTTAAAGAATTCAGCAAACTCCGCGGTACAGCTCTGAAACTTGCGCAGGGGATGAGCCTGGACAACGCCCTTCTTCCCGAAGAATTTGCAGAAGTGCTCACGCAGTCGCAGTACGGCGTACCTCCTATCAACAGAGTGCTGGTTCGCGGAATTATCAAAAAGCAGCTGGGCGATTACCCGGAAAATATTTTTGAAAGCTTTGAGCCGGATGCCTGCCGCGCAGCCTCATTGGGTCAGGTGCACCGCGCCCGCACCAAAGACGGCCGCGAAGTTGCCGTGAAGGTGCAGTACCCCAACGTGCGCGAAACCATCAAGAGCGATCTGGCTGTAGCCAAACTGTTGTTTAAACAGATAGTGAAAGGCAACAAGGCCGACGACTATTTTGCTGAAGTCGGCAACAAGCTGATGGAAGAAACGGATTACCTTCTTGAAGGGCAGCAAATCGAAGCGTTTCGTGCACGCTATGCAAATGGCGCCTTTGCCACGCCGGAATACATCCCGGAGCTTTCCACCGAAACCGTGCTCACCATGAGCTGGCTCGAAGGCCGTCACCTGAATGAATTTTTGCAGGAAAACCCTTCGCAACAGCAGCGCGATCACTTTGGGCAGCGCATGTGGGATTTCTTCCACGATCAGATCAACGACAGTTTCACGGTTCACGCCGATGCACATCCCGGTAACTACCTTTTCATGCAGGATGGCCGCCTGGGCGTGCTTGATTTCGGCTGCGTGAAAGTATGCCCGAAAGATTTCTTCCTGGATTACATGCGGCTGTTTGTCGCACACCGCACCCGGGATGAGCAGTCCATGAAAGATTTGTATGAGCGTCTCGAAATTATCGAAGACGCAAACAACTTCACGCCGGATGACGAAAAGTTCTACGAATATACCCTGCGTCTCGGCAAAGAATTCGTCTCCCCCTACGATCACGACACCTTCGATTTTGCGGATCCGCGCTTTTTTAAAGCCTTCACGAATCTCGCGCGCGAAGCGGTAGGTTTCAAAGAACCACGCGGCAGCAAGCACTTCATCTTTGTGGCCCGCGCGCACCTCGGCATGTATCAGATGCTGATGAAGATGGGCTCCAAAATAGATGTCCGTCCCGGTCGTGCACATCTTGAAGCGTTCCTGAACCGGCATGAAATTGCCACCCCTGCCGTGCTGTAAAGCGGGTGTACGGGAAATCCCGCTCCCCCGGTTGTTCCTGCGCCCTGTTTTTTTGGGGTGAAACTCCGAGAGCATCACTCATATGTTAATTTTGATTCAAATTGGCGTCTAATCGGGCAAGTGTTAGATTAGAAACCAAACAACCGAAATAGGAGCAAGTCTGGCACCCTCGGAGCATCACAATCACCGGTTTAACCGGATGAACCACGCCAGGCATAACCAGACTTGTATCCTGGCGTTGAAAGACAACAGTACCTAGAGCTTAGACCCGTTTCTAAAGCTACCATTCATGAGTGAAATTCATGCGACAGGATCCTGCTTCGGATGCAAATAACACACCACTAAACTATTGATTAGTCATGTTTTATTCCACTGGCATAGATATCTCAAAAGACGACTTCAAGGCCTGCATCCTCGAGTATAACCCTGTTGAACAGACCGAGCGTGTACGCTCCTCCAGAAAGTTTAACAACACCCAGGCAGAGCTGCCCAAGTTTGTCAGCTGGGTCACCAAATGGGAGTCCAAACAGCCTGCACCGGTGCGCATCACCATGGAAGCCACCGGTGTGTATTACGAGCGGGTTGCCCTGCACCTGTTTGATAACCACCCCGAATGGGCATTAAGCGTGGTTTTACCCAGTCAGGCGCGTAGATTCAATGAGTCTGAGGGATTCAAGAACAAAACCGACCGTATTGATGCCCGCGGGCTAGCCCTGATGGGTGCGCGCAAGAAGCTGCAGCTATGGCGGGGCATTAAACCCTATTGGAGCGAGCTGCGTCAGCTCACGCGTACCCGTGGCGCGTTGGTAGAACAGCGGACCCAGCTCAAAAACCAGCTTCACGCTCTCAATTACAGCGCTTACGCTATCAAAGATACGCGCAAGATTGTCCAGCAAACCATCGCTGCCTTGGATAAACAGATCACCAAGCTTGAAAAGCTGATCACCAGGCATCTGGATTCGGATCCGGAGATCGAAGAAAAGGTGGATAAGCTGAAGTCGATTCCGTCGATAGGTTTGATTACAATCTCCACGGTGCTGGCAGAGACGCTGGGCTTTGAATACTTTACGTCAAGAAGCCAGCTGATCAGCTATGCGGGTTACGATATATTGGTTAAGGAGTCAGGCAAACACAAAGGCAAGAGAAAAATGTCGAAACAGGGCAATGCGCGCATCAGGGCAGCCATGTACATGCCGGTTGGCAATATTTTGTCGCACAGGAAGCAACCATATTACAGCTATTATGATCGGTTAGTCAGCCGGCACGGGATAAAAATGAAGGCCAATGTGGCCTTGCAGAAAAAGTTGTTGTGCCTGATGTACCATTTGTGGAAGAAAAACGAGGCCTTTGATGCCGCGCTGGCGCTCAGGCCGGCCGGCCTGAGCGCCAACACCGGTATCGCCCAAGGGCGATACCGGTGTTGATACTACCATACCGGAGCTAGAAATGGCATTTTTTGAAGATTAAAAGGAAAAAAATTACTTGACTTTTGACACAGTACCTGGCAGCGTTGCTGGTTCCACACACCCCAAATCGGTCTCATGGCTCCTTGCTTTTTTGATGCAGGCGCTCCGAAGCTGAGCAGCATTTCGTGAGGGGTTCAGCATTTTTTTTGCGGACGAGCGGGAACAACCATTTGCCCTGAGCCATAATAGCCTCGGACAAGCCTTCCGCGTGCGACCCTTTCCGGGTCGTGCTTGTTTCGCGGTTACATTTTCTATAAACATGCAATCCCTTCGGGATTGGGATCGGGCCAGTATTTCTGGGTCAAACAGTTTCATGTGGCCTTGAGAGAACGGGAATATCTATCGAAGCTATATGGCAATAAACCCCAACTTTCTTCTTATCCAAGTCGGATCAATCGCTACCGCTACAGCTAAGATATGCCAAACTCCAGCGACCCTGAAAGGGTCGAATGTTTATAGAAGAATGTTTATAGAATTCACCATCCCAACCGCTTTCGACCCTGAAAAGGTCGCACCCCCGGAGGCTGTTAAATTGTGGGTATAATCACGACTTTATTGGTCGCCCGGGAACGCCGAAAACAAAAAGCAAGGCGCTCTCCGCTGATTTGGGATATCAGGAGCCAGCGACACACTCAGTGATATGCACGGAGTTTCCCCCTCAAAAAAAAATCAGACCGGGAACAGCTCACGCTCGGCTTTGCGGGCGATTGCATAGAACCAGCTGAGCTGATAGAGATTGACGCTCACGCCGACAGCAGAATACAGGATGATCGCAAGCATGACATCCTGATACCAAATCCCGACACTTAGAGCGGCAAGGCGCAGCAGCAGGTAAATCAGATCGATGATAAAAGCCTTGCGCTGCCGGTTGAGCATGAGCGGAATGAAGTTCATGGGGGTGGCAATAAACACCAAAAAGATGAAAGGGGTTAGGATTTGGACAAATTTGCCTGTCATCTCCCAGCCTTCCCCCAGCAGCCACGGGAATAGCTGCGGACTTATAAAAAACAAAATCAGAAACGGGAAAAATCCGACCCCTGCCAGCAACGCAAGGTTGCTATGGATGAAGGGTATGATCCTGTCGCGGTTTCCGTACTTTTCAGCTACGCGCTGACTAAACACCTGATAGGCCGCATGGGCCACGACCTGCACCGGCGAGTAGCAGATTTTAGCCGCCATCGCATAAAACCCGGCAATGGCTTCCGAAAAGAAGCTGTTAAAAAGCAGGACCGGGAAGTTGCTGGAAGTCGTAGTAGTAAGCGCGTGCGGGGTGTTGTAGTAAGCGAAGTTTTTATACCGCTTGGCCATGGCTGCCATCCGCTTGGGTGAAACCCCGGCGCGCATGGAACCTTCGATTTTTCTGCGCTTCCAAATCAGGAACAGCACCCCTGCCACATCACCCAAAACCTTACCGACAACCATCCCAAACGACTGGAAACCCCCAAAGCCGAGACCGGCCTGTCCGCCGGCTATGCTGCTTGCTGCCGTTACCTTAGCCGTAGCAATGCTGCCGTATTGCTTGAGCCGGTTGTAGTGAAAGGTGAGAATCATAAACATACAGTAGGTGAGCACGGAAACAGGCAGCAAATAGATCAAACGGCCCAGCTCCTGCAAATTCAGCAGCTCCCGAAGCTGCGGACCGAATAGCAGCAGTATCAGCAGTAAAAATAACGCTGATGTTAGCAACACGGTGAATGACAGAAATGTGACATTGTTTGCAGCGTGCTGCGTGCGCGGAATAAGGGTCGCGTATTCATACCTGAGGGTCGATACAGCCGCATAAATCATGAAAAATGACACAAAAGTGGCATATACCCCTATTTGCTCCGGTGTGTAAATCCGCGTCAGCACAGGATAAACAGCTATACCCAACAAGTGAGCGGCACCGGTACCGCTCATCATTTTCCCTATGTTTTTCAGGAAATCAGAGTTTTTCAGGGATGACAGTTTCTGCATCAAATTCATATGTTAATCAGTTTAGTGTGTCATCCTAATGTCACCATTTTATAAGATGGATTAAACCATTATAATCACGCTTAGATACATTGAGACGTAAAAATTCACAAATCCAATTACTCGGATAGTTTTTCAGCCATTAGATGAAAACAGCGGATATTTGCTACCCCGTTTTCATACATTACTTAGTTAAGCCATTTTATGCCACGGTTCTTCTATTAACTATTTAATTATTCGTTCAATCTTTCAGGCTTGAAATTGATTTGAACAACCTAAGTACAGGAACTGCTGACATTAATTTCCTAATTAGATACGATTCTTATGGTCCGGTTATCAGCCTGCCAAAATAAAGCTAATTGAAAGAACTAAAATGAAAAAGACCTGCTTTATTTTTTGATATCTTATCCTGATTATCAATCATAATCAGGAAATTTTTGGCCCCCAATTTCTTTTTGATGAATACCGCTTCAGTAACGGCACAGACAGCAACAGTGCCATGTCATATCTTTCATATCAACACCTACTATTATTCAAATCAGATTCATCAGACAATTGTGAAGCTTTTAGACAAGAAGGGGTACCGGCAAACTATCCTTGCTCCCATCTCGGAGCGAACCGGACCACGGAAAGGTATGTCAGATGCGAAGTTAAGGCAGGCTCACATTCACAACCCACGCGCTTTCCGATACCTTGAGCGCTATTTGTGGCCGCTGAAAACGCGGAAAATACAGCGCATGTTTGAAGCGCTTCAGGCAGAGCGCGGTCGGCCGGACCTCGTTTGTGCACATACCCTGATTTCCAATGGCGTTGTGGCCTGGCTCAATTGGCGCAAGACAGGTACGCCCTATGTGGTAGCTGTGCGCAGCAGTGATGTGAAGACTTTTCTGAAGCCAAGCGGCCTTTTCCGGCGGCTTGCCATGGCCATTATCCGCGATTCAGCCGGACTATACACCATGTCACCGGCCTATGAGAAAAGCGTGCGGACCTTGTTTCCGGAAACCTTTCATCCGATTTATAATCAAAAAATACAGGTCATTCCCAACGGTGCCGATGACTTCTGGTTTGAAAACCGGCACCTCAGCGCTCCCCCTGATTCATCCCGTGTTGAATTACTTTTTGTGGGGCAGCTCGATGACAACAAAAATGCCGAAGGAGTGCTCAAAGCCGCAGCACAGCTGGTTAGCGCAGGTACAGAGGTCAGGGTTACCATAGTTGGTGACGGTCCACGGTCGGCTCAGCTTGCGGAGCACGCCTATCCGTTTGAGGTTCGCTTCGAGGGTTTTGTGTCGGATACAGAAACTTTGCTGAGCTACTACCGCAACGCTCACGTGCTTGTGGTGCCTTCACATATCGAAACCTTCGGCGTTGCCTATGTCGAAGCCATGAGTCAGGGCGTACCGGTTGTTTATACAAGAAATCAGGGTTTTGACGGCTTCTTCCCCGACGGCACCTACGGACATGCCGTTTCGGCAAATGATCCGGGGGAGATGGCCTCAGCAATATTAAAAATCATGGATAACTATGCGCATTACGCACAAAACGCCTATGAGCATGCTCCTCACTTTGGCTGGAAATCTTCTATCGATAAATTTGAGGCCCTTTTCCGGGAAGCAGTCAGATGATCTATCCCGCATTATTCACAATTAAACAGAATTTATTTACTAAATGTAAGTTTAATTTTGACTTAGTGAAAAAAAGCGGTAGCCCAAATTTGGGTGTGGTTTAAAGACTGCGAAATTTCCCCGCTAAGCTGAAAACTCATGCTCAGGGTACTTGGGTACCCTTCCGCTGAGTTTTCAGCTTCGCCTTGCCAGCAAGAAAATTTCTTGGTGAATAATTCGGGCTATAGCAGGCTTTCGTAAATAGCTGAGAGCTGTTTGAGTTTAGCTTCCTCAGAAAAGCGGGTTTGTAAATCCGTATGCATTTCGACGGGAGCGTATGTTGGGTATGCCTCACACATTTGCTCCAGCGCCTGTCTGAGAGAAACGCTCTCCGGCTTGCCAAGCAGCAGGCCATTTTTTTCGGTCAGAATAACGTCCGGACCGCCACTCCGAAAGGCTATCGCAGGGAGTCCGCAAGCGATGGCTTCGAGCAGGGCGAGGCCAAAGGGTTCATCAAGGCTTGGCTGCACATAAATATCATGGGCATAAAACTCTTCACGAAGCTGTTCGCGCCCCATCCCCGGCAGGATTCGGACATTACTGAGTCCTTCGGCTTTAATCATAGCCAGAAGCCTGCCATAATATGCCGAATCGGTAATATCCCCTACAATCGTTAGGGGACAAGTGCGAAGCAGGTCTGACCCGGCAATGGCTTCGATGAGTAAATGCAGGCCTTTTTTATGGACAAAGCGCGCGATGCATAAAATCGCGGGTGTTTCTGAAACGGTCTTCACACGCTGAGGAGGCTTAAAATAGCTGTAATCTGTACCGTGCAGCACTACTCCGGTCCGGGATGCGAATTGCGGAAAGGCCGTAATCACATCCTTATGAAGCCCCGGCCCTACGCAAATGATACGGCCGGTTTGAGGTAGGACATCAGCTGCGAGCTTTTTAACAGCCGGGGTCCGCAGCGCGGCGTACCAGTCAGCACCATGCAGGGTGAGGACTGTAGGCGTTCCGGTTTGGTGCGCCTCCTGTATGGCGAGGATGCCCGGGTACAGAAAGTGCGCATGAAGCACGTCGGGTTTCCAGCGCCTGAAGGCAGCCCTGACCCGTGCACCAAGCCCGCGGCGGGTAAGCTGCGGAAGTTTATGACGCGGCACGGATAAGTAGGGTGCCCTTTCGACCCGAAAGCCGTCATCGGGGTAATCCGGTGCGCGAAGCAATGCGGGTAACAGACCGGGCTTGAACGGCTGTGTGTCGAGGACCTGAACGCTGAACTTGCGGTGAAGCAGGCGGGCTTCATCTCTGATAAACGATTGAACAAACGGCTTTTCCCGCGTCGGGTACCCTTTGGCAGCAATCAGGATTTTCATCAGGCTGTAGGATTTGACGGCAACCCGGTCTCCCTGCTCGGAGTCCCGCCCCCGGAAGGCGTAAGGGATGGCGCAGGCGGAAGCTCATCAGGGTCAGGGGTACTTTTCGCTTTACCCACATAGTAAAGCGAAAAAGCCAGCGCACAAACCAGCCAGAAGTTATTGTCATTCAGCCCGCCGCCGTAAAACTGGTAAAACACAAAGAAGGCCACAATGGTAGAGAAGCAGGTTAATGCAATAATTTTTTCATCCTCTGTTTCGGTCAGCCGGATATTGAGCCAGGCTACTCTGAAAATTTTAAACATGATGAAGCCGTACAGCACAATGCCAATCAGTCCCAGTTCAGCCATAACAGTATAGAGTACGTTATGCGGTTCGGCTACACCTATGGATTCATGCAGGGAATAGTAGTTGGTGAAGCTTTCCACGAATCCCCTGAAGCCAACCCCGATGAACCATGAGTCCAGAAACATACCAATTGCGGCCAGCCCGAGCAGCAGCCGGATGCGGGATGAATCGTCGGCGGATCCCGCTGTGATATCCAAAAAGCGCTGTGCTGCATTTAAAAGCGTAAAGGTAAACTGCGGAAAGGCAATAAGGACGGCGATCACCACCAGGCCGAGATACGCAAAGAGCTTCACATTACGATAGTACCAGGCGATAATGAGCAGCATGAGAATGGCGCCAATCCAGGCACTTCGTGAGTAGGTCACAATGATGCCGCCTGACATCACCATAAAAGCTACAAACGCCATTACTTTGTGGGAAAGCTGTTTTTTGGAAAGAATAATGCAGGCTGTGAAGGCCATTGGGATGAAGAACATGGTCGCAAAGCGATTCGGGTCAGTCGTTGTTCCCGTTACGCGCCCCCGCAGAAAGCGCCCGCCTCCCAGCATATTCCGCACGGTATCCCCAACATTGGTCACGTTCTGATAGACACCATAGGCGCCCAGAAAAACAGCTACAACAACCAGCGCGATGAGCACCATCTTGATTTCATGGGTGCGCTTTACTTCGTTAAAAACCAGATAGAGAAAGAAAATGGATATCAGTACCCTAACCCCGTCCCTAAATCCATCGGGAGCGTCCGGGGCCCAGATCAGCGACAGAAAAATGAGGCCGAGAAACAGAATAATTTCCGCTTCAAACCCCATCATCCTAAAATTAAAGTCCCTCTCGATAAGCCGCCTGAGCAGAATAGAAAATACCGCTGTAAACAGGAAGAGCTGAAAGAGCGTGAGCGGAATCACACCTTCCGGCAACAGGTGCATGATGTTACCCAGAAAGGAACCAACCGCGATCAGGGCTACCCACAGCCACGGCTTTACAAAGGTTTGCCAGTAACCATATAGCGCAAGCGGAACAACGAAAACAACAAGCGGCAGCAAAGCTATACCACTCAGCCATACCAGATACAGCAATAGCATAAAACTCAGTGCAACGGCACCGGCAAGCAGGTTGGCGTGCTGAATGTAATCCTGCAGCTGTTGCATGGGGCTTTGGGCTGTTCCTTAGGTACGGCCTCGCCTATTTCCGAAACCGGAAGAGCTCAGCTTTAATCTGATTGAGGCGTTCGTAGTCCTCTTTATTGTATTTTTCAAGCCCTTTGCTGTACCCGCGAAACAGTACGATAAACAGGCTTATAAAAAGGCTGAAAAAGAACCCGCCAATAACAATGAATGCCCGTTTGGGGCCATCTTTATAGGTCGGCAGGTGGGCTACATCTATCACCTGAATGTTGCGGCGGGGGGACTCAACGAGCATTTGCTGCTGCACATACTGCGGGAAGATGGTCTCATAGATTTTACCCTGAATAATCATGTCGCGATACAGCCGCATGTACTGCAGGCCGAGATCGGGTATTTCTGAAAAACCGGGAAGAAAGCGCGCCTGATCCCCAAACTGACGGTCGCCCTGCAGATTGAGGTCATTCAAAGCTCTCTGAAGCTCCGTTCGTGTCCGGATCAGGCTGTTCAGCTCCGGGTTGCCCGGTTCTACACGGGTACGGAGCAGGTTAATTTCGATATCCAGCTCCATGATCTGAGAAGCGACTGAAGCCATCGACTGTACCAGCACAGCGCTTTGCTGTTCAATATCTATCAGGCCGTGTTCTTCCTGAAAAGCCTTGAAACGCAGTTCCGCTTCTTCCAGCTCCGCGAGGTTTTGCAGGTATCGCTTTTCAATGACCCGAAAACGGTCAATGTTATTTGCCTCATTGAGGCGGGTAGCTACTGAATCCAGAAAACTGACATAAAAAGCAGTCATCGCCTGTGCCCGCTCCGGTTCACGATCGGTCACGGAAAGCTCTATTGCCGTGATAGGGTTAAACCCAAAGCCGCCCTCCCGCACATAATTAATCCGCGTATTGTTATCGAGGGTACGAAGCGTTTGCTCGATTACCTTGTGCCCGTACACCTCCATCAGGTCAAACTCTTCAATGACACGCTTTCTGAGGGTACGGCTGTTGAGGATGATGCCGAGTGCTTCGGTATTAATACTTTCACCGCTAAAAGAGAGCGGCAGCAGATTGCCGGCAAGACCTGCAAGCCCCCCGAGCGAGGGTCCGCCTGACTGACTAACCGGCAGGATGGTTGATTCAGATTTAAAGGTTTCAGGCCAAACCAAACTAATAACCAGCGACAGAAAGGTGACGGCAAAAACTGTTTTGATGATGAACCATTTTTCCTGCACCAGGCTCAGCAGTAGGTCGAGCAGGTTAATGCTTTTCGGTTCTTCGGGTTGATTCATCTTGGGAGAAAGACTGATACTTGTTTAATGAATAAATTCCGGTACACGTACAGCGACCGGGAAAGGCAAAAAGGAGCACGGTTAAACACCCGACGATGCAACTTGTTCGGGTGAACCGCTACCGGACAAATAAACTTTTCAAAATACCCTTTCTTTGGGAATAAATCACCGAAGGATATCATCATTTAAGCAGTCGTCTTCAAAAAACAAAAAGAGAGTAGCCGCGGACTGACGGACTTTGTGAGTAATTCAGGCTTAAGCTACTAAATTGCAGCCTTACTTTGAAGAACGATCAAAGAGGACTAACTTTCCGCCCCACACCCGAAAGCGCAGCCAGCGCAACTGATGATGCTTTTTTCTTAAGGAAAATGGCCCGTCCACAATATCCAAGCTGTCCTTTAAACAAATCTAACTCACCACAAATACCATAATCTTTTTCTGATGCTTATTGATATAATCGCAGGCGCCCGTCCGAATTTTATGAAAATCGCGCCCATCATCGATGCAATTAAAGCGAAGCAACAGCGCGGAAGCGCCTTGAAATTTCGGCTCGTGCATACCGGACAGCATTACGATAAAAACATGAGCGGTAATTTTTTTAAACAGCTTGGCATTCCTGAACCGGATGTAAACCTTGGGGCGGGCGGCGGCAGTCAGGCCGAACAAACCGCTGCGATTATGACACGATATGAAAAGCTGCTCATGGAATCCCCCTCCGAGTTGTGTCTTGTTGTTGGTGATGTTACTTCGACCATGGCCTGTTCTATTACGGCTCAAAAAATGCACATCCCTGTTGGTCATGTTGAAGCCGGCATTAGATCCGGCGACTGGACCATGCCGGAGGAAATCAACCGTCTCGTTACCGACAGCATAACCAACTACTTTTTTACGACTTCTGAAACAGCTAACTCAGAGCTCTACAGTAGCGGTGTTGCCCGTGAAAAAATCTTTTTTGTAGGCAACACAATGATTGATACGCTGCTTAAACAGCGTCCCCGTTTTACAAAACCTGCCTTTTGGGATGAGATGAAGCTGCAGGAACGCGGCTACATTGTAATGACGCTGCACAGACCTTCCAATGTGGATGAGGAAAGCAATCTCAAAAAACTAATCGACGAAATAATCGCGTACACACGCGACTTACCGTTGATATTCCCGGTCCATCCCCGCACTGCCAGGATCCTGAATGAAACAGGTATCCAGCACAAGCGGCTTTTTCTGGTTGAGCCGTTAGGCTACCTGGAATTCAACTACCTGGTGGAGCGCTCCAAAGTCGTTGTAACAGACTCAGGGGGGATTACGGAAGAAACGACCGTGATGGGCATTCCCTGCATGACCCTACGCTCAAGCACTGAACGCCCGGAAACCTGCACCATTGGCACCAACGAACTGCTTGGCATTCAGCCGGAAGCCATCGGGCCGGCTTTTGAAAAACTCTTTAGCGGCAATTGGAAGAAGGGGGGTATTCCGGAAAAGTGGGACGGCAAAGCTGCGCAGCGGATTGTGGATATATTAGATCAGATTTCAACCTCCTAATAAAGCTTGCAGCTCCTGAATCCTGAGCCTTCTTACATGATACCCTGAGCGATACCAAGCCCGGCCGTTTTCAATACTTCTTACTCCTGATATAAAAAAAGGCTTTACACCGAAGATCACTACATTTGTCTGGGGCTAACTGTTGCCGGGAATCACCTGAATGTGGCAAACAGAAAGATATGCCTTTACGTAAAGTCAGCTTATGGACTGAATGATTAAACCGTATATTCCCACTCTGTACTCTCACATTAAATTAATAACAGCGCTGTATTGGCTCGAATTCTTATCATAACGCAGTATTTCCTTCCTGAAATAACAGCAGCAGCATACCGGCTCAGTGCACTTGAATCGTACCTAACCAAACAGGGCCATGATGTTGATGTGATTACAACCTTTCCGCACCGAAGCCCTAACGAGCAGGCCGTTAACGATACTCCTAAAATTAACAGAGTATCTATGCCAACTATAGAAGGTAGTACTAAAGGACGTATAAAAGAGCAGCTCTGGTTTATGGTGAGATCCTTTATTGCTTTTATTTCAAAACCTGGAAGATATGATTACGTGATTGCTACATCCCCGCCCCTTTTTGCGGGTCTGAGCGGCTACTTTATTTCTAAATTATGTGGCGGACGTTTTATTCTCGACATTCGGGATATTTGGCCCGGCAGCATAATTGCGACCGGTCTTTTTTCAAGTGGATCCATTCCTATCCGTCTTGCATCTTTTCTTGAACGGTTTTTGTACCATAAAGCGGCTCATATTACTACCGTAGCAAAACCTATGGCAACATATGTTAGGCAGTACAAAAAAAATTCAGATGTTAGTATCGTCTATAATGGGGTTGATGAATTGATTAACACGCCTGTAATAGGTGCTCCTGATTCGGATTTCAAACATCTTAATCTCGTATATGCGGGAAATTTCGGGTTAGTACAGGGTCTCGATTTGCTGATTAGAGCTGTAAATAGCTTAGAAGAAAAACATAAAAGCCAGCTGAAGGTATCATTTTTGGGTCAGGGCTTTAAGCAGAAAGAGCTTGAATCTCTTGCCGCTGAACTTGGAGTAAGTGACCGGGTTTCATTTGCAGGTCCCTACACTAAATCTGAACTCACCCATATACTTGCGGAGGAAGCTCACGCTCTTTTTATTCACCTGAAATCTGACCCTTCCCTAAACCTTACGATACCATCGAAGGTATTTGATTGTATGCAGTACAACATCCCGATTGTTTACGGACTGTCAGGTGAAGCACATGAAATTTTAAACAACCATCCCGGAAACATTTCTTTTCGACAGGATTCCGTAGAGGACCTAAAGCTGGCGCTGGAAAAACTGGTTAATAACTACAAAGTGCTGCATGCTGCGTCTGCCGCTAACAGAACATTTGTGAAGGATAACTTCCTACGCGAAGAGTGTTTTCAGCCCTTTTTAAATATTATTTATTAGACCCCACATATTTCGTACCCCTAATTGACAGGTAGTCAGACGTGTAGAAGTCATACCCTCTATTTTATAACCACTCGCATCCCTACAGCCGCGACTTTGATGGTTCAGCACGTACAGTATTTGAAATAAGCTGCTCTCATTTTGTTAGTGGCTCATTTCACCAGGGTCATTTTTCGGGTTTGGGTGCCGTTCGGGGTAGTTATCCGGTAGAGATAGATGCCGCTCGACAGTGCCGAGCCGTCAAATGCCACGCTGTGATAGCCGCTGCTGCGTAGTCCTTCTGTGAGGGTGCTGATCAGCTGGCCGGTGAGGTTGAAGACTTCAAGGCGCACATCCATGGCCTCCGACAAATAAAACTCGATTATGGTTTCAGGGTTGAAGGGATTAGGATAGTTCTGATGGAGGAAGACCTGAACCGGCTTTTCGGGTGGCTCAGGCTGCACCGGCACGGTTTTCCGGCTTACGACAATATCAGACAGACGAATCTGATCGCGCGCGCCGCTTTCTTCACTGCGCCGTTCTCCGGTATGGTAGTACCGCCAAAGCAACTGCACATACCGCTGCTGCTGTGCCGGTCCCGGAAGCACGACATCCTCAAAAAATTGCGCATGTCCGGCCTCTTCTGTCCCGATGTACTCCGCCGGATTTCCGCTGGGGAGTAAAACGTCCTGAAAGGGACCTTCATCACCGATGCGGTACTGCAGCCGCAAACCGTATTCGCGGGAATTAGGGGTTACGGTTCCGGCTGTCCAGGTTACTGTTGTGAGCTGCTCGCCTGTGGTATCAAGGGCAAGAAGTGCCCCACCCAGCCTCTTGCCGGGAAAACCGGGATTGCCCTCAGCATTTGCGGTATTGATGAACGCCACACCATCCTGCCCCAGACCGTTAATGCGCGTCCGGGATTCGAGGTTGTAGGCTCCGGACGTAAACCCTTCAATTCCGGCGGTATAGTACGGATCGTCCTGATCCATGTAAACAAAGGCCATATTATCGGGATAACTCCCGGCTGTGGCATCCGCAGACCAGCCGGTGAAGAAATAATCTTCGAACTGAACCGCGTGTGCTTCTGGAAAGGCATCAATTTCTGACTCTGTAAAAATAGCGGTGAGCATCAGATTGGTATGTGCTTCAAGCGTGATTTCAGCTTCGTTGGGCACACCTTCGGGTAATCCCTCCCAGTGCGAAAACGCGAAGCCAAACGCAGGCTCAGCTTGCAGGGTGAGGGGGACACCCTGGAAATAGTAGCCCGTCCACGGCCATACGGGCTGTTCTACTCCCGGTGTATCTTCCTGAATGCTGAAGCCGTCAACAATCACATGTCCGGCGGAAGCCTGACTCGTCTGCAGCCTGAGACGGAAAACTCCGGGGAGTCCGAAATTTTCCGCAATCTGATCACGCTGCACATCCGGCTTGGCTTCAGCATAGGAGAGGAAACCCTGTACCGTTTGTGATCGCAGCGGATTGTAGCTCCACCGCTGCTCGTAAAGGTCTGCGCCGGGACTCATTTCCGCTACCAGGTCCTGCACAACCTGATTGGCTCGCTCAGGTGCAAAGGTGAAATTTATGTGAGACGCGAAGCGGTTTATGAAGCGGTTTTTAAACGCTTCATTTTGCATAAGGCTTCGCAGCATCAGGGTTCTTTCGGGATCGTTGCCGAAATAATAGGGAGGTTCCCCGCTGCCTTCCGGGGAGAGCGCGTTATGGAGAAGATCGACATTAAGGTTCTGCATTCGCCCGGCCTCATCAAAATCCCACACAAAAAGTCGCCATTTACCATCGTGAAAAGGCGCGTCTGAGGTATCGCGTACCCGCCAGAATTTAAAATGCTTGTTCCCGTACCAGTCCACGTTTCCCCAATAGATCATGCTCACAAGATGATCGATGTAGCTGTCGATATAAAGCATTTCTTCAAGCTGAGCAAAGACCTCATCATCCGACAGATCTGCGGTGGTAAAGAACTGCCAGAATTGTTGCCAGAGGCCAAGGTCCTCGGGCAGGCCTTCATCAACAGCGCTTTCATCCGCCATGCCAACCGGCTCCTCGATAACGACTACATTATCAGGATCAGGTCCGTAGTGGTAGTGAATGTGGAAGCGGTCGAATCGGTCGCGAAGCAACATCATGCCCCAGTACTCTCCGTTGATAAATTGCTGCACAGCCCGGCTCCGCTGATGACTCAGGGCCATGGGGGCGATCATACGATGTGCGGCTGCATCATTCAGAAATTGACGCAGGTTACCGCCGCTGCGTACCATCAGGCGGTTGTATTCCGTGAGCGGCTGCCCGTTGAACGCATTTACAGCTCCCGGGAAAAAAGCGTACGACATAACGTTCGCCTCGTCGTACATAGCACGGGAATAGAGCCTGAAAGACTTGTTAGGATTTGTTCGGGAACCCAGCCCGTGGAGCCGTAGCCCCAAGCTTTGACTGAACAGCGCATCTGTTTGACCGGCGTCAAAAAGCGAGACATGAACCGGTACTTCCCATTCGTCACCCCTGCGGTCGTAGTTAGCGTACCATGCAAAGTCGAATTCCGTACCGCCGGCTTCAAAGTAATCTGTGCCGGGTACATAAATGCCTTCTTCAAAGCCGAAAAGGCGTTTCGGTGGTGCAATAACGGAAAGGACCGGCATAATTTGGAAAGCATCTTCCCCGAAATCCCCTACAAACCAGCTTCCGGTGGCGACCTCACTCAGTTCCTCCCCTTGCTGCACAGCTGCACGAACGACCCATGCCCGTGGTAAACCGCCTGGCGGATTCTGCCAGCGCCAGCCTCCTGCGTCTCTGCGGTAGGTTGTGATGATATCCGAAAAACGATACGGCTGATCGGCAGCCGGAATGAGATCGAGCGGACCGTCATATACAAAGGTCCGGTTTTGGAAGGGCGCCATGAAAGAAAGGTCTGAGGAGCCGGGGAAAAAGTAGTTCACGCTAAAATCCGGGGCATCTTCACTGATATTGGCCGGATCGGGGACGGAACCGTCGAGGGTGTAAAGAATGATGGCGTCTTCAGCCTCTGTGAGCAGTTCGAGGGAAACCGGTTCGCTGTATTTGCCCGGTGCTATGCTGAAGTCAGGCGGGGTGAGCAGTTGCGGCAGCCCGGAAATGTTGGGTTCACCGGGTGTGGGCGTAGTGAAGTACTGCCATTCCTCCCCACCATCGGGATAGCGCCCGTAGCTTATATCCGTCGGGATATTGGTCGGCGGCATGAAATCAATCATTTGCCCCATGGGGTCTGTCAGCAGCACTTCCTCACCGGCAGCGCGAATCGAAAAGTTTGTGTGCAGCTCCCCAAAAGGAATACGGCGGTCCTTGCCGGAAGCCCATACCAGAAGAAACGCCCCGGGTTCCAGGGTAACATCCGGAAAAAACCACATCTGAGGCTCAGAGGCATCATCACTTAAGGCATAGCCAAGCAGGCTCACGGGTTCAACCGTGGGATTGTAAAGCTCAATCCAGTCTTCAAAATCTCCGTCTTCATCAGCAATGGTAGTGGCGTTGGATGCCATCACTTCATTAATCACAATTGTCTGTGCCTGTGCATGTAAGCCAAAAATACCCGATACCAAACCCACAAAAAGCGCAATTACGGACGCTTTGCTTAACTGCATAAATATTCTCATAGCCTGATCTGAAATACTAAACGGACAAGAAAAGAAGGACTTCGGTTGAGGGACATCACTGCCGGAGTAAATGCCGGCATACATAAGCAAAATCATTCAAAAATTTTCTTTAAATACTAATCATCCTAAAATAAGACACTTTACTATCAGATGCAGGCAGAGTAAGCCCTGCCAAACAGCCCGTGCGGAACGTCAGACAGCAGTCGTAAATTCAGCTTTACGCAGCCTGATTTTTTAATCCTTATACCCTGTATTAAACCTATGATACCCAAAATCACCTACACACTCTTTGGCTTTTGCGCCGCGCTTGTGCTTCTCGCACTGTACAATAGCACAGATGATCAGCTGATACATGAGCAGCCGCAAGCTTCCGATATTCAGAAAGCTGAGCGGCTGTACGGGCTGCACTTTCAGCAGGCCCATCGCGACTCCATGCTGGCCGGCATCCGCAGCAATCTGGAAACGTATGAAGCCCTCCGTGCACAGGAAATCAGCAACGATGTCTGGCCGGCGGTTCAGTTCAATCCCCTGCCGGCCGGATTTGAAATGCCCGGGGAGAACCACGAAACGCACAACTGGCAACTGCCTGAGTCCGTCACGCTTCCCGAAAGCGGAGCTGAACTCGCTTTTATGAGCGTTGCCGAGCTTAGCAGCCTCATCCGCAGCGGACAGCTCAGCTCAGTTACGCTCACAGAGCTTTACCTCGAACGCATTCGCACCTACGACCCGGAACTCCGGACGGTAATTACCCTCACAGCGGATCTTGCTCTTCGTCAGGCCGAACGGGCCGATTCTCTGATACAGGCAGGTGTATGGCTGGGGCCGCTGCACGGCATTCCTTACGGCAGTAAAGATTTGCTTGCCCTTGAGGGATATCCCACAACATGGGGAGCCGTTCCGTACAAAGATCAGATGATTGATGAAACCGCAACCGTGATCAGCAGGCTGGAAGTGGCCGGCGCTGTACATCTGGCCAAACTTTCTCTTGGTGCGCTGGCCTGGGGCGATGTCTGGTTTGATGCCACCACGCGCTCTCCATGGAATACCGAGGTCGGGGCAAGCGGTTCAAGTGCCGGTTCGGCTGCCGCTACAGCCGCGGGACTTGTGGCTTTTGCCATCGGCTCAGAAACACTGGGCTCTATTGTTTCCCCCTCAACCCGAAACGGGGTTACCGGACTGCGACCAACGTATGGCAGGGTCAGCCGGCACGGTGCCATGGCGCTGAGTTGGAGTATGGACAAAATCGGGCCGATCACCCGCAGTGTGCGGGATGCCGCGCTGGTATTTGATGCGATCTACGGTGCTGACCCTTATGACCCCAGTCTCATAGACGCCCCTTTTGTATTTGATGCCGATCTGCCGCTTTCTGAAATCCGGATTGGCTATCAGACGTCGGCTTTTGAGCTGCCCTACCCCAACCGTGAACACGATCTCGCAGCGCTTGAAACCCTGCGAAACCTTGGCGCCGACCTCATCCCTGTTGAAATTCCGCAACTTGCGTTTAATGCGATGGATGTAATTCTAAGCGTAGAGGCCGCTGCGGCTTTCGATGACCTGACCCGAAGCGGTCGCGACAGCCTGATGGTGCGGCAGCTCATACAAGCATGGCCCAATGTGTTCCGCACCGCCCGTTTCGTGCCGGCTGTTGAGTATATTCAGGCAAACCGGGCACGCAAGCAGCTTATTGAAAACATGCATAAGGCGCTGCAAGGCATTGACGTGTACGTGAGCCCGTCTTTTGCAGGAGGCAATCTCGGCATTACCAACCTGACAGGTCATCCGGCTGTAGTTGTGCCGAACGGCTTCACCGAAACAGGTATGCCGGTAAGCATTACCTTCACGGCACAGCTGTTTGAAGAGGGTAAGTTATTGCGTGTAGCTGACAGCTTCCAGCAGGCAACTGATTTCCATAAGACCTACCCTCCGGACTTTTTTATTCAGTAATAGCGGATAACAATACGTGAATAAAAAAAAAGCTCCGACCTTTCACGAGACGGAGCCTTACGTTGTGCTTCAATGGTATAAATTTTAAATATAAACTATACCTTTTAGTCTTTGTTTTTGTCTCACTATATTCAAATATTGTCGCATTAGAAAACATCCAACGAGCCACGTGATATATGCTGCCGGCCTTTTTAGTTACCGTACTTCTTTTACTTTCGGCAAACCCGCTTCAATACTTTAGTACTACAGAAAAGCCTGAATATCTCATCAGACACTATACCACATCAGATGGTCTGCCATTAAACTCGGTGATCGGTATGATTCAGTCGGCTGACGGCTTCCTGTATATGACGACACTCGATGGATTGGTGCGCTATGACGGATACGAATTTAAAACCTACACCACTGAAGATTTTCCGGGACTTGTTTCCAACAGGTTGCAGTACATCGGCATTGAAGAAGACGAGCGAATCTGGCTGGGCACTACCTACGGAATCGTCTCATCATTTGACGGTTACAATTTTAGAACTTTTGATCCTGCAGAACCCCATCCCTTCAATTTACAGCAAAGCAAAGAATCCCAATTCCTGGCACTTGGCACAGCGCTCGGAACGGTCATAAAAGCCCGACGAACCGGATTAACATCCCGATATGTCCCGCAGCTTGGTAGTCTTGTTAGCGTTGACGATAACTTTGTAAAGATTGACGGACAAATCATCCTTGAAACCACAGCCATAACAGGTGCTTTTGCCGACGACAAAGGTACAATCTGGATATCAACCTATAATGAGGGTCTTTTTCAGATCAGACCAAGTCTGATTCGGAACATCACCGAAATGGACGGTCTGTCTGTTGGTAACACCTATTCTGTCGTTGAGCTACCAACTGGTGAAATTGTAGCCGGAAGCCTGTCAGGTGGCACCCTTCACTTTGGGCCCGATGGGTTCAGGCGAACCGTTTCCGATACATCGAATGATAACCTGAATCAAAGCCGCTTCATTTTTTATGATGAAGCCGAAGGCGTACTCTACAAATCCTTTTTTGCCCCTCAACTTTTGCGCTATGAGTCCGGCACCTGGGTTACCGAAAGCTGGTTTCAGGAGCTTTTAACCGGAAGTGACTCACGGGTAGATGCCATGCACCGCGGCCGGAATGGTACGCTCTTTGTCGGTTCACCGCGGGGAATGGCGGTTAAACAAGGTGATTCCGTCAGCATGATTGACGCCCTTACAGGCTATAATTTCAGATATGTGCGGGTTATTCGCGAACTGGATGACGGCAGCCTTTTTTTGGGAACCAATGGGCACGGCCTGTACCGGCTGAATCCTGACTGGAGCTGGGTTAAGTACACTACCGAAGACGGCCTTCGCAGCAATTACATTCGGGATATTTATTTAAAAAACGAGGATGAAATATGGCTTGCCACAGAAGGGGACGGGCTTAACCTTCTTCAGTTCAATGATCGCAGCGAAATCCGCAAAAGTATCTCGATAACAAGGCAAACCGGTCTCAATAGTAACTCGCTGCATCGCATTATTGCCGATAATTATGGCAACGTCTGGCTGAATTCCAATAACGGCATCATGCGGATCAGCAAGGAGCAAATTGCTGATTTTACATTGGGTGAGCTGCAGACCGTTACCCCTTTTATTTTTAACGAGCAGAACGGCCTGGTAAACCGCGAAGGTAATGGCGGGGTAGGCAATGCGGGGCTTAAACTCCGAAACGGTTTAATCGTTTTTCCGGGTCAGGCTGGATTAGTACTGATAAACCCGTCTGATTTTAATGCTTCACGATTTGATTTTATCGGCTCACCTACTGTTGACTACCTTGTTACGCCCGATCAGCTATTAAGAAACAACTTACAGGGGGGCTTCAGTCTTGAAAGAGGTGAGCGATCTTTCCGCATACATTTTACCATCCCTAATTTCGAACATCCTGAAGCCGTAACGTTTCATCATCATCTGATGGGCTTCGACGCTCATCCCCATCTCACATCTGAGACACGCACCGCTTACTACACAAACGTCACCCCCGGCACCTATCAGTTTCAGGTTACAGCAACCGGGTATAACGGTCAGGTCGCGCAGGTTTCGGTGCCGGTTTATATTCCGCCCTATTTTTATGAAACCACGCTTTTTTATTTCTTCAGTGGTCTCGGGATTATCTTCCTGGGGGTTCTTGCATACCGGCGCCGGATTTATGTTTATCAAAAAAAACAGGAGCGACTGCGTTTGCTGGTCGAAGAAAAAACAGCGGAACTCACCAAAGCAAATGCTGAAGTGCGCAAAGCTGCGCAGGCAAAAAGCCGGTTGTTCTCAAGCATTAGTCACGAACTAAAAACACCGCTTTCCCTGATCTCAGGACCGCTGGAAGAGATCAGCCGTCACCATACCATCCTTCAAAACACAGACCTGCACCGACAGCTTGAAATGGTGCAGGAAAACACGTTCAAGCTGACTTTTCTGGTAGATCAGATTATGGACGTAACCAAGCTGAATGCCGACGCCCTTAGACTGAAGTTTAAACCGGTCAACCTGCCGGAATTAACCCAATCTCTTCTTTATCAGCTGTCGGCCTTCACCCTTAAAGAAAGCGTAAAACTGGAGTTGCGCGCAGAGCCGGCCAATTTTACGGTTTGGATGGATGAACACGCTTGGGACAGAATCATTACCAACCTTGTTTGTAATGCCCTGCGGTTTACGCCTTCCGGTTCAACCATCCGCGTGGCGCTTCACCAAAATGACAAGCAAGTACGCTGCCTCATTACGGATGAAGGGCCGGGTATTCATGAAGCTGATCTGCCACACATTTTTGACTATTTGTATCAGGGCAACGGGAATCAGGGTTCTGATGGCACCGGTATTGGCCTTTACCTGGTGAAGGGATTGGTGGAGCGGGCTGGCGGAACCATCCGTGCCTTTAACCATGAACAGGGCGGCGCTGTTTTTGAACTGCGCCTGAAAAACGGTTCTTCTCACCTTAATCCGGCTGACCTTGATGATTACAGCCCTAAAAGCCTGCGAAATCAATCCAATACACCCGAACTGCCTGACATTCGCCGCATAACTTTTGCGCCAACCCCAGCGGTTAAGCCGGAAGCCAGCGAGGATGAAACTTTTGTCACCTCAGAGAAGCCCCATCTCCTGATCACGGATGACAATGCAGATTACCGCTCTTTTTTGTCTTCCATCCTTTCGAAACACTTTAGTATCAGCGAAGCACCCAACGGCCATGCTGCCCTTGCACAGCTTGAAAAGCTGCGACCGGATCTGATCATCTCCGATGTGATGATGCCCGGCATGGACGGGATCACGCTTGTTTCGAACATCCGCAGTCTGCCGCAATTCAAGACGGTTCCGGTGCTGTTTATCTCCGCAAAAAGCGATCAGGATGATATCGCTATCGGACTTTCAAGCGGCGCAGATGTCTATCTCACCAAACCGGTTAGTCCTGAAATCATCCGAAAACAGGTTTTCGCCATGCTTCGGCGGGAAAAACTCATCAAAAAAACGGAACTCCCGCAAAAGGTCGCTTCCAACGGAAAGCTGCAGCGGAATGAAAACTCCGGTACCGAAACGGTTGGCGTCAGGCTTAAAGGTGCAGAAAGTCATAAGGAGCTGGAGCATAATATCAGGGAGCTCATCCTGCGGCACATGGGCAATTCAAACCTGAATGCTCAGCTGATTGCTGACTCTCTCTACATCAGCCGCGCGCAGTTGTACCGGAAGTGGGAACAAACGGGTACCATGTCCATCAACAAGTACATCACCAAAATGCGGATTGAAGAAGCCTGTCACCTGATGGAGCAGGAAAATTATACCGTTTCGGAAGCCGCCAACGCTGTGGGCTACAAACACGCGAGCTATTTTTCAACGCTGTTCAAAAAAGAAACCGGATTGAGCCCCTCCGAATGGCTTGACACTGCAAAGGAAAAGGCCTGATATCACATACAGATTCTACAGCTGATCCGGCAGCGCCACAATCCAGGCTTCATTGATGAAGCGTACCCTTCCGAGTGCCTTGCCGGTTTCAAGCGTACGGGTATAATAGGTCTGCCAAAATGCGCGGTCCTCTTCAGTAATCAGGGGGTCGTCAAGTATGCCATCGCGCCCGAAATCACGGATTGAAACAACTTCCCGTGTTTTGATATCGCGAATGACGAACAGGTTATAGGTTCCTTCTTCATCAACAAGCAGGGAGATGATGTCAAAAGCAAGGAAGCCATCAAGCAGTTCAAAGCGTCTTTCGAAAGGTCGTTCACGGTAATTCCCGCGATCCATGGCGGTATGAATGCCTGCAAGGTAAATGCGATTCGCCTCCGAAAGTGTCACATCGCCTTCAAAAATGCGGTCGATGAAGCCATCCTGCGTGTTATCCCGCGCCCAAAGCCTGACGGTGCGCCCCTCCCGCAAAACCAGATCATTGACGCCTTCGTCACGCCCTTCAACCTGATTGTATCCAATAATCTCGTATTGCTCACCTTCAAATTCAAAGCGAAAAATGGTGCCTTCTCCCAAATCGAGCGTGCTGCGACAAGCGCCGAGCACCATGAATACCATTAAAAAGAAAAGGATACGGAAAGAGGCTGAAGCAGACATAAGAAGCGGCATTGAGATGAGATAGTAGAGATCCGACTTCACCCAATATACTAAAAAAGCGCTCCCAACAACGTAAAATCGGTGCAAGCGTCGGCGTATCGGCAACGCGCTGCCGTTTCGTGAAAGTCCGTTGCGCCCCAACAGATAGCGATTTTTGAAACCGCTCAGATACTGAGTTCGCCGGCTTCCCAGCGCTGTTTGAGCCGGGCTTCGTTGAGACGTTTGAAGTCGCGCAGCTTTTCTTCGCTCAGGGACGCTACCGTCATTTCGCGCTTACCCAGTGCCCCGGGTGCCCGCGCTACGAGCCAGCCTCCCACTGCCATGCTTGCCCGTGCCGCTGTCGAGGCGCCGAAAGTTGTGAGCACAGCGTCCTCCGCTGACCGCTCCCGGAGCCATTTAAACACACCGGGCTTCCACAGCTCCGGCGACACGACCGGATCAAAGGGATCATGCAGGATGTGCGTAAACGGACGTTTCGGCCTGAGCTTCAGCTTTGAGAACAGGCAGGGATGAATCTCATAGTGCACCTCTCCCAGTTTTCCGCTAACAGGCTCACCGGATTGGTGCGCGTCCTGAAGCTTCCCAAATACCGCGGGCAGGGCTTCGAAAAGAGCTTTATGTTTGATGAAGGCTGCAAAATTCAGTTGCTGAACCTGATCCGGCATGAGCGGATAAGCTTCAACACTCGTGAACTTAACTTGTGCATCGGGTCGGTAACGCGCAACCAGATCGGCCAGCAGCAGCAGGTTGAGCCCGGTGCCGAAACCGATCTCCATCACCGATACATCTTCATCGCGCTGTAAAGCCCGGCTTATTCCTGATGATTCGAAATACACGTAAAGGCTCTCCTCAACGGCACCGTTAGGATTGTGGAAGTAGCTGCCGGCAGTTTCCGAGTACACGGTGTGCGAACCGTCCCGGCTCAGCTCAATGCGCGTCCGTTGTTTTGCCATGCGGAGATTAAGCTTTTGGCTACCGCTTGAATTTGAACAGATTTTCTTCGCCCACTTTTTCAATGGCCTGACTCAGGGCATAGGCACTGTCGAACAGCGCAATCGGGTTTTCGTCCAGATCGAAAGTCACGTGCGTGGAAAAAGCGGTCTTCAGCTTGCTGATGATTTCCTCGTTTTCGGGCAGCCATCTCGCGGTATGATACGGCACCGGCGTGTAGTGCATTTCCACTTTGTATTCGGCCAGCATGCGGTGCTGTACTACTTCAAACTGAAGCACGCCCACAGTTCCTAACAAAAGCTCATTACCGACGCCATTGGGTACTTCAAACACATGCACAACGCCCTCCTCCGAAAGTTGCTGCAAACCCTCACGCAGCTGTTTCCGCCGAAACGGATCTTTGGAACTTGCCTTAATAAAGTGTTCAGGCGTAAAAAGCGGAATAACATCATATTTCTTCTTCTCTCCTTTATACACCGTGCTTCCGATTTTGAACTCGCCGGGATTGAATAAGGCTACAATATCCCCGGGGTAGGCGACTTCCAGCAGGCTGCGGTCATCAGCCATGAGCGTATGCGGCGAAGTCATGCGGATTTTCTTACTGAGGTCATCTACTTTCACCTCAATACCCCGCTCAAATTTACCGGTTGCAACGCGCACAAAAGCCGTGCAGTCGCGGTGCTCCGGGTTCATGTTGGCCTGCAGTTTGAACACAAAGCCTGAAAAGGGCTCATCAAGCGATCTGAGCTGTTCGGTGTTATCCGTATAGCGCTGCGGCTGCGGGGCAAGATTCCGGAAGTGCTCGAGAAAAATATCCAGGCCGAAATTGCTCAAAGCAGATCCAAAAAAGACCGGCGTTGCCTTGCCGGTGTTATACTCATCGGGGTCCATTTCATGAAACTCATCTCTGATGAGCTCACACTCTTCCATGAAAGCTTCCTTCACAGACTCGGAAAGCTGTGCATTTGCAACGCCCTCCTCCAGATCAAAAATTTCTGTATCGGCTTCCCGGGCACCGTGGCTCGCTTTGATGTAGAGGTGCAGCTTGCGGCCAATCACATCATACACCCCCTGAAAGTCGGTGCCATAGCCCAAAGGCCAGGCTGCGGCTACCGGATGAATACCCAGCTTACTTTCAATATTACTCAGCACTTCCAGCGGGTCCATACCCGGGCGGTCGTACTTGTTTACAAAAGTGATCACCGGAATACCGCGCATACGGCAGACTTCAAACAGCTTCTCGGTCTGTTCCTCGACGCCCTTGGCTGAGTCAATCACCATGAGCGCGCAGTCCGCGGCTACCAGCGTACGAAGCGTATCTTCGGAAAAGTCTTTGTGACCGGGGGTATCGAGCAGGTTGTATTTGATGCCGTCTTTTTCGAACCGAAGCACAGAGGAGGTTACCGAAATACCGCGTTCCTGTTCGATGGCCATCCAGTCTGAAGCTGCATGCCTGGCCGCTTTACGCTGTTTGATCGAACCGGCCTCCCGGATGGCACCGCCATAAAGCAACAGCTTTTCGGTGAGGGTGGTTTTCCCGGCATCGGGGTGGGAAATAATAGCAAAGGTGCGGCGGTTACGGGCTTCTTCGAGAATCGGGGCCGCGTTTTTACCGACCGGAGAGGGTGCAGCTGCAGTGGACATAGTAATGACTTTTTCAAAAATTGATTAGCTTCCAAATATACCGAATATTCATTCAATATGCTGATTACAGCTTGCCGCCTGACGGGCACGTCAGGTGATTTGGCTTTTGAAAAAAATTGCCGAAACAAGATCTGATGCTTATCGTGTAAGCCTGAGATAAGAAATGTTGCTTATACCAAATGCATGAACGAAAACAGTTCGTAAACATGCCTTCAGGTTCCCCCGTCGGCTGTACGGTCGCAACCACGATTATTCATTTTTAAGTATTGTTCCATCATGAGCAAAGATCCTTCAGCACCCAAAAAACGCCGCGGGCGTATGCTGGTTATCGCTATCCTTGTTATCGCCTTTGGCGGCATCATTGCCAACAGCATGGGCCTGATTAACCGTGGCCCCTCCGAAACCCCTGTTAGTACGGAACAGGCAGAAATCCGGACCATCACGCAGCTGGTTTCGGCTTCCGGCCGTATGCAGCCCGAAGTAGAAGTCGTTATTCGACCGGATGTTTCCGGTGAAGTCATTGAGCTGAATGTGCGCGAAGGCGATTTCGTGCGGGAAGGCGATCTCTTGCTGCGCATCAAACCCGATATTTTCCAGGCGCAGATTGATGAACTCAGCGCCATGCTACTCACGCAGCAGGCCCGGCTTGAGCAGGCCCGCGCTACTATGCTGCAGGCAGAAGTGGAGTACCTGCGCAACAAGCAGCTTTATGAGCGCGGCATGGTTTCAGAGCTGGATTACCTCGCTTCATCCAACAATTACAAAGCGCAGCAGGCCAATGTACGTGCTGCAGAATTTCAGATACAGAGTGCCCGGGCACAGCTGCGCCGTTCGGAAGAAGAACTGCAGCAAACCGTAATCCGCAGCCCTAAAGATGGCACCATATCACGGCTATCTATCGAGCGGGGCGAACGGGTGCTGGGAAATACCCAAACGGCCGGTACCGAAATGATGCGCATTGCACGTCTTGATCTGATGGAAGTGATTGTGGATGTGAATGAAAATCAAATTATGAATGTGAGCGTGGGCGACACAGCGCGCATAGAAGTAGACGCGCACCCTAACCACACCTTTGAGGGTATCGTCACCGAAATCGCCAACTCAGCCGACATCACCGGATCGGCAGCCGAACAGGTTACCAATTACAAAGTGAAAATCAGGGTCACCTCGCCGCACAATATTGACGCATCCGGCGCTGAGTTGATTCCGCTTGAAGCAAGCGAACGCCCCGGCAGCGGTTTCATCCCAACCTTCAAACCCGGGATGTCCGCAACGGTGGATGTTTTGAGTCAGACCGTTTATGATGCAGTCAGTGTGCCCATTCAGGCCGTTACCGTGCGCGATTTCAACCGCTTTCCAAATCCATCAGAAGAAAACGGGGAGAGCCCGGATACGCCGGCAGAGCTTGTCGCTGACCGGACGAACAGTGGCAGCGCAAACAGCAACGGCAACAGCCGCCGGGGCAGCCGCGAAGATTTCCGCAGGGTTGTGTTTGTGTATGAGGAGGGCAAGGTTCGCAGGGTCGAAGTAGAAACCGGCATCAGCGACAACAACTACATTCAGATTATACACGGGCTGCAGGATGGTGATGAGGTCGTAACCGGCAGCTTCCGCATCCTTTCAAGAGAGCTTCAGCACAACGAAGCCGTACGACGCGACAACTAAGTTCCGAGCCCGGAGGCGGTCTTACAGCTTCCTCCATCACCGAAATACCGCACGTTTATGCGACGATTTTTTATCAGCCTCAGCGAAGGGTTCCGGATCGCGATGTCCGCCATTTGGCTCAATAAAGTCCGGGCCATCCTTACGACTACCTGCATCGTAATCGGCATTGTCTCCGTGACTACCATGAAAACCGTAACCGACGGTATCGATCAGGCCTTTGAAGACAGCATGAGCATGATCGGCAGCAATGTGGTCTATATCGAAAAATGGCCCTGGGGATTCGGGGGCGAGTACCGCTGGTGGGAATACCGCAACCGCCGCGAAATTCAGCTTGCCTACCTCGAACCGCTGCAGCGACTCGCGCCTTCAACAAGTAATGTAGCCGCAACCGCCTTCCGCACGTCCCCGGCACGATACGGTGAACGCGCGGTGGAAAATCCGCTCATTATCGGCGCAACTGCTGGCTACTTCCAAACGACCAACGCCGATCTCGCCGACGGTCGCGTCTTTACCGAGGCTGAAGTACAAACATCGGCACCGGTCGCGGTGATGGGCGCAACCGTGTATCAGGCCCTGTTTCAGGACGAAGACCCCGTCGGAAAAATAGTCCGCATAGGCGGGCAGCGCTTCACCATCATCGGCATTATCGAGGAACAGGGTTCGTTCCTGGGCATGGAGGATATGGACAATGTAATTATCATCCCGATTTCCTCTTTTGGCAACATCTTCAGCCTTCGTTTCGGGGTTCGGCTGCTCGCGCAGTTCCCCGACGCGGAAACCGCCATCGATGGCGAATACGAAGTAATCGGGGCCATGCGCCAAATCCGCGGCCTTGATCCCATGGAGGATAACGACTTCGCCATCAACAAAGCGGCCCTTTTTGAGGAACAGCTGGGTGGCGTAAAAATGGCCATTTACGGCATAGGAATTTTCCTTACCGGGCTTGCCCTGCTTGTGGGCGGAATAGGCGTGATGAACATCATGTTCGTGTCGGTGCGGGAGCGCACCCGGGAAATCGGCATCCGGAAAGCGGTCGGGGCCAAATCCTGGGAGATTCTGCTGCAATTTCTTACCGAGGCCGTCATCATTTGTATGCTGGGCGGCATCATTGGGGTACTTCTCTCCATGGGCATCACGCAGCTCATCAATCAGTTTTTTGTGGCCTACATGGACTGGACGACCGTGGTGCAGGCCATTCTCATCTGCACCTTCATCGGCCTGCTGTTTGGCTACCTGCCTTCAAGCCGGGCCGCAAAAGCCAACCCGATTGAGTCGCTCCGCTACGAGTAGCGGCGACCTGCTTCAGCCGAACGATTTCTCTCTCATTTTCACCGCAGCGAACCATGCAATTACTTGAAGTTTTCAGACAGGCTTTTGAATCCATCCGGGCTTCCAAGCTGCGCTCAGGGCTGACCCTGCTCGCCATCTCGGTGGGCGTGTTCGCCATCATCAGCGCAAACACCGCGGTGCTGGTGCTCGACACCTACTTCCGCGACACGCTCAGCCTGATGGGCGGGGATGTCATCACCGTGAGCAAAACGCCGGCTATCAACGTAGGTCCGACCGACTGGAACGCCTTCCGCAACCGTCAGGACATCACCATTGAACAGATGGAACGCCTGCAGGAACTTCTACCGCTCACTGCGGAAGTCGGCCCAAGCCGCACCTTCCGGACTACGCGGGTGCTGTTCGAAGATCAGGAAACCGAGCCCAATATCGGCATTCAGGGCGTGAACGAGTATTTCCTGGCCAACAATGCCTACACCATTGCGGAAGGCCGGAATTTTACCGCTGAAGATATGGCCTACCGCCGCAATGTGACCCTGCTCGGCGCAGAAGTCGCCGAAACCCTTTTTCCGGTGCAGGAAGCTTTGGGCAAGACAGTCCGCATTGAAGGACAGCCTTACACGGTAATCGGGGTTACCGAAGCACGCGGAACAGTCTTTGGAAGCTCGCTCGACCGCTTTGCGCTGCTGCCGTACACCATCACGGCCAACAAGTACGGACGCAACCAAAACGTGAGCATTCAGCTGCGGGCGGGTTCGGTCGAAGAGCTACAGGCCATGATTGACCGCGTGACCGGCCTTATGCGCCTGATCCGGCAGGTGGATCCGGCAAGTGCGGATGACTTCGAAATTGCCAGCAACCAAAGCATCAGCGGCGCACTGAGTCAGTTTACCGGCTTTCTCTACATTGTCGGCTTTGTGATTGGCGGCATTGTGCTCCTTGGGGCGGGCATCGGGGTGATGAACATCATGCTCGTATCGGTCACCGAGCGGACCCGCGAAATCGGCGTGCGAAAAGCCATCGGGGCCCGCCGCCGCGAAATCACGACACAGTTCCTGCTTGAGTCTATCGCGCTCTGTCAGATTGGCGGCATGATTGGCATCATCGCGGGGATTGCGCTCGGCAACGGTGCGGCCCTGTACTTCGGCTCAAGTCTCGTGTTCCCCTGGGGCTCAGCCATCGGGGGCCTGATTGGCATGACCCTGATCGGCATCATTTTCGGGGTGTACCCGGCCATGAAAGCCGCGCGGCTCGACCCGATTGAAAGCCTGCGCTACGAGTAGGCAGCCCGCATCCCCAAAAAGAAAAACAGGGCATTTTAATAATACGCCCGTTTTTTCCTGAGACCCTGAAATTTTCCTGTTAGTACAATAAGATGAAGAGGCGCAGTCCGGAAGGGCAGCGCCTTTTGTTTTTTTAATCCGGCAGTAAAGAAAGGGGTGTCAAAGCACCGACAGTGCCCGCTCGAGATCTTCCTTCAAATCATCGGGATGTTCCAGCCCCACGCTGAAACGAATCAGATTTCCCGGCGTTTTCGAGCCTTCGCCTTCCGTACTGAGGCGGTGCTCCCAGCTGCTTTCCACCCCGCCCAGACTTGTCGCCCGCCGGATGAGTGCTGCGCCCGCTACAACCTTCAGCGTTTGGGACGCATCCCCTTTGACTTCAAAAGAAATCATCCCGCCAAAGCCATGCATCTGCCTGCGGGCGGTCTCGTGGCCCGGATGTCCGCTCAGGCCGGGATAGTGAACGGCCCCGACTTTCGGATGACGCGCCAGAAAGGCTGCGAGTTCGGCGCCGTGTGCGTTGTGTCCGCGCATGCGGTACGCCAGGGTTCGGGTGCTGCGGGCCAGCATCCAGCAATCCTGCGGGGAAGGCACCGCGCCACCAAGCCGCTGAATGAACCGGATACGCTCCATCAGTTCGTTTTCTTCACGCGCAATGACCAAGCCGCCCAGCGTATCAGAATGCCCCCCGAAGTATTTGGTAGAAGAATGCATCACGAGATCGGCGCCCAGTTCCAGCGGCCGCTGATTGACGGGGGACGGCCAGGTGTTGTCCACGCAGCTAATCAGGCCGCGTGACCGCGCGAGTTCGCACACCGCCGCAATATCCGTGATCCGGAGCATGGGGTTGGAAGGCGTTTCCATCCAAATGAGGCGGGTTTCGGGCCGGATGGCTTCCCGTATGGTGTTGGCATTGGTTGCATCCACAAAGCTGCTGTGCAGGTTCCAGCGGTTCATCAGGCCGGTGATCATCATCCGGTGACCGGAATAGAGGTCGTCGGGGAAGATCACATGATCGCCGGGGTCAAGCGCCTGAAGCACCGCGGTAGCCGCCGCAATGCCGGACGCAAAAGCCGCGGCACCGGCACCCCCTTCGAGCGAAGCCGCGAGCGCTTCCCACTGCCGCCGGTTCGGATTATCGAGGCGCGAGTATAACAGCTCATCATCCTGCTTGCCGGCTTCGCTCAGCTCATACACCGTGCTGTGGTACACGGGCGGCACAATCGCGCGCGCATGGTTGTCATGATCAAGACCGCCGTGAATGGCGCGGGTTTCAAAACGCATAAAAAAAGCTTTGGTTGGTGAAGAAGGGCCTTGTGAGGCGTCAATTTCCACAAACCAAAGCTAAAATGCTAATTGGGAATCAGCCGAACGGAAATAAAATCAGACGGTCGCCTTTTCGCGAATCACCTGCTCAAGCTGCGCGGCCTGCGGTACGCCCGCCTGCTGCCACTTGATTTCTCCATTCTGGAACAGAATGAGAGTCGGGATACTGCGGATACCGTAGGCAGCCGCAGCCTGCTGATTCTTATCCACGTCAATTTTAATAATGTTGAGACCGTCGCCGAATGATTTTTTCACCTTATCGAGGATAGGCGGCATCATGCGGCAGGGACCGCACCAATCGGCGTAAAAATCGACCAGGACAGGGGTATCGGAATTGATGAGGTCTTTGAAAGAAAGCTTGGTTTCCATAAGAAAAATAAGTTAAGGGATCAGAAATATGAGGTGCCGCTACTTGACTTCCGTGTACTGAATCTCACCATCGGAAGCTTTTTCCGGCCCGTAAGCCGCGGGTGCACATCCCTGCGCCCCGAAGCAACCGACATTAAGGCCGGCCTGCAGCAAAAAGAAAAGCGCCAGAAAACCCGGCAATGCTTCCCCAAATGTAATGCTTTGGACAAGGAAAATAAGGCCAATCACAAGACCTAATACACGGCGCATGTGCCAGTTGGTGAGCAAACGATTCATCATGAGATATACATCTAAAATAAAGCGGCGGTTGTAATTTTGACCTTAATATAAGACCGGGCAGCCCCCGGGTTCAGTCACAATTGTTACATGGGAGGGGTCAATAATTTCCAAATGCAGCTAACCGCTCAATTTGGGGTACATAAAATGCGCAAGTCAGTCATCATCACTTAGGCTTTCAATGATTAGTTCTGTCCAGGTCAATGCCCGCTGCCTGACTACTGAATCAACCTGTGTAAGCTGTATTCTCGCATGCAGCACTGTAGGGTTAATCATCTGTCTTAGAATCAAAAAGCGCACAAACTCCGTGTCTTTTTCACGAAAGGCAATAAGCTTGCTCGCAGCTAAATCATGGGCTTCGACGCAATAGCCAATATTGTTCTTGTCTAAATAATCACGAACCACTCTTGTTCTTTCTTTCCACCCTTTGGGCAAGACCGCGGTCTCAAGAGCAACCCCATGAACGTAAAATCCGTGCATCTGATGGAATGGAGAGTTTTCACCCAGTGCGCCATCAATTTTGTCTACGGCATCGGGCTTATTTACCGGTACTACATCTACTTCAACTGACTTCCTTAACTCCTCAGGTGCATCAGGGAATTCTCCTAAAATTGCCTGCGAACCAAATATATAAAGCTCCTGATCTTCCGCTACATTACAAGCTGCGCGGATAGCGTGTGCTAATTGTTCTATGTTCATACGCCCGACTTTTGCCCTTTCAGCGACATAAACATCGCCCTTTCATCTTCAGTTAAAACAGGCCAGAACGGAAGCGACTGACGGAGTCTGATTGCTCTCTCAGAGTCTGATTCGAGCAGCTTTTTAAGCCTCTGAAATGGAGTAGTCATAAGAATCCGCTTCCATTCGTCAAGCTCCAGCTTCTCCCCGGTCCTATGTTTCGGAATTTCCTGCTCAAGATAGCGTATTGTCCTTGGGATGATCTCCGGATACAAAGCAAGAAGTTCTGACCAGATCTTCGAATCTGAAGCCTGTGTTTGATCAATTTCCTGATGACATTTCGGGTGACCGCTGCCAGAAGAGATATTGTCTGATAGCGGGTGCACACCCCAAAGATGTATGATCGTACCCTCTGTAAAATAAGGTTTGGTCATAAGGTCAGCTTTGGTAATGCCCCTTGATTCAATGGATACATCAAACGTTATTTCCGTATTTTTTTTGGAAAGTTCAACGCTAAACTCCTGAGCTACATTCTCAATGGAGCTCAGCCTCCCAAGAAGCGCTATTTGCAAAGCATCCCCATACCTATCGGTACCAGCGGCAACAGACCCAAAAATCCATGCTGAATCAGGCCTTACAGACAAGCCTTCAATTATCTGACCAAGCGCTTGCAGTAAATTATCAAATCTGTCGGCTTCAGCAAAGAACATTGCTTTAAGCTGCATATATAAAGGATAATCGGAACGGAGAGCGATCAATTGCTGCCTGCCCGAGCCTTGATAGGCCACAATTCCGGTTTCAGCAAGTCTCTTTACCACATCATACACCCCCTGCCTTGAAAGGCCTGTTCGCTCCAGGAGCGAACCATGACCAAGCGGATATCCCGCACTGAACAACTCCCGCAGCACGGCAATATGACCTTTTGAGCCCAATATCGAACTTAGCGGGTATTTTAAGGCACTCTGTATATGGTTCTCTGACCTATCCATTTTTTTGCTTGTTAGTTTTTGCCTCAAAATAACAAGTATAACCGACAATCGTCAACTTAACTTGACAATTGTCAAAGCTAATTGACAAAAGTAGTAGCCCCCATCGTTACGCAGCGGGATGAGGTGATATTTGACCATTAAACAATGTCCACCAATTACTTACACTTCAGAGTAAAATACTTTCCATAAAGTAATTTGTAGCTGATTCTGAATTTATGCTATTCACTCTTGGTGCAGGCCTTATGCTATTTCGTAGTCGTTACTGCTGTCTGTTTCCCCGGTTATGCAGGTAAAACAACCCATTCCTGAAATTGCTGAACCAATGGCCCAGATTGGGTTGCCACAATTACATTTTTGTCCATTTGATTTCAGAGATCTGAAGTGTATCAAGTCTTTCTTCAACATTTCTGCATCTTCACGGGGATTGCTCTTCTTATACAGCTTAACGAACTTATGAACCGAAATGGATTTGAAATTATCTGCTGGACTTTCTGCCTTAAAACTCATAGTGTCTTTGTTCTTTTGGTATTTTTCTGATAGTAGCAATGTTTAATACTATCCGATCAAGTGCGTTATTTAAAGACTGCCTGTTAGGCGGTTTTGCGAAAAAGACTTCATATAATTCATCCTCATCCAGTGACCGCAATTCGGAAATCAAGCTTAAGGATTTCTCCAGATAATCCTCCTCATCTTTGCAACCCGAAGCTAAACTCCCGAATTGAAGCGTAAGATCATGACTGAATTTTTCCGCTTCAATGATAATACCATTGTAAGTCTCCGTCGATAACTCGTCAGTATCCATATTTTCACTTAAATTTTTTTGTCAGCACTTTAATGGGTGAAGTGTATCTGTGATTATAAAATTATTTGTAGAAAAAAGGTTTGGTTATCCTTATCATAATGTCGTGCTTAAGTGATTAGGCGACCAACTTTGTTTGGGACATAATTGCAAAACCGCCCGATAGAAGCCCGTGTTATAGAGGTTGCTAACGTATGATTAGGGAATATTTATCCAATCAGCCTCTTTTGCCATCATTTAACTTTTCTAAGAGTTTATCAGCGTCTTGTCTATTATCCCATAATTACAAGAATTTTAATGAATTGAGGGGTATTCACATAAAACAGGGAAACCGTTCTGTGTACGACCAATCTTCTGAATTGCGTGTTCTCGAAAGCCGGAGCAAGTTCGGGATTATTTTGAAGCTGTTCAATCCGATAATCAAGTTGCTCAACAAATTGCTTATTGACATCAGTACCCCAAACTTCAAGTATGAAATCTGAGGTTTCTTGCAGTGTTTTAATAGCTGTTACGGTCCACTGAACTTCTTTCATTTCATTTTTAGAAAATCTTTAACACTTGTATGCTTTACGAGATTTTCGTTTGGTTCAGAATCTGCAAGTTTTAGCATTTCAACAATAGCAACAGGAAGGTCATCCAGAGAAGAGTTCTTTAATCCTTCCATCTGATCGAGAATCACCTCATCATCAAGAGTTGTTATCCAGTTAATAAGCGATATTTTCCTTTGTTCGATTGTCATGTTTAAATATAGTGGTTTTCAGACCAGAAGACAATTGATGCCAACCCTGGCATAATTCCAACGCTGTTTTGGTCAGTTTATCAACCAAAATATATGTATTAACGGAGAATTTAACTTGCCCTATAACGCTCGAGTTAACCGACGCCCTCACTAAGCTAACCCGTCTAAGGCACCCCCAGGCTTTCCGGAGCCCGGTTGAAACCTTTGCGAGCAAAGTATCTGCTTAGGCACGTATTGTTCGTCAACAGGATTACAGCTCCCATTTGCGAAGGCGCATTTAATACCTAGTCCGGGGGGAAAGGCAGTGCTTTATTCCATTCTTTCAGCAAGCTCATATAAGCCTTTAAAAACACCTCCGAGCATAATGCCCATACCAACACCAAACATCACCAGCGCGGGAAGCGGGATAACCGGAGTCAGCGCACCAATACTTATGCCAAGGCCCGCTATTGATATCATTGTGTACTTCTGAAAATTCTTCTTATGAGACATTTTTCCACTCCTTTCTGTGAATTTAGGATAGCTGTTACTTACTGGTATCGCTATCGTGTTATTGAGCGACTGACAACATAACGTCTATTCCGGTCAAACTAAATAGTACTCAAAAAATGTGTCCGGGTACTCCTCACTTGGACTGTTAAATTAGGGTTTTTTGTTGTTTTTTTATCATTTTTGGATGCCGGATCAGCTCCCGGAAAATTTCTCCGTTCGTGTATGATGGCTGCCCGGATTAAGCCAGCACGCGGCATCGATGACCTCATTTTAAGCACTCTTCGGAGGTCTCGTTTTAGCCATTCTTTCAAGTTGCAACTGTAGAAATTGGAATTCCGCTCAAGAAGCCTTCCTATTTAACAAGCGTTGGTACAAGAATCCGGCAAATTAACTCAAAGATCAAAAAAAGATACAGCACCGGAGTCGAGAATGCGGCGGTCAGCGGTACACAGATGAATACTGTGCTACCGGGCGGTAGCCGTAATCAGCCTGTCGGCTGGATCGGCATGAAAATCTTTCGGAAGTTTTCGCTGCATACGCACAGTGTCAATATCCACTGGGATGACCTCGCAGATTTCGGGTGCGGTAGCCTTTTCCAGCCAAACCTCGAATGGCATTTTGAACCGGATGCGGCCCTTTCGCTCAAGCATTTCAGTTTCCCAAAGAGTTACCCAGCTTATCGCAAGAAGACCTTCTCGGGCCAGCTCATCCAGTTTGTTTCGGTTTGACTGTTGCAGGGGACCATCGCCCAGTAGCCACCAAAGCCAAATGTGGGTATCGAGTAAAATCATAAGGTGTTTGTTTCAGATAAGGTATGCTGCAAAACATGAGGAGCGCCAAACAAAAAGCAAGGCCCGCGTGACGCTCACGGAGTTCTTCCCAAAAAATAAACCAAGCGGAAAAACAAAGTCGCCCGCCATAAGGGCTCATATCCTTTAACCAAAAAGCGGACCGTATCGCTACAGTCCGCTTTTTCGGAAGTTCAACAGGTTCTTGGGTAAGGGCTAATCTTGTGAGGGATCGTTGACGGCCATGCCACCGAGCAAGTCGGGACCGTTGTAGCCGTCGAAGCCGGATTCATCGGGCTGAAGGCCTGCCGTGCTGCCGGTGCCGCGCAGTTTTTCCCAGGGAAACGATCCCTTTTGCGCAAGCTGGTTTTCGCTCAGCTCGCGCGTGAGCGCTTTAATGAAAAGCTCTTTCATGGTGATGCCTTCCTCAACAGCTTTTATTTTCGCTTGTTTGAATAAGGTATCGGGTATATCAATGGTTGTCCGCATAAAAGCATAGTAGCATATTTACACCAAATCATCAAGCTTCATAGCTTTCGCTCCGCGGACTTCTACCCCTCCCGAAATTTCCTTCCGGCTTTCGCGTGCTCTTCGAGCAGTTTGGCCGGGGTGAAGCGGGCGCCGTGTTCCTGTTCGAGGGTTTTGAGTTGGTTGAGGATGACTTCCGCGCCCATGAGGTCGATGTAGCGGAAGGGGCCGCCGTGGAAGGGCGGGAAGCCGAGGCCGAGCACCGCGCCGAGGTCGCCGTCGGTGGCGCTGTCGAGGATGTTTTCCTGCAGGCACAGCAGGGCTTCGTTCAGCATCACGGTGCTCATGCGCTTTTGGATGACTTCCGCCGAAATCTTCTTCCGGGAGGTGCCGCCAAAGTGCGCGTAAATATCAGGGTTGATTTCCTTTTTCTTGCCCTTGCCTTCGCCGTAGCGGTAGAAGCCTTTGGCGTTTTTCCGGCCCCGGAATCCGGCGTCGTAGAGCTTGCGCGCGGAATCTGAGGGCGTCGCGCCCCGTTCGCGGAACAGGGGCCCGAGCACATCGGCTACGTGCGCGGCTACGTCGATGCCGACTTCATCAATCAGCACAATCGGCCCGACCGGGAAGCCGAAGTCTTTCATGGCCCGGTCGATGTCCTCTATCGCGGCGCCTTCTTCGAGCAGCAACAGCGCTTCGTTGATGAAGGGCGCGAGGATGCGGGTCGTGTAAAAACCGGGTCCATCGTGGACCACAATTACGGTTTTGCCCTGACGAATCCCGATTTCGTAGGCCGTCGAAATGGCCTCTTCGGAGGTCTGATCGGTTTTGATGATTTCCAGCAGCGGCATTTTCTGCACCGGACTAAAATAGTGCATGCCCACCACGTTCTCGGGCTTTTTCGCGCCTTTCGCGATGTCCGCGATGGGCAGCGAGGATGTGTTGCTTGCAAAAATGGCGTCGGGCGAAACGGCCTCGACTTCTTTCAGTACGGCGTGCTTGATTTTCAGGTCCTCAAACACGGCCTCGATCACAATCGGGATGTCCCGGAAATGTTCGTACGAGCCGGTGGGCGTGATGCGGGCGAGGTGCGCATCCCCCTCAAAAGAAGACATGATGCGCTTTTTTACCTTTTTGTCGGTTTCGCGCCGGATGGCTTCAAAGCCCTTCACCGCCGAGGCCGTGTCGCGGTCTTTGAGCGAGATCCGGTAGCCGTTGGCCGCGCTCACGTCGGCGATGCCGCCGCCCATGAGTCCGGAGCCGAGTACGCCGATGCGTTCGACCTTGCGGTCTTTGCCCTGCCACGGATTTTTCTTCACGCTTTGCATGCCGAAAAACAGGCTGCGCAGCGCGGCAGATTCCGGGGTGAAGGCCAGCTCGCTGAACAGGCGGCGCTCGGTTTCGAAGCCTTTTTCACGGCTTTGGGTGAGGCCCGCTTTCACGCTGTCGATGATGCGCAGCGGCGCGGGATAGTTGCCGCGCGTCTGCCGCATCACGGTTTCGCGGGCTTTGCTGAAGGCGATGTTGCGCGCGGCGGTGTTGGTGAGCAGCTTGGCGACGAGCGGAAGCTTACCGGATTTGGGCTTTTCTTTCATCAGCTTTTCGGCCCGGTAGTGCGCGGCCTGACGCAGGCCGTGACGGTGCGTGAGTTCGTGCACCAGCCCCATGCGTTTGGCCTGCCGCGGATACACGTTTTTTCCGGTGAGCATCATGTCGAGGGCCGTCGGTACGCCGACGAGTCGCGGCAGCCGCTGCGTGCCGCCTGCGCCGGGCAGGAGACCAAGCTTCACTTCGGGCACAGCAAATTTCGTGGCGGGATCGTCGGTCGCGATGCGGTAGTGGCAGGCCATCACAACTTCGAGGCCTCCGCCGATGCAGCCGCCGTTGATGGCCGCAATCACCGGCTTGGGAAATTTCTCGATTCGGTCGAGCAGGTCCGTGCCGGTTTTGATGAAGGCCCCAAATTCCTCCGGCGTGGTAAAGGTATCGAACATTTTGATGTCGGCCCCGGCTATAAAATTGTTCTCCTTGCCGCTGATGAGCACGACGGCCTTGATGCCGGCATCCTGCTGAACCTCGTCGAGCAGTTTGCCGAAACCGGAGATCATTTCCTTGCCGAGGGTGTTAACTTTGTCGCCGGGCTGATCCAGCGTGAGCCAGGCTATGGCGTTTTCCCGTGTGAGCGTGAGCATGTGCGCAGTCGTTTTTGCAGTTTCTGTGTTTATGGGAGGGGGCAGGGTGATGGGTCCCGTGACCTGATCAGCCTGTGCGGCCTTTCCCGTTTATGTGTTTTGTGTTGGGGGATGATGGCTCATCCGTCGAATCGCTCTAAGAGCATGGCATGGCCTTGTCCGCCGGCAGCACAGGCCGCGATGAGCGCGTAGCGCGCGTTTTCTTCGTGCAGGCGGCGGGCCGCGGTCGTCACGAGCCGAACGCCGGTAGCACCGAACGGATGCCCGATGGAAAGCGAGCCGCCCTTCAGGTTGAAGCGGTCCATCGGCATGTCGAAGGGTTTGATGCTCGTCTTCACTTTGTCTTTCATGAAGCTTTCGGTGGACAGCGCTTTGAGGTTGGCCAGAATCTGTCCGGCGAAGGCCTCGTGGAACTCGTACACGCCGATGTCGTCGGGCTTGAGGCCGTTGCGTTCGAGGATGCGCGGCGTGGCGTAAGCGGGACCTAACAAAAGCTCATGGCGGGGATCCTGCGAGACAAAGATGTAGTCTTTGATGATGGCCATCGGTTTGAGGCCGCTTGCCCGGGCTTTGTTGAGCGACATCACGAGACCTGCCGAGGCGCCGTCCGTGAGGAAGGAGGCATTGGCCGCGGTGACGGTGCCGTAGGGCTTCACGAAGGCTGGACGCAGTTTGGCGAGTTTGTCGGGGCTTGAGTCGCCGCGGATGCCGTTGTCGTGGTGTACGACTTCGCGGCCCGGCTGCGGCTGCATAGCAATGACTTCATCATTATAGTAGCCGGATTCCCAGGCGGCGGCGGCGCGTTTGTGGGAGGAAATCGCGAAGGCGTCCTGATCTTCGCGGCTGATGCCGAACATAGCTGCCAGCTTGTCGCAGCTTGCGCCCATGGTGTCGTTGGTCGAGAATTCGGCGATTGCGGGCAGTTCCGGCTTGAGGTCCGCAAATTTGAAGCCCTTGAGGATTTTCAGGAATTCGAGGGGGGACTTGTATTTCTGCGCTTCCAGCAATTTGGCGCGCAGGCGTCGGGAGACGCGGATGGGCACGTCGCTCATGGTTTCGGTGCCGCCGGCAATCACGGCGGAGGCGCGTCCGAGGCGGATGGCGTCTGCGGCCTGCGCAAGCGCGAGGTTCGAGGAGATGCAGGCCATGGTGACCGTATGCGCCGGTTTGGAATCGGGGATGCCCGCAGCAAGCGCGGCTTCCCGGGCGATGTTCGCGGTACGCACCTCCTGAATCACTGTACCAACGATAGTGTGGTCAACGGCTTCCGGACTGATGCCGGTTTTGCCCAGCAATCCGGAAATGGCGACCCTTGCGAGGTCGTAGGCCAGCATTTTCTTGAAATCGCTTCCCGATTTGAGAAAGGGCGTGCGTACGCCGTCTATAAACACGGGAGTTGTGGCGGGATCAGTTTGCATACCAGAGAATTAGCGTAGATGGTTAAACAAAGGTTAACGGTGTTATCTTTGGAAGATGAAGCTTTTGACGCATATTGTCAAGACAGCCGGATAAAAACCTGAGGAGCGGTTGCGGACCCTTGGATTTTCATGGTTAGCCAAGGTGCAAAAGCCGCAACTTGTGTTATGAATTATACATGCGCTGCGTTTTTTGCCTTCTTCGCGTGCTTCGCGTTCATCCCTAAAAGCACGGGACATCCCGCAGGCTTGGGGATTTTGAACTGTCACGACTGACCGTGATGTGCAAGGAGTTTCCCCCAAAAAAAACAGAAGCGGGAAATGCCGATGCTGTCAGATTCCGGTTATTTTTTTTGCCTCAGCTGACCGCGATTGCTGCTGTGCTTCAGCTTTGGAAATACAAGCCTGAAGCCCTATTTTGAAAGCGCTTACATTTTCATTCATTGGACTCCCGCTTTACATGCCTTTTTTCTACCGTTTCTTTTTCCCGGCGCTTTTCGCGCTGCTGTTCTTTGCACAAACCGTCACAGCGCAGCAAACACAGGTCACCTTTTCGGTGAACATGAATCATCAGGTCACGCTCGGCAATTTCGATCCGGACCTCAATTTTGTGGATGTAGCCGGGACGTTTAACGGCTGGGGCGGCACGCCGCGGGTTTTGGCCGACCCCGAAGGCGACGGCATTTACAGCCTCACGATTGATGGATTTTCCCCCGGACAGACGATTCAGTTTAAGTTCCGCATCGACGGAGCCTGGGACGGGCGCGAAGAATTTCCCGGTGGCGGGGCCAACCGGAACTACACCGTCACCAGCGGGCCTAACGAGATCCTCGTGTGGTACAACGACGAGCTGCCGCCCGACGGGCCGCCCGTTGCAGGTTTCACTCCCCAATCTGTCAGTATTTTTGAAAACGGAGCTGTGTCCTTTTCCGACCTTTCCGGCGGAGAAGTCACCGAATGGGAGTGGCACTTTGAAGGCGGCGTACCAGCAAGCTCGCAGCAGCGCAACCCCGTAATCAGCTACCCGCAGGCAGGCAGCTATGGCGTAACCCTCATCGCCCGGCATCAGGATCTTGCCGATACGCTAAGTCTCACCGATGTTGTGCAGGTACAGGTGCGCGAAACGACGGCAACGCACTGGTGGAATCATACCGTTTTTTATGAAATGTTTGCCCGCAGCTTTTTTGACAGCTCAGGCGACGGCACCGGCGATTTTCAGGGGATGATTGAGAAGCTCGATTACCTCAACGACGGCGACCCTGAAAGCGGGGAGAGCCTCGGCATCACCGGTATTTGGCTGATGCCCATTCATCCGTCGCCGAATTATCACGGCTATGACGTGCTCGATTACACCTCCGTAAGCAGCGATTTCGGCAGCATGGAGACGTTCCGCACCTTCGTGGAAGAAGCGCAGGCCCGCGGCATACGGGTGATTATTGACTTCGTGCTCAATCACACCTCTTCGCAGCATCCCTGGTTCATCAATTCCCGCAACAACGTGCCCGGCTACCGCGACTACTACCGCTGGTCGGCCACGCATCCCGGCTACAACGGCCCGTGGGGGCAGCCGGTGTGGCATCAGCATGGCGGCTGGTTTTACTACGGCCTGTTTTGGGGCGGCATGCCGGATGTGAACTTCCACAACGAAGAAGTAAAGGAGAAGCTGTTTCAGGCGGCCGATTTCTGGCTCAGCGATGTGGGCATAGACGGCTTCCGGCTCGATGCGGTGACTTATATTTTTGAGGACGGGAGTCAGCTCGAGCACACCGAAGAGACCTTCGCTTTCTGGGCGGAGTTCAATGAGCGCGTGAAATCGAACAATCCGGAAGCCGTAACTGTGGGTGAAGCCTGGACGAGCACGGAGAACATCATCCCGTACGTGACCAACGACCGCCTCGATATTGCCTTCGAATTTGATCTGGCCTCGGCCATCCTCAACGCCGCGCGCAACGGTGATGCGCGTCCGCTGCGGAGTCAGATGCAGAAAGTGCACAACAGCTACCCCTATTTGCAGTACGCGACCTTCCTCACCAATCACGATCAGAACCGTGTGATGAACGAGTTGGGCGACGACTGGAACAAGGCGCGGACGGCGGCGTCCATTTACCTCACCCTGCCCGGCGTGCCGTTTTTGTACTACGGCGAGGAAATCGGCATGCGCGGCGCCAAGCCTGATCCGCAGATCCGCACGCCCATGCAGTGGACTGATGGCCCCAACGCGGGTTTCACAACCGGCACGCCCTGGATTAACCTGAACCCCGACTATCACATCCGGAACGTGGCGGTGCAGGCCGAAGACCCCAATTCCCTGCTCAACTGGTATCAGCGCCTGATTCAGGTGCGCAATCAGGAAATCGCGCTGCGGATTGGCGACTATCAGCCCGCGGAGGTCAGCCGCAACGCGCTGTTCGGCTTCGTGCGCACCTACGAGGAGGATCAGCTTCTGATCGCTGTCAACACCGGCAGCGGGGCAGTCACCGAGGCGGCCTTCGGCATGCCCGGCATTTCCCTGCAGCCCGGTACCTGGGAAGTGGATGAGCTCCTCAGCGGCAACACCCTTACCGTAACCGTCGAAGCCGGGAACCGCGTCATCATTCCCGCCCTTGCCGCGCATGGCGCGATGGTGCTGCGCATCGGCGGCATGGTTCCGGTCAGCACCGCCCCGACCGGCGAGCTCCCGCGACAGATGCAGCTGCATCAAAACTACCCGAACCCCTTCAACCCCATCACGCAAATCCGCTTCGAACTGGCTGAAGCTTCGGAGGTTTTCCTGAGCGTGTACAACCTGCAGGGGCAGCGGGTCGCAACCCTGGCGAACGGCCTGCATCAGTCCGGCATCCATCAGCTCGCCTTCGACGGTTCCGCCCTTGCAAGCGGCCTCTACCTGTACCGCCTCACCGCCGCGGGTCAGCAGCTCACCCGAAAAATGATGCTCATCAAATAAGGACGCATTATTTTTTGGGGGAAACCCCGTGCGCATCACTGGCTGCAGCGGCAACCCGACAGCCCTCAAACCTACGGCTGGTCCCCTTGCTTTTTGTGACGGCGTTTCGTGATGTAAATGACAATCCCAAATGGGGGAATAACTTGTGCGTAAACCGCGCTGGGGCAACCACAAGGGTGTACCCCTACGGTGGGGCACCATTCATCCCTGATACCATCACGCGGACCAAACAAAATCCCCGCGAATCCTGCCCGATCCGATAAATCCGCGTTCCATTGTCGGGGACCGTTCGGGCATCAGGGCATTTCAGGCTGAATCTGTTATATTGGGCTCCCAACCCCAATCCAAATCCTGACCCCGACCCGACTCAACCATGTGTACCCTCAGCTGGCAGCGCAATCCGTCCCAAAACGAACTGTATCTCGTGTTCAGCCGGGATGAGATGCGGGTGCGGGTGAAGGCTGAGCCGCCGAAGTTTTTCAGCCGAAACGGCATTCGGTACATGGCGCCGGTTGATCCGCAGGGCGAGGGCACCTGGATTGCGGCCAACGACCGCGGCCTGATTTTGTGCCTGCTCAACGACTACATGGGGAAATCCGCCGCCAACTACACCGGCGAAAGCAAAAGCCGCGGTTTGCTCGTGCGCAAGCTCATCACTCTGGAAGACGGTAGCCCGGAAGCCGTGCGAACCTACATGAACCGGCAGTCGGCTGCTTCGATGCCGTACAATCCCTTCAACCTTGTTGCTTTCAGCGGACTGCGCGAACCCGAGATGTGGCACTGGAACGGCGAATGCCTCGAAACCATCCCCAACCCGCCCATGCCGGTTGTCTCCGCCGGCCGCGAACAGGACAAGACGCAGCGGCTCCGGGCAAAAGTTTTCGATCAGCTCAGGACGCAGCACGGCGGACTCATTCCCGAATCGGCCTTACTGCACGCGCATGAACAGGCCGAGCCGAAACCGCAGCCGTACAGCATTGCCATGGAGCTGCCCGATAAAGGCACGATGAGCATCACCAAAGTCAGGCTGCAGCACACGGAAAGCGAACTGCGGGTGAAGATGGAGTACCTGGGCGGGAGTCCGCTGTACAAACCTTATGAGGTGATTGCAGGCCTGAGCCTGACAATACCAAAACCTATCGGCACTCCTTTGTGAACCTAAGCCTGAATGGGATACCTTGCCGGCACATGACAGATCAAGAGGATTTTATGGGTTTGGCTGGTAACACAAAAAAAGAAAGCCCTGCAAACTCAAGGTTTACAGGGCTTTACTGTTTTATTGTGTGCCCGGGGGGGGACTCGAACCCCCATGTCGTTGCCGACATACGCCCCTGAAACGCACGCGTCTACCAATTCCGCCACCCGGGCTCGTTTCAGAATAGATTCCAAATATACGACAGTTTGGCGCCTGTGGCAATACCATTGCAGGCTGAGTTTTTAACTTGGGTTTGCAGGTTCATGTAGACGGTCGTGCCGCGCTCGCAGCCTTAGTCTGCGTGCAAAATCTGAATCAGGTGCGTGCCGCTCAGGGTAGTTGTTGCGGTGATTTTGTTAGAAAACGGATTCGGGCGGCTGTTCAGCTGACCTTCATCCTTTAACACGCGGAGTTGCCATTGGCGGCCGATGGCTTCGGGGTATTTGTACCAGTTGTCGCGGCCGTCCGGGGCAATGTCGTTGCGGTAGTAAAGCGTGAGCTGCCCGGCTATGCGGCCGCCCGTGACTTCCACATGATAGTCTTTCAGAATGCCGTCATTATCGGGGGCGGTACGCAGGTAAATCAGCAATTCAGGATTTCCGCTTATGCTGCCGGCTTCGAGATCAAGGGCACCGAAGGTCCAGCCGGCATCATCGGTGATGAGCACTCGGCCTGTTTGTCCTTCCGCAAACTGCAATTTCGCGTAGTTGTGGAAGGCCGTGGGTTCATCAAAAAGGAGCATGCTTCGAATGAACGCGTACCGCAGCTCCACAAAATCGCGCAGGTTTTCTTTGTGATAAGCCCAGCGTCCAGGCTCTCCGTGATGTTGCCGCTCGTGTAGGGTAAAAGCGCCGCTGCCGTTCCGGGTGCGGGTCATGTAGGGTGCGATGACTTCTTCCAGCGTCTCAATTTGTGCATCAAACCAGGCTTCGGTAAAGACTTCATCCATCAAAAATAAAATGCGTTCTTCAAACTGCGCGCGGAGACCGGGCGACTGATGGTATTTCACGATGAGGGCATTGTCCCAGCCCGCATCATCAAGCGGATATTCGTAAGCAAAGAAATCGTTGAGCTGCACGAGGCCGCGACCGAACTGTCCGAGCTCCCGGTTTTCGGTCAGGCCATCGCGTTCGTTGCGGCCAAAACTGAGGTCGTGATCCCAGGGGATGATCTTCCACTTATCGGTTGCCCCGCGCCCGCGGTACAGCCAGAAATCGTCGCCGAAGGCATCCACATCACCGATGATGTAGTGAATCGCGAGCCAGTCGGTCAGGTTTTCGACATCGAAACGCTCGCGCAAACCCTGCTCAAAGGCGTCACCGGCGGGGGTGTCGTGCACCCATTGCAGTAGTTCGGCAATCGCGTTGTAATCGGGCGACCAGCGGGACTCGAACATGCCGGCAAGAAATGCAGGCTGATCCGGAACACTGTTGAGGTCGAATCCGAAAATGGAGCGACGGTCGAGTCCGGCATCAGCACCGCGCCGGCGGGTCAGGTCCCGAATCAGGGTTCCGCGCGGATCAAGGCCGTTCTGCCGGAGAAGGTTTTCATCAATCCGCTGAATGTGAATGCCCAGGCCTTCGTAGTTGCCGTTGATGTGCAGGGCCATATAGCGCACTTTTGAAGCTGGCTGACCCACCTCATGAAACATCTGCCACGCCAGCCGCTCCCGCATCCCGGAGGGGTCGGTAAACATCGCGTTCAGGTTGAGGCGGTCGCTTCTGAACAGCTCCCGCTGCGGCCGGTTAAAGCGGATGTTGAAAGATTTCCGGACATGATAGCGGGAGGTATTGCCGCGAAACCGAACCCCGTTCAGCCCCTGCGCCCGCCCCCGCTCGCTCCATCTCACAAAACCCGGCAGACGGTCATCCGAGCGCGGATTCCGGCGGTAAAGCCGGTTCAGGTCCGCCTCATCCATCACCAAAAAAACCGGCATGACCGGCTCTTCCATGGGCGGCTGACGGTCGTCTGAAAGCCAGGCATCAGCTGTCGGTGTCGAAAAGAAAAAGAAGATCAGAAGGGTTGTCAGGAATCTGAAATTTGGTGCAGTCATCTGAAATCCGGATTCGGGATTAAGGGTTGAAAACATGCGATTTGCGCCTTGCCGGGTAAATCAATGAGCCAGCAATATACGGCCCAATATGTTAAGGCTGTATTATTCCAATATTCCCGGTTTAACGGGCATAATTTCAAAGCCACGGATTGGACAGCACTCAAATTTTTCCTATATTCTAATATCAATGTCTTAAATAGGCTTTTCGATCTGAACTGAAACCCTCCGAAACACCCCCGATTTCTACGCAACTCGTTCAAACCGCTGCTACTATTATGTCTGCTAACGCCCGACTCATTAAAAAATACAATGTTCCCGGTCCGCGCTACACCTCGTATCCGACCGCGGTGCAGTTCGACGCCATTGAACCCGTCACCCTCGGAAGTTATCTCAAAGAGCGCAACACCTCTCCCCGGGAGATTTCCCTCTACCTGCACTTACCGTTTTGCGCCTCCCTGTGCTGGTACTGTGGCTGTACGACCGTCATCACCAAAAAGAAATCTGCGGCAGACGAGTACCTCGATTATGTCGAAAAAGAAATGCAGTACTATGCCGCCCTGCTTCACCCCAAGCACGTGGTCCGGCAGGTTCACTACGGCGGGGGCACGCCCACTTTCCTCACGCCCGATCAGCTGCGCCGCCTCGGGCGTATGCTTCACACCCATTTCAACATCGAACTGAAGGCCGAATTCGGCGTCGAGCTCGATCCGCGCACCTTCACAAGGGAGCACCTCGAAGCCATGATGGCATTTGGCATGAACCGTGCCTCCATCGGATTTCAGGATGTGAACCATGAAGTTCAGGAAGCCATACACCGCATTCAGCCCATGGAAATGGTGCAGGAATGCATGGATACGCTCCGGGAAGCCGGTATCTCATCGGTGAACCTCGATGTGATTTACGGCCTGCCCATGCAGAACCGCGAGCGCTTCGCAAAAACACTGGACGCCATCAAAACCCTGAATCCCGACCGCGTTGCCATGTACAGCTATGCACACGTACCTTGGATTAAGCCGGCTCAGAAGCTGCTCGAAGACAAACAACTGCCCGACGCAGACCTCAAGCTGCAGCTACTGCTTGACGGCATCGCCTTTATGGAACAAAACGGCTTTGAGCACATCGGCATGGATCACTTTGCCAAGCCCAACGACGAGCTCAGCGTCGCCCTGCGCGACCGCACGCTTCAGCGTAACTTCCAGGGCTACAGCACCATGAACGGCCTCGACCTGTACGCGCTCGGCATGTCGAGCATCAGCTCGGTCGGCGAGTACTATTTCCAAAACGAAAAAGAGCTGGCTGACTGGAAATCCGCCATTGATACCCGCGGCAATGCGTGGGTACGGGGACTGCGCCTCACCCGCGAAGACGAGCTTCGCCGCAGCGTAATCATGCAGCTGATGTGCAGCCGCAACCTCAACTTCCGCGATTTGTGGGATACCTGGTACATCAACGGCAAAGAGTACTTCCGTGAAGAGCTGCGCCGCCTCAGGCCTCTTGAAGAAGACGGCATCGTGAGCATCACACAGGAAGGCATCCGCATCCACGCCAAAGGCCGGCATTACCTGCGCAATATTGCAATGATTTTCGACGCCTACATGCCGCAGCACAAGGAAAAACCGGTCTTCTCCAAAACCATTTGATTTTCGAAAGCGCGCTGTATTCGTGAGGAGTGCCGCTCTTTTAAACCAGCAAAAGCACCCTGCACATCGCAGCTGTGGCTTTTTTTTGGGGGGAAACTCCGTGAACATCACGGTCTTTCGTGGCAGATCAAGGGTCCCAAATCAAAGATGAGTCCCTTGCTTTTTGGGCTCCGAAGTGATACCGGAAAAACCGCCTTAACCACGCAGAAGATGTTTCATGTCATTTACTGTGCGCTTTACTGTTTGGGGTTTCATCCTTGCGATGGAAAATTCGGCTATGCACGAAGATCAAAAAAGAACGGTGCCGGGCTTCATCAGCCTAACTGCTGCATCCGCAGGACGATTGGGCGGCATCCTTAGCAAAATCAAGTCCTAGCATACCGCTTATCTCATGGTTGCATTCGCGCATCAGCTCCACAAGCATACGCTCACGCTGTTCAAGTTCTGCAACAACTTCATTGCTGATAAATTCTTCCTGTACCTCTTTATACTGCGCAATTTCATGCTGCTCTAAGGTGCCGGCATGCTGCTTGCGGCTGAGTTCATAGGATAGGGTATTGAGGCGGGTCATCAGGTCGATGGCAGTTTCATCGCCTTCAAATGTGGTACGGGCTTTTACAAAATCGTCGGATTGCTCGGTAGCGAGCAGTGCATCTGCAAACGCCTGGATGTGATGCTGCAGCTCAGGGGAAAGGGTACTCATGTTTTTTATTGGAAGGTTTTGGTGATAGTATTCAGGTATTGAAGCGCTCTAGACGAATGGACAGGGTCAGCAACAACCGCCTTCAGCTTTGGCCATATCTGCGAAGTCATAGCCAAGCTTTTCAGTTAGGGCAGCATTAGCAGCGGCAGCGGTATTCTTCCATGCTTTTTGGGCATTCATTAGTGCATGAATTACCGGATGGGTCTCGATAAGATGATTCAGGTCGCGGTAGCGGGTCATCAGTGCCTCATCTTTTTGCTGCATCTGCTGCAGCCGCTGTAATTGCTGCACGACCTCATTGTACTGATGCACAAGCTGCTGCACATCGGCATCGGCATCAAATACTTTCTGCGCTTCCCGAAACTGCTCATACTCGGGGGATGCTTTTAAAGCCTCACCCAGTTCTTTTGCGGCTTTCAGCAGGGTTGTTTTATCTTCCAGTGTTATCATTTTATATTTTTCTTTTTCGTAGTTCAGGAAATGACCGATGATATCCGGTGTTACAAAACATCAAGGTAAATAAATCATCCCCGAAAGACAAAACTACGAACCTGTCGCGCAGCTTCACTTCACTTCATCGCCCATCCATCAAACCCAAAAAAAGTGTCTCCTGAAATTGGTCGTTTTTTGATTTATGCCGGACTCGTGCTGCTGGGCTTAGGACTCATCATTACGGTATTTGGCAGTAAGCTGAGCTGGCTCGGCAATCTGCCCGGTGATATCCGCATAGAGCGGGGCAGTTCCCGGGTGTACTTCCCGATAGTTACGATGATTCTGCTGAGTATTGTACTCACCATCATCGTCAATCTGTTCCGCCGTTTTTTTTGATTTTGGGGGGAGGAAGGGTCCTTTCTCACATCCACGGGAGCTTGTCGAGATCCACATTGCCTCCCGTCAGAATAACGCCGGTTTTCTTTCCGGCAAAAAGATCCGGATAAAGGCCAATGGCTGCGACCGGTACGCTGCAGGATGGCTCAATGATAATTTTCATACGCTCCCAAACATCCCGCATGGATGTGATAATGGCGTCCTCAGGGACGGTGAGAATTTCGTCACAAAAGCGACGGATAACACCAAAGGTGATGTCACCCAGCGAGGTGCGCAGGCCGTCGGCAATGGTGTCGGGCTGCGCGGGAATGATGTGACCGGCTCTCAGAGAAAGAAAGGCATCATTGGCCTGCTCAGGCTCAGCCCCGTACACCGTAATTCCAGGATTGATGCGCTTCGCGGCGAGCGCGGTCCCTGACAGCAGCCCGCCTCCGCCTACAGGCGCGATGATGACATCGAGGTCGGGCACGTCTTCCAGCAGCTCCAGCGCCGCGGATGCCTGCCCCAGAATGATATCTGTATGATTGAAGGGCGGGATAAAAGTCGCGCTGGTTTCTTCTACAAGCTGCTGCAGTCCGGTTTCACGTGCTTCAAGGGTAGGTTCGCAAAACCGGATAATACCGCCATAGGTTTTTACGGCTTCAATCTTAACCTTGGGCGCGTTTTCCGGCATCACGATATATGCAGGAATGTTTCGTAACCCCGCTGCCCGGGCAAGTGCTGCTGCATGATTTCCTGAGGAGTGCGTGGCAACCCCTTTCCGGGCCGCCGAATCAGATAGGGAAAGCACAGCATGTGCGGCTCCGCGGGCTTTAAAGGAGCCGGTCACCTGAAAGTTCTCGCATTTAAAAAACAGCTCTGTGCCGTAGCGTGCATTAAACCAGCTGCTTGTTTGAACCGGTGTTCGGCGGATGCTTGACTGAATCCTGCGGGAAGCCGCTTTAAGAACATCCCGCTCAGGCGCGAAAACGCTGATATCCCCTTTACTCATAGCTGTTCAGCGCGTTCGAAAGCCTGCTGTATTTTCCCGGACAACTCCTGATAATCAAACGGCTTGGTGAGCAGCGTGCAGGGCTGAAGACCGTCCAGGTCAGCCTCTTTAAGGGCATCATGAAAGCCCGTGAGAAAAATAATCGGTGCCTTACTAAATGTTCTGATTTCCCGTGCCGCAGCTATGCCGTTTGATTCACCGATCAGTTGCACATCCATCAATATGAGATCAGGCCGGTGGGTATGTACGGCTTCCGTCGCTGCTTTTGCAGATTTCACCCTGCCTACCGGAATAAAACCAGCTTTCTCCACCATTTTAGAAATGACGATTTGCAGCATCACTTCATCTTCGACAACGAGGATTTTTTTCATTAAACCAAAGTTTTCCTATAACTTACGAAACTGAGTCCGTTTTTTGTTTTGATGGTTGAGCCGATTCCTTCTCGGATTCCGCTTTATTGCTTGATATCATTTCACTGGCTTTATCGCTTATGCGCTCCGACATATCCTGTACTTTGAGTGCCAGTTTACTTTTACCTTTTTTGTGCCTGAGGTCAGCCTTGCCCAGTAAAAACCCGTACGGCTTGAGCGAATCGAATTCATCAAATATCACTTTCAGCACAGCACTCGCAGGTATGAACAGAATCATGCCTACCAAACCCCATATTTGCGCTCCGACAAATATGGCAATAAGGGTAACAAGCGGATTTAAACTGACCTGCCTGCCGACAATGGAAGGCGTAAACAGATTACTCTCAAAAAGTTGTATGACGTAAAATCCCAACAGAACCAAAAGCGGAATCAGCAGGGAATCCATCGTGAGCAAGGCATAAAGAATAGGCAGAATGGAGCCCAGCAGGGGTCCCACAAACGGGATGATGTTCAGCATGGCTGCAAATACCCCAAAAAACAGCGCGTGTCTCACACCCAGCACCCACAGCATGGTACTGTTCAGAACAGCCAGTATGCAGATGACTATCAGCATGCCCAGGATGTAATTTTGCACGACCGACTTCACTTTATCAATTAGGCGCTGCATGCGGGCTTCATCCCCGTTTGAAAATGCCCGGATCATAAACTCTTTGAGAAAATCCCGGAAAAGCAGGAACAATACCACATAAACCGGGATGATAAATACGCCGGTTAGCGTTGAAGCTGCCGAAAGCACTCCCCGGCTTAAAGATTCGACATTGTCCGTGACATACGAGATAACATTTTGCGGGATGGTGCTGATAAAAGCACTCATATCCAGATCCACGTATTCTCCCGCTAAATCTTCAAAATCTTCGAGTAAAGAACGCAGGCGTTCTTCAACCAGACCAGCATCGGCAGCAAGACCTACGATTTGCGTGTACATAAAAATCCCGGTCACGACGACCAAACCAATACCCAAAAACAGACTCAGCAATGCGGATAAAACCCTGGGGACATGCCAATCTTCCAAACGACCGCATAAAGGGGAAAGCAGTACGGCAAAAAAGACAGCAAAGAAAAGCGGAATGAGCACAGACTTCGCCACAACCATACCGAACACAACAAGGCTTAGCATAGCCAGAATGAAGGTCAGCTTTATATACCACGGTAATGGTGTTGCAGGCGGGAGTTGGCTCAAAATAAACAGCTGTAGATTATGGGGTCATGTCATATATATTGGATTTTTTTAATTTATCAAATCGACAGCTTTTATGCCTATATTTCTCAGTTACATTTCATTTCACGCATATTTCAAATGATTTCCCCAATTGCTATGCAACGCACCCTTTTGGCTGTTTTCATATCACTGCTATTACTCTTCTCAGCAGCTTCCGCAGAAGCGCAGCAGCGTTTCACCGCCGATCAGAAACAAAGCCTTCAGGGCATACCAGCCTTTCTTTTGGTTGTTGAGTTCGAAGAAAACACGGTTGAAACCGACGGGTTAAACCGGGCAGCCCTTGAAATTGAAGTTGCGCAGCGTCTTCGCCGGGCAGGTATTCGCCTGATGAATGAAGTTGAATGGTCAAGACAGCCGGGTGTCCCTTACTTGTACGTTTATCTGAATACCGTACGCAGCGAGCTTGGTTTTTATTCCTACAGGGCTGAAGTCAGGTTTAAACAGGAAGTAATTCCTGTCCGGAATAATGGCATTTCGTCCATTGCCACGACTTGGGAAACCGGCTCACTGGGTTTTATCGGCGTGAACCGGGTTGATACGCTAAAGCCCGAAATTCTTGCGCTCGTTGATGAATTCCTGATTGATTACCGGCAGGTGAACAGGCCGGGACGCAGCCCGAGATAAATAAAAAAACCGGCAGGAACTCAAACTCCTGCCGGTTTTTTTATGCGGGTTAGATTGTTTCACAGTTGTACGTTTCAGTACTCCGGCGGCATGATCATCGCCATAATTGCGTAAATAATGATGGGCGATCCCCAGCCAACTAAAACAAAGATGGCCCATATTACGCGAATAAGGGTAGAGTCCATATCAAAGTGTTTTGCCAGGCCACCGCAAACGCCAAATAGCATTTTATCAGATGTTGAGCGCTTTAGTTTTGCCATAATACATTCCGTTTGTACGTTAATGAGAGTTAAAGAGCCGGTTCCGGGCCGGTTAAGATCTTGGTGAATATGCAGTTTTGTACGAAAAATTATTCAAAAAGATTGAAGCTGCAAATCCGCTTTCCCCTTATTATTCCTGATGGAGCCGGATACCATTTGGAAGGATATCAATTCGACCTTCTTTGAGCAAGCCACCAATTGCTGCTTTGAACGTTCGCTTGCTCATCTGAAATACCCGGCGTATTTCCGCAGCTTCAGATTTATCGTGATAGGGCAAAAAGCCGTCCGGCGCTGCTTCGAGCTGAGTAAATATCTGTTCCTTCGAATCCAGGACTTCTTCAAAACCAGGCTTGCGCAGGCTGAGATCGATCTTGCCGTCCTCACGTAAAAGCTTAATGTAGCCCGTCAGCTGATCGCCGGTTTTGAGCGGCTGAAAGACCTCATTTTGATAAATGGTACCGCTGTACGGGGTGTCAAGTAACATGACAGCTTTATAGCCTAAATCCGTTTTTCGGGAGATGATGAGTTCCACAGGCTCGCCGGTTTTCGGAAAAGCCTCACGGTCTGCCTCTTCGACAACATCTCTTGCGAAGCGGTCAACCCGTGTGCTTGCGGTAATACGGCCGCTTTGAGAATCAACATAGGTGAAGGTCAGGTATGTTTCCCCTTTTCGCACCGGCTCGAGCTGCTCGGCATGCGGTATAAACAAGTCCTTAGGCAACCCCCAGTCAGCAAAAGCGCCCTTGTCTCCGGCAGCCTTGATTCTCAGGGCTGCAAACTGTCCGACTGCGGTGAGCGGTTTGTGTACGGTTGCGGTAAGGTATCCATCATAATCATGATAGATTAGCGCTTCAACAACAGTACCGATCTCCGGATGCTCCCCCGTTTCTTTTTTTGACAGAAAAGCCGGGCCCTCCGGTGTTTCAAGATAAGAGCCGCGTGGCTCTGCTTTTATCACCTTATGTTTCCGCCAAACGCCTAACCAATTCATTCTTTTTGTTTTCTTTGAAAGATAATCATTTCACATAGAGCCCGGCATGCCTTTTTTCTTGGGGCATAACCCGCATTATTCACCAAGAAATTTTCTTGCTGGCAAGGCGAAGCTGAAAACTCAGCGGAAGGGTACCCAAGTACCCTGAGCATGAGTTTTCAACTTCAACGTAGCCAGCGAGGAAATTTCACTTCGTGGGAATCGCTGCGCTCGGTGCGCAGTCTTTAAACCTCACCCAAATTTGGGCTACCGTTCTTTTTCACTAAGTCATAATTAACTTACATTTAGCAAATAAATTCTGCTTAATTGTGAATAATGCGGGATAAGGTGAACCCGCACCCGGTAGCCGTCAGCGCTGCTTCACATAAACTGTTTTCACATTTACGAATTCGTGCATGCCCCAGCGGGCAAGCTCCCGCCCGAAACCGGATTCCCTGATTCCTCCGAAGGGTAGCCGGGGATCGGAGCGCACGAAATCATTTACGAAACAGCTGCCCGCTTCAAGGCTTTCAGCCGCGAGTTTTTCTCCAAACGCTGTATCGGCTGTAAAGACCGCTGCCCCCAGCCCGTACCGGGTTTGATTGGCAAGCCGCACCGCTTCGTCGGTATCTTTTGCCCGAATAATGGCCGCTACCGGTCCGAACAGCTCTTCATCGAAAGCGGGCATGCCAGGCGTTACATCCGTAAGTACAGTGGCCGGGTAATAGGCACCGGCGCCGGGAGGAACCTGACCTCCCAGTAGAAGTTGTGCCCCTTTTTGAAGTGACGACTCAACTTGTTTATGCAGGGTATCACGCAGATCAGCCCGTGCCATCGGTCCAAAATCTGTGGATTCATGGCGCGGATCTCCCATTACCTTTTTCTGCAGGGCTTCTGTAAATGCCCGGGTGAAAGCCTCATAAATTTTATCCGTTACGATAAACCTTTTGGCCGCGATACAGCTCTGCCCTGCATTCAGCATGCGGCTTGTAACGCATGCCTCAACAGTTTGGCCGAGCGGAGCATCTTCGAGGATGAGGTAGGGATCGCTACCGCCCAGCTCCAGTACGGTTTTCTTTAGATTGCGGGCCGCAACTTCCGCAACGTTACGTCCGGCCCGCGTGCTGCCGGTAAGGGTCACCCCGCTAATGCGGTCATCCGCGATAATTGCCGCAGCCACATCGTGTGTCACCCGCAGTGAAGCCAGTGCCCCGGTTGGAAAGCCTGCCTCATCTATGAGTCGGACAATGGCATCAGCGCATCCGGGTACGTTTTCGGCATGTTTCAGGAGGATGGTATTACCCGCCATCAGCGAGGGCGCGCCAAAACGAAACACCTGCCATAGCGGAAAATTCCAGGGCATAACAGCAAAAAGGAGCCCCAAAGGACGGTAGGTTACATAGCTGCTGCCGGCCTCCGTTTCGATCGGCTCCGGTTTCAAAAAAGAAGCCCCGTTTTCGGCATAGAAGCGGCAGACCCAAGCACACTTTTCCGCTTCAGCCAAGCCTTCTTTCAGAACCTTCCCCATTTCATCGCACATCAGGCGTGCCAGTTTTTCCTTATCACTTTCGAGTAAATCCGCCAGCTTTAGTAAACAGGCCGCACGATTTTCAGGCTCTTCGTTTTTCCACTGCTGCCAGGCTGCTTGGCCGGCCTCAATGGTGCTTTCAATCTCCGCATCGGTATGTAAGGGGTACTCCTGACTGCGTTCGCCTGTTGCCGGATTAACTGCCTGAAAAGCCATAGATCAATAATAAGTGGTTGAGACTGTGGGAACTGACTGTTTGCACCCGCTTGATTCACAACATGATAATATTTTGCCGCGGACTAAATGAGTGTGCCCTGCATCCAAAATAACTTTTATCCTGAAGTGCCGTCATCCCCAAACAATACTTTTTTGGGATACGCCATGGTTGCAGGAGCCATGCGAAAGAAACTGTCTTTACTGCACGCCCCGCTGCAAATGACGCTCCGTGAAAAAACGGGAGGGAATAGGCTCATCAAAAACACGCTCTTTCCAGCGAATCTCCGTCCGGCGGTTTGCTTCGAGATCACGCATAATCATGGTGCCGGGGCGCCAAACGCCTTCCCGCACTTCCTGATAGTCTGAAGCCGTGAGTTTCTTAAACTGCTCACCTCTGTCATTAAAATAATCAGCACGGTTCAGCACCATCTTCTGCGGATCGAGATGGAAATGAATCCACGCATACTGACTTTCGCTTTTCGGAACAGCTTTGATTTTTAACTCTGTTTCAGTGTCTGTGAGTATTTCGAAATCGAAGTCATCCGGATTCTGGTTTCCGAGATCTTCAAAAGTGAAGTCGCTACCCAAAAAACGCTCTGTTCGCTGACTCCCGCTCACGGTCTGTACCCGTCCCACTGCAGGCAGGTACAGAAGCTGCTGCTCGCTGCCGTTTTCTTCGAGGGTAAGCAAGCCGGTGCCGCGTACATCAGCCGGTGCTTCAAATTGGGTCAGGCTACGGCTTGCTTCGGCTCCGGAATAGCTCCATGTGCGCATGCTGCGGCTCCTTACCCGCTCCCGGCGGTCAATAATGCGCATTTCCATCAGGCTGGTTTCGTAGGTGATGGCCCGTCTTCGCTCGTCAAAATCTTCAAATAATGCACGGGCACGGTCTTCTTCGGATATTTCCGTCTGTACGGAGGAAGCCTTAAATTCACCCTTATCAAAAATCAGTACACCCAGCATAAACACAGGCAACAAAAGCACAAAAAAGCGATTCATAAATAAATTTGTCTGAATATCTTTGGTTTAATTATATCAATTTCCAAAACAAAGGCGTCGCATCTAACATTCACAGCTCATTTGCGGTTTACAAGCCTGTACGTTTCGATGTAAACGCTACTGATTCCACATGCCGGTTATTGCATGTGTTCTTTATCTCTTACCTTAATTCATGTTAACTCCTGTTTTTTGGCTACTGGCCGGGATCGCGCTGCTTACGTATGGTGCCGATCGTCTTGTTGCCGGCAGTAGCGCACTTGCCCTTCGCACAGGCATTTCCCCTATTCTGATTGGCCTCACCGTCGTAGCCTTTGCTACAAGTAGTCCTGAGCTATTGGTAAGTCTTGTTGCTGCTTTTCAGGGAAAAAGCGCTATTGCCATTGGCAATGTCGTAGGCTCTAATATCGCAAACATCGGACTTGTGCTCGGCGCGACAGCCCTGATTTATCCGGTGAAAAGCGATTACCAAACCACCAACCGCGAGCTTCCGCTGATGATCGCCATTGTTGGTTTTTTGTTCATTCTGATGTACAACGGCATGATTACCCGCCTCGAAGGCTTCTCTCTGTTTTTGCTGCTTATGGCCTTTCTGATCTATCAGATAAGGCTGGCACGGGCGCAGATGGATTTGTTTGAGGAGGTAGCCGATGAGGTCAGGGCGCATCAGACAGTGCCGGTATGGCTCGCGCTGTTCTACATTACCCTGGGTGCCGGTACACTCTATTTGGGCTCCGAAGCTTTTCTTGCTGGCGCTGTTGAAATCGGGCAGGTTCTCGGCATCAGTGACGCGGTCATTGGCCTTACGCTCATTTCCGTTGGTACGAGTCTGCCGGAACTTGCTACAACCGTTATGGCCGCTCTCAAAAAGCAAACCGGCATGGCGCTGGGCAACATTATCGGGTCAAATATATTTAATGTGCTGGCTGTACTCGGTATTACCGGTCTCATCATCCCGCTTGACGGCGGTGATATTTCCTGGGTTGACCTTTGGGTAATGCTGCTTTTTTCACTCGGCGTAGGAGCCCTGCTCTACTACTCTCAGCTTGTAAGCCGGCTCAGCGGATTTATTCTGTTAAGCTGCTACACAGGCTATATGATCTGGCTATTCGCCTGATCTCTACTTTGAATAAAATGACTGCATGAAGGAAACAGAAGAAGTTTCAAAACGCAATAAGGTAAAGAAAGTCGCTGTGGCTGTTGTAGTGGCAGTGTTGGTACTGCTGGGCGCAACAGGCGCACTCAGGGATCTGGTGCTCAGCACAGGCTGGTTTGATTCCCCGCCTCCAACAGAAATAAGCGGTCCGTTTATCACGGATGAAATCCGTGCCATACCACTCTCAGATAATACAGGCGAAGTGATACGGCTGGGCGACTTCGATGGTCAGGTGCTGCATCTTACTTATTGGGCCTCCTGGTGCACAACCTGTCGGCAGACCAATCCCACTATTGAAACCCTATCCCGCACGCTTTCCCACCGCGACGACATATCTTTTTTACTGCTTTCTATGGATAATGTGCAGGAGAGTGCACTGCAATACCTGGAACGGGGCCGGTTTACTATCCCCAACACGTTTCCGGAAGGCCCCTTGCCCGCTCCGCTTCAGGGAAGAGGCATTCCGACTACTTATGTGATTGACAAAAGCGGGCAAATCGTGTATCGCCATACCGGCTATGCAAATTACGCTACCCGGGCTTTTCAGGAGTGGATCGAGCAAGTTGCCGACCGCGGAGACTGAGGGCGCTGAACGTAATCAGGGTAATGCTGGTTTCCGACAGCACTCCGCCTCCGCAATACATGACTTTAGCGTAAGGCTACACTCCAACCGACTGTTCTCTGATGGAAGCACCCTACGACATCATCCTGATTGGTGGTGGCTGTTCAGCCATGCAGTGGCTTCGTGTTTTTCTGGAACAGGAGGAGGCGGGTCAGCAACAAGTTCTTGTAGTCGATAAAGATCAGGCATTTCCGGATCGGACCTGGTGCTTTTGGAGCAACAAACCACATGGCTATGAAAACATTGTTACGCATAGCTGGTCGAAGATCAGGTTTGCATCCCCCTGGGGTGAAACAATGCAGGATGTTTCGCCTTACCGCTATCACTATGTTTCGGGCCGTCATTTTTTTGAGGCGGCTTCCAAAGAGCTGCTCAGCAAAAGCAACGTGCACCGCATAACAGATACCGTGCAGGCGGTGCATCAGGTAAACGGGCAAACCGAAGTTCATGGTGAGACAGGGCAATACAGCGCAAAGTACGTGCTTTCAAGTGTTCCGAGCACTGAAAAGCTGCGCAATCTCAGTGAAAATAAACCACTGGTGAAACTCTGGCAGCACTTCCGCGGATGGTTCATCAAAACAAGCGAAGCTGCCTTCGATCCGGAAGAAGTCATGCTGATGGATTTCCGAACCCCGCAGCGTGATGGGGCCGTGTTTTTTTATGTGCTGCCTTTCACAGCCGATTATGCGCTGGTTGAATGCACGGTTTTCGGGCAGCAAATCTGGGATCAGTTTGCTTACGAAGAAGCCCTGCGCACGTACATTCGCACGTATATCACAACCAAAGACTACGAAATTAAGGATACGGAGGAAGGTCGCATCCCCATGAGTCAGCGTGATTTCAGTCGCCTGGGCTTTGACGGGACACAGGCTTTGGGCACCGCTGCCGGAAATGTGAAGCCTTCTACGGGCTATATGTTTCTGCGATCTCTGCGGCATGTTCAGCAACAATTTGGCGCAGTACCTGCGCAGTCCGTGCCGCCGCGCTTTGCGTTTTATGACGCCCTGCTTCTTAGGATTATTGAAGAGTCACCCGAAGAAGTTTCCCGCATTATGCATGCGCTATTTACACGAAATCCGTTCCAGCACGTATTCCGCTTCCTGGACGAAGAAAGCCGGCTTACCGACGATATCCGCATGTTTGCCACCTTACCGTGGCGCCCTTTCCTGAAACAGCTGTTCAAAAAAATACTTCAACCGAATAAAGACCCGCTTTGAATTTTACCCTTTGGAATGCTGCCGTTCTGCCCGCAGCTTTTGTGATCGTTGTGCTGCACCTTCTGCTTCCCGGCGCTGGGTTTTGGGTTGGTACGGTATTCGCGCTTGCCGGACTAATTCTGTTTGGTATTCCGCACGGCAGCCTGGATCACGTGATAACTGAAAAAACAGGGGACGGCTCTTTCTCTCTGATTCGCTTCCTGGTGCTGTACCTGCTTACCATGCTGGTTTATGCCCTGTTTTGGGTATGGCTTCCCGCATTCAGCCTGCTGTTCTTCCTGCTTATGTCAGCCTGGCATTTCGGAGAAACAGACCTGGTCACAGAAAATCCCAAACAAACATTTTCTGATATTGCCGCCCGCTTTCTGCAGCTCACTTACGGAAGTCTGCTGCTTTTCGGACTGCTGGCCAACGACCCGCAGCAAACCGTTGACATTTTATCAAGCCTGCTGGTTGAATCCTCCGTGCTTGCAGGCTTCCTGCAGCTCACCGAAACGCACAGCTGGCTGAGATTCACAGAATTCTACGCGCTTGGTCTGCGGATACTGCTGATACGCTCTGCCTGGTTCGATCAGCTTCGTTTGGCGCTCGTTCTGTTTGCTGCGCTCTTCCTGCCCCTTCTGGAAGGATTTCTGCTGTACTTCTGTCATCATCATGCCTGGGTAAACCTGTTGCGGGTTAAGGAAAAGCTGTATGAAGCGGGTCAGACAGGGCTTCGGCACATGATTAAAGACATGCTGCCGTTCAGCCTGATTTCTGTAGTCGGGATTGTCATCCTGGTGCTAAGCGCTCCGCTTTGGCTTGCGCAGGTGAATCCTGTGCTCCTCTTTTTTATTCTGATTTCAGTACTTACCCTGCCGCACGCCGGCATAATGACCCGCTTTTACTACAAGGCAGCCGGATAGGGGCAGGCAGCCATCCCCCGAAAAAATCAGCTTCCCTTTGTTTTAAAGAACAGCAAAGCTGACGTAATGAAGATGAGTGTCGAACTTGCCGCTGAACCCATGCAGTACCAGCAAATGGCTTCGATAACGAACAGCATCAGATATACCAGCCAGGAACTCATCAGTACAGCCGGGGCAGTCCACGCAATCATCATTTTGGGGATGAGCGTGATTTCGCGGTCTATCCACAGCAAACTCAGAAATATTACGCTGAGATAATACAGCAATCCAAACATCGCAATAGGCAGCCCGAACAGGGTTGAGTACTCGCTGGAAGTGACCTCTCCGCAGCCGCCATCTTCACCACAGCCGGGTGGGGCTTCCATAAAATGCGTTGCCGTAAGGTACGTTGCGTCTGTAAAGCCAATGAAGGCAAAAACCAGCAATGCTATAAAATAGGGTTTGGGTGAGAAGGTCTTCATTTCGGTATCCTGTTCTGTGAATAAAAGCCTGCCCTATGATAGCAAAACTGCGCAAAAAAGGGATGAATTTTCAGCGGGTTGTAGTATTTCAAAAAGGGTGTCCTGCGGATTTACTGCATAAAAAAAGCGAAGGCAGAACCTAAAAAGTTCTCCCGTTCGCTTTTAAATTGTTTTAAAACGCAGCTCCGGAATCAGGCTGTGTATTGAGACGGAGTCCTGCGCTGTATCAATCAGCTTTCACCGTCATCCCCGAAAAGGGCGCGGTACAGCATTTGGGGATTTTGGGGCACCTGAAAAGGTTCGCCATTCAAATAGGCGGTAGGGGTAGCGCGGATGCCAAACTCCTGCGCGCCAAGATGTGCCCGCACAACATTGTACATGGTATCTTCATCCAGCACATCGCGCTCAAACTGTTCAAGATCGAGCTCCAGGAACTGAGCCATTCCGAAAAATCCTTCCAGCGGATTTTCAACCCGCCAGCGGTCGGTGTTATAGTAAAGCAGGTTCACCATTTCCCAAAACTTGCCTTGCTTACCGGCAGCTATCGAAGCAACGGCCGCAGCACGTGAGTGGAAATTGTTTCCGAGCGGAAAATGACGCATTTCATACCCAAAGAGCTCGCCGTATTCTTCAAAAAACTCATCAATTACCGTATGAAAGCGCGCGCAGTGAATACAGCCGAAATCGGAAAACACAACCAGCCGCAGCTCTGAATCCGGGTCGCCCTTAATCCAATTGGGAAGGTTGTATGCCGGCAGCCCTGATTCTGAAGCAGAAGGGGCAGCCGTTGCCTGAACCTGTGCCTCGTTTTCAGTGTAGGCCCAGTACACAACCGCAAGGGCTACAACCAGTAAAATGCCGGTAGCACCAAACCAGATGACCGGGTTACTTTGTTTTTTTGTATTGTCTTTTTTCTTGGACATGGTGTTGAATTGAATAAAAGTGTAGAAGTCAGGCATCATCAAAATGCCCAACGTCAGGGGCGGGATCCTTGCAAAGTGCTTTCCCGCAGCGGATGTTTAACGATTAAATTTCGAACCTAAGATAATGAACAACGCAAAATAATAACAATTTGCAGGGGTAAAAGTGTGTGCAGTGCAGGCCGCAGCCGTATGCCGCGCGCGGGCTAATACAGTTCGAAGCCAAGAAACCTGCACTCAAGTGTCGTGTTGAAAAAAGTCTGATTAACCATCGGCTTGAGTCCGATTTTCTTCGCCAGGCCCGGGTCGCTTGTAATAACATAGCCGGTTTTTCCCTTGGCCTCATGCTTCATCCACGTGCCGATTTCTGTGTAGGTTTGCTGCAGTTTGTGCCGGATACCCAGGCGCTCGCCATAGGGGGGATTCATCAGAATTACGCCCTCTCCGTCCGGCACCGGCGTTTCTGAAAAATCGCAGCAAGCAAAGGTGATGAACGCCTCCACGCCCGCAGCTTTTGCGTTTCGGCGTGCTGCTTCAAGCGTATCCGGGCTGTGATCGGTAGCGATAATCTGACCGGGTACTGCATCTTTGCGTCCGGCACGCAGCGCAAGGCGCTGTTTTTTATACTCGGCCCGCTCAAAGCCATTGATGTGCATAAACCCAAAATTCCGCCTGCGGGCGGCAGGCTCTATCCCCGCAGCATGCATGGCCGCTTCAATCGCAAGGGTACCGGAGCCACACATAGGGTTTATGAAATGCATGCCGGGTGCCCAGCCGCTTGCCATCACCAGCGCCGCCGCCAAGCTTTCCTGCATCGGGGCTTCGGTATTCTCTACACGGTACCCGCGCCGCGACAAAGACTCCCCGGAAGTATCGAAAAAAATGCGGGCCTGTTTTTCGTCCCAGTACAAAAACAAAACCGTTTTATTCAGGTCAGCCCCCGCATTGGGTCGCACCCCTTTCTTTGCACGAATTCGGTCAACTACTGCATCCTTCACCTTCAGGTTGGCAAACTGCGTGTTTGTAATGGTTGGATGATTCACTCTTGACGTCACCGCGATATAGCCGTTAGCGGGCACCCAGTCCTCCCAGGCCAGACCGGCGAGCCATGTGTACAGCGCATCAGGCGTATCGGCCTTGGTTTCGGCAATCAGGTAATGTACGCGGTGTGCGGTGCGCAGCTGCAGGTTCAGCCGGATACAATCGTTAAGCGTGCCGCGGACATCCAGGCCGGTTTCTCTGAAATCAGTTGTCCGAAACCCAAGGGCTTCGGTTTCCTTCCGCAAGTAAGGCGCAAGTTTACGCGGACATGACAATGTAATTACCGATTCCTTCCTGAAAAGTGACATATACATTTAAATCGTTAGAAAACTATACCGCTGACCGGTTCAAATTGGTCAGGGTTTTGGTACCGACTAAGTATAATGAAAGCCTGTCAATAAAAGGGTATCCTGAGCCCGGCTGTGCAGGCATTTCTTTGTTCTTTTATTTTTTGGGGGAAACTCCGTGAACATCACGGTCTTTCGAAGCAGATTGTGAGCCCCCAAACCTAAGATGGGGCCCTTGCTTTTTTTTGGCTTGATTCACAACAGATAACATACACGCAGTCGCACTCTAAAGCCGGTTTTCTTCTGAGACTTCACAAAACAGACGCGCATTTACAAACCTGAACGGCCATCCCTGAGCATCCTCCGTAAACTCCGCTGATTTTCCTATATTTAAAGACTTATATTCGAATTTCCTAAAAACCCGGCTCACTAACGATCCATGAAAACCCTTTACCTATTCCGGCACTGCAAATCCGACTGGTCCGCTGATTTTCAGCGCGATTTCGACCGGCCGCTCAACGAAAGGGGACGCGGCGACGCCCCCATGATGTGCGACATCCTTAGAAGCGTGCTGTCCCCCTCAGAAACCTGCATTGCAAGCTCACCATCCGTTCGTACCCGACAGACCATAGAGCCCCTGATTCAGCATTGGAGTGAAGCGCGCCGCGGTGCCATCGACTGGAATGAAAATCTCTATGAAAGCGGACGCAGCGCTTATATGGAAGTCATTAAAGAAACGCCTGACACCTTCGATAACCTCCTCATCGTTGGCCACAACCCCTCTATACAGGATACAACGGAATTCCTGGTTTCCGGGCACCGGCTCGATGAGCTTGTACATGTCGCAACCGGAACGCTTCTGTGCCTCACCATGAACCTGCGCAGCTGGAAGCAGGCGGGAGCCGATCACGCCATTATCCGGTGGATGTTGACCCCGCGTATTGTTAAAAAAGTCCGTCAGGTATGAATCCTCACAGCAGCGAACCATCCATGCAGGCCCTCCGAAACCTGAGCGACCTCAGGCTTGCCGTACTAATCGACGCAGACAATATTTCCTACAACCACATCAATAATATGATGGTGGAAATAACCCGCTATGGTACGCCAACCTTCAAAAGAATTTACGGCGACTGGACCCAACCCAACCTCGCGGGCTGGAAAAACGTCCTTCTTGATTACGCCATCACGCCCATTCAGCAGTACAGCTACACCAAGGGGAAAAATGCGACGGATTCAGCGCTGATTATCGACGCCATGGACATCCTCTATTCCGGCAAGGTTGATGGCTTCTGCATCGTATCAAGCGACAGCGACTTCACCCGGCTGGCCACACGTCTGCGCGAAGCGGGCATGCGCGTAATCGGCATGGGAGAAAAGAAAACGCCCAAACCTTTTATCACAGCCTGCGACCGGTTCCTCTTTATTGAAGTGCTCGCCGACAGCTCCGATCAGGACGATGACGACGATTCCGGTTCCTCAGACAGCAGTGCAGCCCAAAAATCCGGCAGCAGCAGCACCGAAAACGATACTTCACAAAAAAGCAAAAGCAGCCGTAGCACTGCCAAAAAGAAGCGGAAAACACCAGTAGAACGGCACATCAAAAAAATGCTGCGGCTCAGCGTTTCAGATGTAGCTGATGAAGATGGCTGGGCATTTCTTGGCGAAGTCGGGAACATGATTCTGAAAAAGGAACCCTCTTTTGACCCCCGCAACTACGGCTTCACCAAACTCACCCCCTTACTCAAAGACCTCAAGCTCTTCGAATTTGACGAGCGCCAGCCCAAAGGCTCCAATGTGCGGCACATTTACATCCGCGACAAAAGGGGGCAGCATTAGCAAGAGCAGCCCGGCGAGATTGAACCACATCTGTTCCAGGAGATCCTGATCGTGCAGGCAAAACAGTCATTTTGCCCGAATAAACTGTTTCATAAAGTACACCCTCCGTCCTCACAGATCATTAAAACCGGAACTTTCCGCCCAGGCTTCTTTTTTAAATTCATAATACCCAAATGACTTGTATGGCCGCCGCTCAGACAGTGCGCGCATGCTCAAAAATAAATTTATGATTCGCTACACCGCAACCCCGCAGGAACTTAACACCGCTGTTGAACACCTTCACGCAGCCCCGGAAATCTCTATCGATCTCGAATTCGACAAAAACTATTACCGCTATGGCTTCAATTTATGCCTCATGCAGGTTATGGCAGACTCCACCTGTTATCTTGTGGATCCGCTTTCCGACGATATCGAGATCGACCGCACTTTTCAGCCGCTTGAAAACCCCAAAATCCCAAAAACCTGTTTTGCCTTCGGCGAAGACATCCGGCTGTTACATACCCTTGGCTGTTACCCCAAAAACGTGCTCGACCTCAGCCTCGCCGCAAATTTGCTAAACTACCAGCCCATGTCGCTGACCCAGCTTCTGATAGAAGTTCTTGGCGTACGGACCGGCAAAGCGGCCCAAATGAGTAACTGGTACAAACGCCCGCTGACGGGACATCAGAAGCAATATGCCGCTGAAGATGTCATGTTCCTGCCCGAATTACGGGAACAGCTGATGGATCAGGCCGAAAAAAAAGGCGTTACAAGCTGGATTTTAGAAGAAAATCAGGTCTGGGAAACAGAAGATTTTGCCGGTACAGGTGAAGTTGATTATCTCAAGGACAAAGACCGAAAAGGGATGTCTGAAATGGCCTGGCACCTGTACACACGGCTGATTGAATTCCGGGAAAAAATCGCACAGAAAAAAAACATGCCGTCTTACAAAGTCATCGACAAGTCATTCCTGAGAGCTGTTGCCACCAAACCCGGCTACGTAGAAGTCTGGCACCAGGAAAGGGGGGTTCATCCTTCCCTGCGAAACAAAAACGCTGGCTACGAAGCGCAGTTGCTCGTTGAAGATTCTCTTGAAGAAGCAAGAGAGCTGGGATTGTCAGACATGAAGCCGGCTGAGAAAAAGCTTTCCAAAGAAAAACTTGCCTCCATCAAGCGGTATCAGAATATCATCCGGCACCTCAAGCAGGAAGTCTTCAATCCTGTAAAGCAGCAAATTGGCCGGGAGTACGGTGAAAACACCGCTGCCTTTATCCTCAACAACCGGGTGATTGAAGCCTATGTATCAGAAAAGCCCGAAGAGATTCTGCCCTACCGCCGCGAGCTCATCGAGCATACCGCCATGTCACTGGGCATGCACGTAGAAGGCTCCGTAGATGAAGCCAAGCGGTCCAATAATTAAGGCGCACGTTTCTGCCGCTCCCTTCAATGATATGTCCTGAACGGAACAGATAAGCCGGTATGCAGGGTGATGGGATTCATACCCCTGCCAAGCACCGGCGTGAGTGTTCCGGCACCAGCCGTCAGGTGAAGCGACCGCCAAACAGGCACACCAAGCTCCGCTCGCATACCGGTCAGGAGTCCGCCCTGCGTATCAACACGCGCACCGCCTCCCGCGCCTATATACACTTCAGCTTTTACCTGCCATTTATTGGGCAGGGTGTGCACAAAGCCAGGGCCCAGCAACCCGATCTGATAGCCGCCTGCATCCCCGATAAAAGAAGTGTAGCCCCGTCCGGTTATATAAAAATTCCGGCTTATCATCAGATCAAGAGCCGATTCAATCATAAAAACCAGCGGCCCTCTACGATCTCCGAACTGTCTGTACGTGCTGTTCGGGATGTGCATTACCATGCCTGTATTAACAGCCCAGCGATAGGTTTCCTTTTCTGCCCTATGGTCGAAAGCCCCGCTGAGATACCGCACTATCCGGAGTCCGGGGGCAACGGTGGTAAAATCTCCGTTGAACGACCGCACGGCCATGGCTTCAAGCTCAAGACCTGTTCCCCTCCATGCCGGCAGGCTGAGTCCGGCTCCGAGCAGGTAAACCTGACCGCCTCCGGAATTCACCGCCCCGCCGCCTGCGCTGCCCGTGCCCAAAGAAGCGAATAAGCGAAACGGGCTGAGATTCCAAAGCAAGCGGTAGCCTGCAAACCAGTCAGCATAGCCCTCGGCATCACCGGCAACGACACCATGCGTTTGGATAAAAATTTCGTACCAATCGGTATTGCTGAAGGTAATTTCTGCCCCAATGGTATGCATGTTATCAAGCGGCCGGCCCGCTGGATCCCGTTTTTCACTGCTTCCGGTTAAGTATAATCGGTAGACCGGCTTAAAGGAAGTCACGCGAAAGGCCCTGTCATCCTGCCGATCCCGTGGTGTAAAACCATCGCTGATTGCAAGGTTAAGGTTTCGGGTCAACCCCAGGTGCAAAGCTGCAGTGGAGATTTCGGAACCAGAGACAGAAGTGTAGGAGACACCGGGAGTAAACCACCAGCCAGGGAAAAGCTGCACGGCAAACGACGCATGGCTACGCAGCATCAGCCCGTCGCCTCCAACCTGATTGGCACCGCCTCCGCCCCCGATAAAAGCACCGAGCTGAATACCGGTTCGCCGGCTGACAGGTAACCGGAATCCCGTCTCAATCCCTCCCACAAAGAAGCCGCCTCCTGTACCAAAAGCTGACGAGTAAACGCTATTACCGACGTAAATGCCGGAAGGGAAGGCATAAACCATTGAAACCATGTTAATGCCGTGAATTTCGCTCTGATACCGGCTGAACAGATCTGCCCCGAAAGAAAAACGAAGACCGCTTTGGTCAGACACGGCCTCAGCCGGAAACCCTTCGCCTTGCGCAACCCGGGGATCAAAAACCAACCGCTCAGGATCACTTTGCAGGAACTGTGCAGTTCCCTCCTGAGTCTGCGCGAGTAAACCAGCAAGCACGAACAAAGCGATACCAATAAAACGTAAGGCCAACAGCATTTTCGGTTTCTTCAAGCCTGACAAATGATTGCGTTTTGCTTATTCACAAGACTTTGTTCCTGCGGATGGGGAAAGTGAAAAATCGGCAGACATGAACCTGAACCCGCACATTGCTGCATGATTTTTCACCCTCACGAATAACGTCTTAACATGTTGACAAGCTGTCAAGTAAAGCCCGTCCGAAACAAAAAGTGACGGATCAGAACGCCTCACACTTTCCGCAACAAACAGTGTCTCTTTGTAAACCTGTTCGTTACCTGCTTGTTCCCAAGATCACAGCATTGAGAAACAAGCGGTTGGCACCGCGCCAGTACCCGCGAAAGTTCGGGTCTTCCGTAAAGAGAATAATCTGCCCGGAACCAACGCGCTCCTGCCAAAGCAGCACGCTCTCCGGCAGCCGCTCCAGGTTTTCAGCCCATGCATGACCCGAAATCCGGATATCCTCCCGCTGTACCTGAATCACCGCGTTTCGGGCAGGTGAAGGCGGTCCCTCAGGTGCCACATATACCCGGTTTGAATTCACCAGCATGGGTGGCGCGGCGGTGTAGCCGGAACTCATCCAGTGCTCCTGATCGAGCGTAACGCGGAAGAATGCACCCGGGGTCGTAATCCGCTGCGCCTGTTCATTTTCTTCCAGCGCATACCACGATTTCAGGCTGCCCATTTCAAGCTGATTGAGAATAAAATCCGTCGCTGTATCAAGACCGATGAGCGTGCCTCCGTCCCGAACCCAGCGCTGCAGGCGGGCCATGCCGTCTTCGCCGAGTAGTTCAGCCAGGGCACGGCCGTTCGTCACAGCCGGCAGGACGAGCGTATTAAAACGCTCCAGCGGAATGCGTCCAACCGTTCGGCTTTGAATCAGCGTATGGGGTATTTCATAGGTGCGGTCAAGGGTGTGCCAGGCCCAGCCAAAAGAAAGCGCATCCAGCGGCCCTTTGGTGATGAGCCCGATTTTAGGCTCGCTCAACCGGCCGCCTTCCACCGAGCCCAGCGGCGGAAAGCCCGCATCCGCCTGACCACTGTTGACCCCGACCACCTCGAGATCAAACCGGGCTGCGAGTCCGGTCACTGCTGTATGCACAGCTTCGGCATCATCATCAACCCGTACCACAAGCGTACCGGAAGCAAATCCGCGACCGTCCACCTGTGTTGCCTTGGTGAGCAGGTGCAGCCGGATACCCTGCGCCCGCAGATAGGGGACCGCCGCAAGTGCGCGGGTTTGGGCACCGTCAATCAGGTAGGCATAGTGCGCCATTTCCGGAGCCTCAGCCATGCCGGGCTGCAGCGGTTCATGTATGCGCTCAGCGCTGACCCGGCTGCGGTCACCGCTGTGCCAGGCTGTGAGATTGAACAGCAGCGGCAAACTCCAGGATGTCGTGTCGTAAAAACGCGGGTTCTCTCCCCGGTCAACGCGCTGACGCGCCTCCTCCAGAAACGTTGCCGGTACCGGAATCTCCGGATCAAGCAGCGCACGGATGAAGCGGTAACGCGGCTGCGCGGCTTCAATCACAAAAGTGCCTGCCGGCAGGTTTACGCGACCTGCATCACGTCCTTCACGATCGCGCATATTACGCAGGGTCGTTTCCTGTGTAAGCTGATGCACCTCAATACCGTGCCGCATCAGCATATTAACGGCTTCGGTAATCAGGTGCGGATCTCCGGTCGGTTCAATGAAGTAGCGGGTAATGCCGCTCTGACCCAGCTCGATGGCTTCTGCATTGGCGCGGTAGTAGTCGGTGAGCAGCTGTTCCCGCTCGTCGGAGCTCAGGCCAACCATAGCCGTGAAGGCCAGGTATTGCTGAAAGGCCGCATCATACAGCGTACGCGTCGTGCCGTCAGAGCGCTGCATCGCAAGTCCGCGGCTTGAACCCTGTTCGTACAGCATCCCTACCGCCCCCTGATAGCTCATGTAGCTTGTGAAATACGACGGAAAGAAAAAGTTGAAAATCTCCCCTTTGGTGTACTCCACACGGTGTTCATCAAAGCGGTCGGCATGGGCGCGGCCATACTTTTCAAACCATTTGGTTGCAAAAGGCGGAAAAACAGGCGAGACCGGATCCGTTGGCGGATCCACATAAAACTCGGTATTAGGGCCCATTTCGTGCGCATCCACACCAGCCTGCACGCGCCAGTGACGCAGCAGCGCAACCCGGTTACGCGTTTCAGGATGGGTGCCCGCAAACCAGTCCCGGTTCAGGTCGAAGTAGTAGTGACTCGTGCGAAACTTCCGCGCTTCCCAGCCATCAAAATCATTCGACCAGTCATGGTTATCGTCATGAACGGTACGTCCGAGCCGCTGATGGTTGAACTGCGCGAACGCATCACGACCGTCGGGATTGATGAGCGGGTCAATAATCATCACCGTGTTGGCCAAATGTTCCATGATATGCGGCTCAGCGGATGTTGTGTATTCTTCCAGAAAGAGCAGCAGCCCTTCCGTACCGGACAGCTCAAAGCCGTGAATAGATCCGCCAAGGTACAGCAGGGCCGGCTGATTTTGGATGATTTGATCCGCCTCAGCTGTGGAAAGCGTACGCGGATCATCGAGCCGGAGTGCGTTCTCACGAATTTCCTCAAGCCGGGCATGATTTGCCGGAGCAGTAAGCACCACACCGTACTGCGGCTCCCTGTTGTAGCTCGTACCAATCCGGAAGAGCTTCACCCGGTCAGAAGCCTCATCAAGGTGCTGCAGATAGCGCACAACCTGATGGTTCAGGGTAACGCGCTCGCCTACCGCGTGACCCGAAATGGCTTCAAAGGTTTGTACCTGCGCTGAAAGGACTGCCGGAAATGCTGAGACAGCAAACACCAACAGAACCCAAAACAGATGATGTAGTTTTTTCATCATTCGCTTGTCCGATTTTTTTTATGATGGATAGGGAAGCCTGCACCGGTTTTCTTCCGAAAACCCGCCTGCAGTCTTTGCGGGCCTTACTTCTTTTTCTTGCTCACCTTCGCCCAGGTATCGCGCAGGCCCACGGTTTGGTTGAAGACTGGCCGCTCCGGCGTGGAGTCGTCATCTTCATAATAATAGCCCTTGCGCATAAACTGAAAATGCGGGCGCGCCGGATTACCGGCATCCAGATCATCCAGCAATCCGGGCTCGGCCAGGGCCTGCGGGATGGTAATCAGGCTGTCCGGATTCACGTGATCCAGGAAATCGCCTTCCGCTTCGGCCAGGTTTTCTTCCCGGAAAAGACGGTCGTAATTGCGGATTTCAACCGGTACCGCATGTTCAGCGCTCACCCAGTGCAGCGTACCCTTGGCTTTGATACCGGAAGTATCGCTGCCGCTGCGGCTGTCCGGATGATAGGTACAGCGGATTTCCGTGATCCTGCCGTTTTCATCGGCATCATAATCCTCGCCGGTGATGATAAAGGCGCTTTTGAGACGGACACTTTTTCCCGGAGAAAGCCGGAAATACTTGCGGGGCGCATCAACCATAAAATCATCCCGCTCTATCCAAAGCGTACCGCTGAAGGGAACTTCCCGGCTGCCGCCTTCCGGATCCTCGGGGTTGTTCTCGCTCTCGAGCATCTCGGTCTTGCCTTCCGGCCAGTTTGTGATGACAAGCTTCACCGGATCAAACACGACCATGCGGCGCAGGCCGGATTTGTTCAGGTCTTCACGGGTACAGAACTCGAGCAGGGAAACATCAATCAGATTATCGCGCTTGGCCACGCCAATGCGGGCGCAAAACTCGCGGATGGCAGCAGGCGTGTACCCGCGGCGGCGAAGCCCGGAAATGGTCGGCATGCGCGGATCATCCCAGCCGGCAACGTGCCCTTCATTCACCAGCTGCATCAGCTTACGCTTGCTCATGATGGTGTAGGTCATGTTCAGGCGGGCAAACTCATACTGCCGGCTCGGGTAAATGCCCAGCTTTTCGATGAGCCATTCATAGAGCGGGCGGTGCTGTACAAACTCCAGCGTACAGATAGAGTGCGTGATATTTTCGATGGCGTCACTCTGCCCGTGTGCGAAATCATAGGTCGGGTAAATGCACCAGGCATCACCCGTGCGGTGATGGTGCGCGTGCTTAATGCGGTAAAGTACCGGGTCGCGCATGTGCATGTTCGGAGACGCCATGTCGATTTTTGCCCGAAGGGTACAGGCGCCGTCCGGGAACTCACCGGCACGCATGCGGCGGAACAAGTCTTCGTTCTCCTCCGGCGTACGGTCACGGTAAGGCGAGTGGGTACCGGGCTGCGTGAGCGAACCCTTCTGCGCAGCAATCTCTTCGGCTGTGGAGTCATCCACAAAAGCCAGGCCATCCCGAATCAGTTTAATGGCAAACTCAAAAAGCTGTTCAAAATAATTGCTTGCGTAAAGCTCCTCAGCCCACTCAAAGCCGAGCCAGCGCACATCCCGCTTAATGCTTTCCACATACTCGACAGACTCCGTAACCGGGTTGGTGTCATCAAAGCGGAGATTTGTCTTGCCGCCATATTTTTGCGCAAGACAAAAATTCACCGTAATGGATTTGGCATGCCCGATATGCAGATAGCCGTTCGGCTCGGGGGGGAAGCGGGTCAGGATAGACTGATGACGGCCGTCGGCCAGATCTTTTTCAATAATTTCTTCCAGAAAATTTTTGGAGACGCGGGCTTCTGACGCAGATGCTGATTCAGACATAAAAATAATTTTGGGTAAACGGAGCGGGCTTCTTCTGCCCGTTTTGGATTAATCGCGCAATATAAGCATTAATTCAGGCAAGCTAAATGCAGCCTTGGGTTCACGCAGGCTGATGTGCCTCAAACTTCGTATATTCCAAATCTTTACAAAAAATCCGGTACACGCATTTTTTTACCTGATGTATCGGTGCGCTGACTGCACCATTTACCGGACAGCGTTCAGTTTACCCTAAAAACCTCTCCGGTCTTTCCAAAACCTGAATTTATCCAAAACCAAATTTCATGTCTGACCTCAACAGTCTTGATAAAATTGTTTCACTTGCAAAATCACGGGGCTTCATCTTCCAATCCTCAGAAATTTATGGCGGACTTGCCGCTGTTTACGATTACGGCCCGCTCGGCGTAGAACTTAAGCGCCGCGTGAATGAAGCATGGTGGACCTCCATGACCCAAAAGCACGAAAATATCGTGGGCGTTGACGCCGCCATTCTCATGCACCCCAAAGTCTGGAAAGCCTCCGGTCACGTAGATGGCTTCAGCGATCCGATGATCGACGACAAAGAGAGCAAGCGCCGCTACCGCGCGGACATGCTGATTGAAGACCACATCCGCAAAATCGAAGAAAAAGGCGATACCGAACGCGCCGCGGCCCTGCAGCAACAGCTCGATACCTGCGGCACGCGCAAAAGCATGACCGAGGATCTGTACGACATCATCATGGCTGAAGAAATCCGCTCGCCGGATTCCGGTGCCTTCAACTGGACCGAGGTGCGGCAGTTCAACCTGATGTTCAGCACGCAGTTCGGGGCAACGGCCAACACCGAAGACGCCAAAGTTTACCTGCGTCCCGAAACCGCGCAGGGCATCTTCGTGAACTTCAACAACGTGATGAACACCGCGCGGCAACAGGTCCCCTTCGGCATTGCGCAGATCGGAAAAGCCTTCCGGAATGAAGTCGTAGCCCGGCAGTTTGTGTTCCGCATGCGCGAGTTCGAACAAATGGAAATGCAATATTTTGTAGCACCCGGCTCCGACGAAGACTGGTACCTGCGCTGGAAAGAAGAGCGCATCGGCTGGCACAAAAGCATCGGCATCCGGGAAAAAAACCTGCGCTTCCTCGATCACCCGCAGGATAAGCTCGCACACTACGCCAAAAGCGCGGTCGATGTACAGTACCGCTTCCCCATTGGCTGGCAGGAAGTCGAGGGCATTCACAACCGCACGGACTTCGACCTGAGTCAGCATCAGGAGTTTTCCGGCAAGAAGCTCGAATACTTCAACCCGCAAACCAAGGAGCGCTTCGTGCCCTACGTAATCGAAACCTCTATCGGCCTCGACCGCTGCGTACTCATGACCCTCTGCGACGCCTACCGCGAAGAAGAAGTGACCGATGAGAAAGGCAAAACCGAAACCCGCACCGTGCTCAAACTGCACCCGAAGCTCGCCCCGATCACCGCGGGCATCTTCCCGCTCATCAAAAAGCCCGAGCTCATGGAAAAAGCCCGCGCCATTCAGGCCGAGCTCTCCGAGACCTGGCGCGTGCAGTTCGACGAGAAAGGCTCCATCGGCAAACGCTACCGCCGCCTCGACGAAGCCGGCACGCCCTACTGCATCACCGTGGATTTTGAGACCCTCGAAGATCAGGCCGTAACCGTGCGTCACCGCGATACCATGGCGCAGGAGCGCATCCCAATCGACGGCCTCGAACGCTACATCCGCGACCAAATCAAAAGCTGGCAGCCGGAAGACTAAACCGGAAATCCGCACAAAATGAACAAAGGCCTTTCGTGCAAAGCTGTTTCGTAACAGCGTCACGGAAGGCCTTTTGCATGTCAGCCTGAAAAACGCCCTCACATCATGCAAAGCCCCAAAAGCAACACTGCTGAACATCCAAAAGAGAACCCCGTCATCTTCTTCGACGGCGTCTGCAACCTGTGCAACGGATCGGTCACCTTCATCATCAAACGCGACCCCAAACGAACCTTCCGCTTCGCGCCCCTGCAGTCGGAAGCCGGTCAGGCCTTCCTGAAAACGCACGGCAAACCCACCGAAAGCTTCGACACCATCATCCTCAAAGAAGGTGACCGCTGGTACACACACTCCGCCGCCGCCCTCCGCATCGCCCGCGGCCTCAGCGGTGCCTGGCCCTTGTTCTACGGCTTCATCATCATCCCCCGCTTCCTTCGCGACGCCGTGTACCGCCTCATCGCCCGAAACCGCTACAAATGGTTCGGCCAACAAGACGCCTGCATGATCCCCACCCCCGAACTCAGGGAACTTTTTCTGGACTGACATACAACAGATACTCCACAGCAACAAAATCCTGAAAAGCCCATCCCAAACCTGCACCCCGCCTGCGAAATGGTTCAGCATTTGTTTTTTTGGGGGAAACTCCGTGAACATCACGGTCTTTCGTGACAGATTAGAGCCCCCAAATCAAAGATAGGTCCCTTGCTTTTTTTTGTGGGCGGGCGGATAATTTCTTCAACAACAGACCCACACTTCTGTATTCTGCCGCGAAACCGCAAGCCCGTGTCCTCAGTCGATTACCCGGTTGTCTATAACACGATTCCGACCACGCTTGTTGAGACAAATCTGTCAAATGTGCTTCATATACGAATAGTTGAGCGCCTTCAGCCGCTTCTTCCAGTGCGCTGCATACTGTAATTTCAGCTCATTATCCAAGAAACTGTTTTCGATCAGCTGATAAACAGCGGGTCGGTCAAGCCTGTAAAAGTCAAGCATTCTTTTTACCCGCTTTTCCTGAATACCGATCCTCAGCCCAAAAGTTAAGAAATCGTCATACGCGCGAAAGCCGTTGGCTTCAAAGCTTTCCGTTTCAAAGTTATCCTTGAACAATCCGTCAAAAAGTGCCAGTTCAGGGTTTGATACGTGAATACTGGTGTTGGTAAGGTCGTATGCCGGTGCAAGCTGATAATGACCTGATAAATTTCCGATAATGGAAAAGTTTTTGAGATGTGCATCTCCATTGGAAGCAAGGAAATTGAACACGATAAGTTTGAAAAACTTTTCAATTTCTATTTTAGCCGCAGGTACAAATTGATAAATCAGATCTGCGGCATCTTCATAGCTCCCGCTATATTTGAAGTCTTGCCCCGCAGTTTCGGAAGTCTTGCCGGCAAGGCTTGCAAAATCTTCAACTGGATATTTCTGATCGTCCTTCCCATAATCAAACCTTTTGGTTAGATATGCTGCCTCACCATTTCGAAAAAAAACCAGGGCATTCTCAGCGGTATTGATTCCATAAACCTGTCCGGCAATTTGCATGGTGAGATGTTCATTGGCAGGAACATCAGAAGCATGAGACAAATCAAAGGGAGCGGGTTTAAGCATAAACTTTCCGGACGCTGAACCAGAAGTCAGAACAATCTCCTGCCCCAGGCGATCAACCGAAAACTTAGGCTGCACGCCGGAAAGAGAAATTTTTCTAAGGGTGAACTTTTGACTTTGCTGCACGAGCGCCGCTCTTGATGGAAAGTTGTCCGGAAGCATATGACTGACTTTCACACCGCCAAACATTTTTTTCAGCGCTTTAGGGCTAAAAGTATCAAAGCCGGGCTTAAGCGTACAGGGGCAGGATCGGATATCAGTCATCGGCATATAATTGCTCCGATTCATCTGCCGGTCTTATGGTCACTGCACCTGCGGTATCATAGCCCGCGGTTTTGACAAGGTGCGTGAAGAAATCGTTCTCGTCAATCCTGAAAAAACGGCACTGCACGCGTTTGTTAAATCCCTCAGAGAGCATATTGAAGAAAAACGGGAAAAGATGATCCGCCTCCCACCTTCGCTTTGTCTTGGGCAGGGTCAGGCTCACGGCAGGTTTTTCGGGGTTTGTGAACCATTCTTCAAAATACTCGAAAACATAATGCCTGCGATGATGGCGGGTCAAAAGCCCTGCAGCTTCTCCATTCCAGTACACAACAGCCGACTGTATTTTGCTCATTTTGTCACCTCACCCGGGCTTTTAATCATGAGTTTGAGTTCAAGCCCCAGTACTTCCGCAAGCTGAAGGAGCACCTTTAAGGTGGGGTTGGCCTGACCACGTTCGATATTGCAGAGCGTGTTCACACTCACCCCTGCAATTTCCGCAAGGTCTGGCTGCGTAACGCCCAGCAATACACGCTGCCTTCTGATAGCGTCTCCGACTTCACGAAATCCCATTAAATTTCAATTTTAGTTCGATTTATAAACAAACTGACATTAAACTAACTCAAAATCCTAATATATTTTAATTTCGTCTTTGATAAAATACTCCACAGGATCTCATCGCACGATTTCACCCTGTTTCAAAGTTTGCTTTTATTGCCGTTAGCAATCCTTACCTTTAGGTCTTGCTCCTTAGGGAGCCTAAGCTATGCAGATTTTTTCATTTAACACCTTCCAAAGCTTCGCAGATGAAAGTTACCGATTTTTATGCACAGAGCTCCGAGCCGCTCATTTCCTTTGAAATTATTCCGCCCAAGCGGGGCAAATCCATCAACAGTATTTTTGAAGCGCTTGATCAGGTAATGCCCTACCGGCCGCCGTTTATTGATGTGACCGCGCACGCAGCCGAAGCCTACTACGAAGAACTCGATAACGGTAACATCCGCAGGCACATCCGGCGGAAGCGTCCGGGCACGATCGGGCTTTGTGCGGCCATCAAGCACCGCTACAATGTGGAGCCGGTGCCGCACATCCTGTGCAAGGGCTTCACGCGGGAGGAAACCGAAGATGCGCTGATCGAGCTGAACTTCCTCGGGATTCAGAATGTGCTGGCCATCCGCGGGGACGATCACGGGGCGCCGAAACCCTACAATGCCGACCGCACCATCAATGAATACGCCGTAGATCTCGTGCGGCAGGTGAAGCGTATGAACCGAGGTCTTTACCTCGAGCAACTCATGGAAGCCGACAAAACCAATTTCTGCGTAGGCGTAGGGGGCTATCCTGAAAAACACTTCGAAGCCCCCAACCTGAACTGGGATATCCTGCGCCTGAAAGAGAAAGTCGAAGCCGGCGCGGATTACATCGTGACGCAGATGTTTTTCGATAATCAGAAATTCTTCGACTTTGAAGCAAAATGCCGCGAAGCGGGTATCACCGTGCCGATTATTCCGGGTCTGAAGCTGATCACGAGCTACCGTCAGCTCACGACGTTGCCGCGCTCGTTTCACCTGAACATCCCGGAGCCGCTTTCGCATGAGATCTCCCTCAAGCCCGATCGCGCCCGGGATATCGGCATTGAATGGGGCGTGCAGCAATGTCAGGAGCTGCTTAATCACGGCGTTCAGGGCCTGCACTTCTACGTAATGGCCAATCCAAGCGCCGTAATTGATGTGCTCGACCACCTGAAAACCGGGCTCAAATCCCGCGCTGTGTGATATAAATCTGAATCCGCCATGAAAAGCAACTCCCTGCCTTTGCTGCTGCTGTCGCTGTTCGGCCTGTCTCTTTTTTTGGGTGGATGCGGGAGTTCTTCGGGCAGCCGGTCTGACAGTCGTCAGGTTGAACAGCGCCTGATGCAGCAATATCAGCAATGGCGGGGTACGCCGTACCGGCTGGGCGGAATTACGCAGCAAGGCGTGGACTGCTCCGCGTTTGTGATGCTGGTTTTCCGTAACGGATTCGGAGTTGAGATCCCGCGCACGACCGATCAGCAAATGCGGCACGGCACACGTATTCGCCCGCAACAGCTGCGGGTGGGCGATCTCGTTTTTTTTCAGACGGGACGCAACACCCGGCACGTAGGCATTGTGCTCAGCGGCGGGCGCTTCATGCACGCTTCGACTTCGCAGGGGGTCATTATCGATGAGCTCAATCAAGCCTACTGGCAACAACGCTTCACCGTGGCCCGCCGGGTTTTGTGATTATTGGTGGGGTTCGGGTTCTGGGGTGGTTTGGGGTTTCGTGGGGCGACGATATGGGGCGACCACAAGGGTTCGCCCCTACGATGGGCCCATACGATTTGGCTCTTTACGCTTTCCCATTCCATTCAATTGACAAATCCTGCCCTGTAGGGGCAGTTTTTCCCAAACTGAAATCTCCCGTTTTCACTTAAAACTATTGCCCTGTATCATGTCTTTCATTTCTGCAATGGAATATGCGGGTTTTCTTCGGTGAATGATGGAATGGCAGTTAGGGCAAACCGGGCGAAGGTCTTCGATAGGGTCGATTTTATAAACACCCTTTTTATTTGCCACCTCGCTCAAATGATGAACATGAATAAATTCACGGCCAGCTTCGCCATAAACTTTTTCGAAATCAAATTCACACACGATACATTTATATCCATAGTGCCTTAAGCATGCAGCTCTTGCGTGTGGGTTACGTTCACGGTTTGTACTTATAACTGCCCTTGTTGCACCTTCAAAATAGCTGTCCGATGCAGCATCGTCGGCTATGGTTTCTTCAGGTTCACGATCATTTAAAAAATTAAACCAAATAGCCTCAAGTTCATTCGTAACGTCTGGTTTAATGGAAATACCGGATGCTTGCGGGGTCCAAACCTGCCTTGAAAGTTTTCCAATATCAAGAGCTTCCAGGCTTAAAATTGGTTCCTTCATGGGATTGAGTAGGGTATCAAACTCTATAAAAACCCTGTGCACAAGTTTATCTTCGCCGCTCCAGTGCTCTGATAAAAAAGCCTCCGAGATTATGGTGCCTGAACCCATGATCCCTTTTGGCTCCGTACCAAGCCGAACGAGAAATGCACGGTCACCAAGTCGAACCTGTTTATGACTGACGCAGCTCCATTTTTGAATAACGCGTCCGGTCTGGTTAAGACTCTCAATATTCTGGGCCAGGTCAGTCCACGACCATTTTGTGGGATTCCATGCAAAAAGGTAAGTATTCATAATGTAAGTTGATTTTAGTGATTTATTTTTTGAAATATAACTAACCACTTTCCCGCAATCATACTTAACAAAATCACCGCATGACCCACTTGTCCACGGCTTCTGCGACTGCCCAGCCTTCGTGGATGACCCAGACGACGAGGCTTTGTCTGCGGGTGTCCTGCTCGACGCCGGGGGCTTCTGAGAGATCCCAATGCCACTAACAAACTAATCCTGCCCTGTAGGGGGCATTCTGTGGGTAGAAAACCGGTCGCCGCGAAAAAACATCAGCGTGCCGTAGGTACGCCATGTGTTTTCAGGTGTTTGGGATAAACGCGATGCGGGGGGCTCCGACGGTCGCATCATGCCTGCGGCATTCCGGTTATTTCGGGGGGCGGTTCGTTTCTACCCACATGGCGTCCCTACAGGACGCGCTGGTTTGCTGTATATCTACCTTTTGGCCGACGATCCGGGATTCCGTTGTTGTTCCGGACTTCGTGGGGCGACCACGAGGGTGCGCCCCTACGATTGCGCATTTTGGGGTCAACAGCAGGCGTCGTTTGTGCCCTGCTTCTTTCAAATCCGGTTTCCGTGGTGGTCTCGGGTTTCGTGGAGCGACCACAAGGGTGCGTCCCTACAATGCGGCCATACGGTTTGACCTGGCAAACCGTGTAACCGGAACTCATCGCGTTACCGCATGACCCATTTGTTGACGGCTTCTGCAACTGCGCGGCCTTCGTTGATGGCCCAGACGACGAGGCTTTGGCCGCGGCGCATGTCGCCGGCTGCAAATACGCCTTCGATGTTGGTCGCAAAGTCGCCGTAGCGGGCGCGTACGTTGCTGCGGGTGTCCTGCTCGACGCCGAAGGCTTCCGGGAGCGGGTTTTCGGGGCCGGTGAAGCCCATCGCGAGGAGCACGAGGTCGGCTTTCCAGCTACGTGCGCTGCCTTCGACCTCTTCGGGCTTCATGCGGCCGTCATCGCCGATCACCCAGCGGATTTGCACGGTGTGCAGCTCTTTGACCCGCCCTTTTTTGTCGGCTTTAAACTGTTTGGTCATGACCTCATACTGCCGCGGATCGTCGCCGAATTTGGCGCGGGCTTCCTCCTGACCGTAGTCGAGCTTGTACACGCCCGGCCATTCGGGCCAGGGGTTGCTGTCAGCCCGCATTTCGGGCGGACGCGTCGTGATTTCAAACTGTGTGACGGTCGCGCAGCCGTGCCGTATGGCGGTACCCACACAGTCGGTGCCGGTATCACCCCCGCCGATCACGATCACGTGCTTGTCTTTGGCGGTGATGTAATTGCCGTCGGCATGACCGCTGTCTAACAAGCTCTTCGTGTCGGCATGCAGGTAATCCATCGCGAAATGAATGCCGTCCGAATCACGCCCTTCAATCGGGAGGTCGCGCGGCTTGGCGGCGCCTCCGGCCAGAATCACGGCGTCGAACTTCCCGCGGATTTCCTCCGCGCTGATATCCTTCCCAACCTCGGTGTTGGTTACGAAAGTGATGCCTTCGGCTTCGAGCAGCTTCACACGGCGCTCAACCACGCCCTTCTCCAGCTTCATGTTGGGGATGCCGTACATCAGCAGCCCGCCTATGCGGTCGGCGCGTTCGAACACGGTCACGAGATGACCCGCTTTGTTGAGCTGCGCGGCAGCGGCGAGTCCGGCAGGACCCGAGCCAACGACCGCGATTTTCTTCCCGGTGCGGCTTTCCGGCGGCTGCGGCACGACCCAGCCTTCCTCGAAGCCTTTGTCGATGATGGCCTGCTCGATGCTTTTGATAGCTACGGGCTTGTCAATCAGCCCGAGCACGCAGCTGCCCTCGCAGGGCGCAGGACAAACGCGACCCGTAAATTCCGGAAAATTATTGGTTTTGTGCAGGCGGTTGAGGGCCTCCCGCCACTTGCCGCGATACACGAGGTCGTTCCACTCCGGGATGAGGTTGTACACGGGGCAGCCCAGCGCTTTGCCGTTCGGTGTAGTGCTGCCGGTCTGGCAAAACGGGATGCCGCAGTCCATGCAGCGCGCCCCCTGCTGCTGCAGTTCGCTGTCGGGCAGACGAACACCGAACTCGCGCCAGTCCTGCACCCGCTCGGAGGGGTCTTTCGAGAGCGCGTCTTTGCGCGCAATTTCCATAAATCCGGTTGGCTTTCCCATGTGTTGCTTGTCCTAAATTTCGGTAATCTTTGGTTTTTTTATCGATGGATGGGCTTCCGGGCCGCATCCGGGCTGGGTGACAGGTCCCGCTTTTTAGTTTCCAGCCGCGCGGGCCTCATCCATTTGATTGGCCTGAAAGGCGTGCATCTCGGCTTTCTTCACGTCCATGCCGCCTTTGATTGCCAGCCGGATGGCCTCGGTCATCCGCTTGAAATCCTTGGGATAGACCTTCACAAACTGCGGCAGCACTTCGTCCCACTTCGCCAGGATTTTCCAGGCGAGCACGCTGTCGGTGTAGTCGGCGTGCCGCCGGATGAGGCGCTTCAGTTCGAGCGCATCGGATTCGGCATCGACCTTCTCCAGATACACCATTTCCTTGTTGCAACGACTCGGAAAGCTGCCGTCGGGATCGAGTACGTAAGCGATGCCGCCGGACATCCCCGCGGCAAAGTTGCGACCGGTCGGTCCCAGAATCACGGCGCGACCGCCGGTCATGTACTCACAGCCGTGATCGCCGGTGCCTTCCACCACCGCGGAGGCCCCGCTGTTCCGCACGCAGAAACGCTCACCGGCACGACCCCGGATGTAGGCCTCGCCCCGCGTTGCCCCGTACAGGGCCACGTTGCCGACGATGATGTTATCCTCCGGACGAAAACGCGCCTCGCGATCGGGATAAAGAATGAGCTTGCCGCCGGAAAGGCCCTTCCCAAAATAATCGTTGGCGTCGCCTTCGAGCTCGAGCGTGACGCCCGGCACGCCAAACGCGCCGAAACTCTGCCCCGCAGAACCGCGGAAACTCAGATGGATGGTGTCCTCCGGCAGACCTTCCTGCCCGTACATCCGCGTAATCTCGCTGCCGAGGATGGTGCCGGTCACGCGGTTGGTGTTGCGGATCGGCAGCCGGGCTTTCACCGGTATTTTCTCGCTCAGGGCCGGTTCACACAGGTCGAGGAGCATCTGCACATCCATGCTGTTTTCAAGGCCGTGGTGCTGCTGCGTGAGTTTGCGGACGCCCGTGAGCGGAGGCACTTTGGGGCTGTGCAGCACCGGACTCAAATCCACAAGTTTGGCTTTCCAGTGACTGGTCTTTTTCTGACGCAGCTTGTCGGTGCGGCCAATCATTTCATCAATGGTGCGGAAACCGAGGGCCGCCATGTGCTCGCGCACATCCTGTGCTACGAATTTCATGAAGTTGACCACATATTCAGGGTCGCCGGTGAACTTGTGCCGAAGGTGCGGGTCCTGTGTTGCGACCCCGACCGGGCAGGTGTTCAGGTGACACACCCGCATCATGATACAACCCAGCGTGATTAGCGCGCTCGTACCAAAACCGAACTCTTCGGCCCCGAGCAGGGCGGCGACCACGATGTCGCGTCCGGTTTTGATTTGTCCGTCGGTTTCCAGCTTCACGCGGCTGCGGAGGTTGTTGAGAAGAAGGGTTTGATGCACCTCCGCCAGTCCCAGCTCCCACGGCAGTCCCGCGTGCTTGATGCTCGTTTGCGGGGAAGCCCCGGTACCGCCGTCGTGTCCGCTGATCAGAATCACATCGGCCTTGGCTTTGGCCACGCCCGCTGCGATCGTCCCGACCCCCGCCAGCGAAACCAGCTTGACGTTGATGTCGGCCTGATCATTCGCATTTTTGAGGTCGTGAATGAGCTGTGCAAGGTCCTCAATCGAGTAAATATCGTGATGCGGGGGCGGAGAAATGAGTCCTACGCCCGGCGTGGAGAGCCGCACATCGGCAATCCAGGGATAGACTTTCCGTCCCGGCAGCTCGCCGCCCTCGCCAGGCTTGGCACCCTGCGCCATCTTGATCTGAATTTCTTTGGCCTGCGTCAGGTACTCGCTCGTTACGCCGAAGCGTCCCGAGGCGACCTGCTTGATGGCGCTGTTGCGCGAATCCCCGTTGGCATCTTCGGTATAGCGGTTCGCATCCTCGCCGCCCTCGCCCGTGTTGCTGCGTCCGCCGATGCGATTCATCGCAATCGCCAGCGCTTCGTGCGCTTCCAGACTGATGGAGCCGTACGACATGGCTCCGGTTTTGAACCTCCGGCAGATGGACTCGACCGATTCGACTTCCTCGATCGGCACTGTTCGCGGACCGTAATCGAGTTCCAGCATATGTCGCAGGGCCGGCGGCGGGTCGTGCTGTTCATCAAGCAGACGGGCGTATTCTTTGTAGAGGCCGTAATCGCCGGTGCGCGTCGCAAGCTGCAGCGTGTGTACCGTTTTCGGATTGTACATGTGGTACTCGCCGTTGCGCCGCCACTTGTACTGTCCGCCCTCATCGAGCACGGTGCCGTTCTGCTGAATTTTCGGGTATGCTTTCTCGTGCCGCAGTTCGGCTTCCCGTGCAATGGTATCGAGCGTGATGCCGCCGATGCGGCTGTCGGTCCAGGTGAAGTAGCTGTCAATGACTTCCGTGCTGATCCCCAGCGCTTCAAATATCTGTGCGCCCCGATACGACTTAATGGTGGAAATCCCCATCTTCGCCATCACCTTCACGATGCCTTTCACGACCGCTTTATTGTAGCCTTTCACCGCGCGCTTGTAGTCGATGCCCGTGAGCAGTCCCTGCTGCAGCAGATCGCACAGGCTCTCGTAGGCCATGTACGGATTCACGGCATCGAGACCGTACCCGAGCAGGGTGCAAAAATGATGCGTTTCGCGCGGCTCACCGGATTCAAGGACGATGCTCACATCGGTGCGCTTGCCGCTGCGGATTAAATGGTGATGCAGGCCCGAGACCGCCAGAAGGGCCGGGATAGGAGCCAGCTTTTGGGTAAAGCCGCGATCGGTAAGAATGAGGATGTTCGCCCCGGAGCCGATGGCTTCAGCCGCGGCATTGAAGAGCTTGCTGAGGGCTTTTTCCAGCCCGGCACCGCCGGTTCCGGCTTCAAACAAAATCGGAAGCTCCTCTATCCGGAAGCCGGGCAGGTCGGTTTTGCGCAGCTCGGCCATTTCCTCGGTTGTGAGGATGGGCGAAGTGAGCTTGATCTGACGGCAGCGCTCCGGTGACTCATCGAGGATGTTGCCCTTCGCACCGAGATAGGTTTCCGTGGAGGTAATCAGCTCCTCCCGGATGGGATCAATCGGCGGATTAGTAACCTGCGCAAAAAGCTGCTTGAAATAGTTGTAGAGCAGCTGCGGCTGATTCGATAGCACCGCAAGCGGGGCGTCGTTGCCCATCGCGCCAATCGGTTGCAGCATGTTTTCAGCCATCGGACCAATGTTGATGCGCAGGTCCTCGTAGGTGTAGCCGAACACTTTCTGACGATGCACCACTTTTTCATGGTCGAGGCGCGGCTCCTGATAGGTCACTTTTTGGGTGACGTCTTCAAATACGACCAGATTGTCCCGCAGCCACTGCCCGTAAGGCTGCTGTGTTACGACCTGATTCTTGATTTCCTCATCGCTGATGATCCGCTGCTGACGGGTGTCGATGAGCAGCATTTTCCCCGGCTGAAGCCTGCCTTTGGTCAGCACTTCATCCGCGGGGATGTCGAGCACGCCGGCTTCTGAGGCCAGCACAATCATATTGCTGCGCGTGATGTAGTAGCGCGATGGCCGCAGCCCGTTCCGGTCGAGGGTCGCGCCAACCATGTGCCCGTCGGTGAAGGCAACCGAAGCCGGACCGTCCCAGGGCTCCATCATACAGCTGTGATACTCGTAGAAGGCGCGGCGGGCTTCATCCATGGTTTCGTGCTTTTCCCAGGGCTCGGGAATCATCATCATCATGGCATGGGGAAGCGAGCGCCCGCTCAGGGTCAGGAATTCGAGGCACTGATCGAACTTGGCGGAGTCGCTGCCGTCATCCTGCACAATGGGTAGCACCTTCTTTAGGTCAGAGCCAAACAGCGGCGACTGAAACGCAGCCTCGCGGGCGTGCATCCAGTTTTGGTTGCCGCGCACGGTGTTGATTTCCCCGTTGTGGATGATGTAGCGGTACGGGTGCGCAAGCTTCCAGCTCGGGAAAGTGTTGGTGCTGAAACGCGAGTGCACCAGTGCGATGCTCGTCTGCATGTTGGGGTCGCGCAGCTCGGGATAATAATTGTCGAGCTGATGCGGCGTAAGCATCCCTTTGTACACGATGGTACGGCAGGAGAGGCTGTTAATGTAGAAAAAATCTTTGTCGCGGATTTGCTGCCTGCTTGCGGCAACGGCAAGTGCTGCACGGCGGCGGATGACAAACAGCTTCCGCTCAAAATCCAGCTCTGTGGCAAGCTCGCTGCCTCTGCCGATGAAAATCTGCCGGACCGAAGGCTCCGACGCCAGAGCCGTATCGCCCAGGGTCGCGTTGTCGGTACGCACCTTGCGCCAGCCGAGCACCTCCAGACCTTCCTCCCGCACAACCTTCTCGATGATGCGCTCGCACGGCAGACGGTCGCGGCGGTCGCCCGGCATAAAAATCATTCCTACGCCATAATTGCCGGGCTCAGGGAGCCGAAAGCCGAGCCCTTCGCAGGAGCGCTTCATGAAATCATGGGGGATCTGCATCAGAATCCCGGCGCCATCACCGGTGTTGCCTTCCGCGCCGGTTGCCCCGCGGTGGTTCAGGTTGTGCAAAACCCGGATCGCCTGATTTACAATGGCGTGCGAGGCCTCCCCGCTGATATTGGCTACAAATCCGATCCCGCAGGCATCGTGTTCATGCACCGGATCATACAGACCTTGTTTGTCCGGTGTGCGTCCGGGTGCATGGCTTTTAGGTGTTGATTTCATCGCTCGTAATTGGTGGAAGAGTGTTACAAAGTGTCGCTGACATATAGACCATATTGCGCTCAGAGTTTGCCGAATCATCTCTCAAATGGTCCTTTTTTGGGTAATCTGAAATAAAATTTCGTAATTACCACGGTCTTTTAATTTGATTAAAAATAAGCCCCGCTGCAAGTGGCTTTAACTTCACCTTCCACAAAAACAAAGACATAGACTACATGAAAGCGCTTTTTTAGATTACTAAAGCGCTTTTTCGATATTGCAAAAATATTTTAACGATAATCTTATTTTTACGGACAACACCAAAAACCCTATAGGGCGCAAAGCTTTATCTCGCTCGGTTTGGAAATGCGCGTTCATTCGGGGATGGGATTAATGCATTCGGGTCGGAATTTGGTTGTGTGCTTATTCCAACTTCCGATGGGCGACCACAAGGGTGCGCCCCTACGATACCACCGGATGCGGGATACACCAAAATGCGCGATTCGGCCTGGATGCCTTAATAACCAGACTATAAACCTGGTCGGAAATGCGCATTAATGCCGGGATGGGCGCTTCAGGCATTCGGGTTGGAATTTGGGTGTGTGCGTATTCCGACCTCCGAGGCGGCGACCACAAGGGTACGCCCCTACGATACGCCCGGATGCGGGAAATGCCTGAAATGCCGGGGGCAGGCTTTTCCCGCCTGCTCTTTCGCTAATGGTTTGGCCTGCCTACGGTTCGTAGCCCAAATTCGGGGCGAGCCAGCGTTCGCAGCTTTCGGGGGAGGTGCCTTTGCGGGCGGCGTAGTCTTCGATCTGATCGCGTTGTATGCGTCCTACGCGGAAGTAGGCCGATTCGGGGTGGGCGAGGTAGAAGCCGCTGACTGAGGCCGCGGGGTACATCGCGAAGGATTCGGTGAGGCTGATGCCCGTGGTTTCGGGCACGAGCAGCAGGTCGAAGAGGGTCTGTTTTTCGGTATGATCAGGGCAGGCGGGGTAGCCCGGCGCCGGACGTATGCCGCGGTAGTGCTCGCGGATGAGCTCGTCGTTGGTGAGGTTTTCCTCCGGGGCGTATCCCCAGATTTCACGGCGGACACGCTCGTGCAGGTACTCGGCAAGGGCCTCGGCGAGCCGGTCGGCTACGGCTTTAATCATGATGGATTTGTAATCGTCGTTCTCGCGGGCGCATTGTTCGAGCAGGGTTTCGATGCCGATGCCGGTAGTGACCGCGAAGGCGCCGAAGTAGTCGGGCAGCCCGGTTTCTTTGGGTGCGATGAAATCCGCGAGGGAGCGGTTGGGCTGACCCGCGCGCTTCTGGGTTTGCTGCCGGAGCATGCGGAATACGGCCCGGACTTCAGTGCGGTTCTCGTCGCTGTAAATCTCGACATCCTCGCCCACCGCGTTGGCCGGGAAAATGCCCATTACCGCTTTCGCGGTCAGGCTTTTGTCGCGGATGATTTCATCAAGCAGCGCATTGGCGTCCTGAAACAGCAGCCGTGCCTGTTCGCCTACAATTTCATCCTCGAGAATTGCGGGGTATTTGCCCGCGAGCTGCCAGGTGATGAAAAAGGGCGTCCAGTCAATGTAGGGGCGCAGTTCGGCAAGGTCCACATCTTCGAAAACCTGAATCCCGGTTTTGTTGGGTTTGGCCAGATCTTCAGCTTTCCAGTTAATGGGGGTCCGGTTGGCGACGGCTGCGGCAAAGCTGCGGTAGCTTTCGCGCTCGCCCTTGTTGCGGTGCCCCTCGGCCAGGGTTTCGTACTCGCTGCGGACTTCCGACGCGAAGCCCTCACGCATGCTTTCGGTGGTAAGTTTGCCCACGACCGGTACGCTTCGGGAGGCGTCAAGCACGTGAATGACCGGGCCGGAGTAGTGCGGGGCAATTTTCACAGCGGTGTGAATGCGGGAAGTCGTCGCGCCACCGATCAGCAGCGGAATCTTCATACCGAGGCGCTCCATCTCTTTGGCCACGTGCACCATTTCATCGAGCGAAGGCGTGATGAGTCCGCTCAGGCCGATCACGTCCACTTGTTGCCGCTGTGCTTCTTCCAGAATTTTTTCGGCAGGCACCATCACCCCGAGATCAATCACTTCAAAGTTATTGCAGGCAAGCACGACGCCCACGATGTTTTTGCCGATGTCGTGCACATCACCTTTCACCGTTGCAAGCAGCACCTTGGCTTTGGCCGTTGAAGTCTGCGCCTGACGCTGCGCCTCTTCGATGTACGGAATAAGTACGGCTACCGATTTCTTCATCACGCGGGCGCTTTTCACGACCTGCGGGAGAAACATCTTGCCTTCGCCAAAAAGATCGCCGACCACGTTCATGCCGTCCATCAGCGGACCTTCAATCACCTGAAGCGGCTCCGGGTATTTAAGGCGTGCTTCCTCGGTGTCGTCTTCCACAAAATCCACGATGCCTTTGAGCAGGGCGTACTGCAGGCGCTCTTCCACGCTTTTCTCGCGCCATTCCAGGGTTTTGACCTCCTTCTGTTTGCCGTTGGACACAAAATTCTCGGCGAAAGTCACGAGCCGCTCGGTCGCGTCCGGATGACGGTTCAGGAGCACGTCCTCCACATGCGTGAGCAGGTCCTGCGGGATGTCGTCGTACACTTCGAGCATGCCCGCGTTCACGATGCCCATATCGAGACCCGCACGGATTGCGTGAAACAGGAAAGCCGAGTGCATGGCTTCGCGCACGGGATTGTTGCCGCGGAAGGAAAACGAAATGTTGCTGATGCCGCCGCTCACTTTCGCATGCGGCAGGTTTTCTTTGATCCACTTTGTCGCCCGGATAAAATCGAGGGCATAGGAGTTGTGCTCTTCAATGCCGGTAGCAACGGTCAGCACGTTGGGGTCGAAAATGATATCCTGCGGCGGAAAGCCGACTTCATCCACCAAAATGCGGTAGGCGCGGGCGCAGACTTCAATTTTGCGCTCGTACACATCGGCCTGACCCTGCTCATCGAAGGCCATCACAACCACCGCCGCACCGTATTTCATGATTTCGCGGGCCTGTGCTTTGAAGGCTTCCTCGCCTTCTTTCAGGCTGATGGAGTTGACCACGCACTTGCCCTGCGTGCTTTCGAGTCCGGCCTTCAGCACGCTCCACTTCGAGGAATCAATCATCACCGGCACGCGGGAAATATCCGGCTCGGCGGCGAGCAGGTTCAGGAAGCGCCGCATGAGGGCCTCGGAATCGAGCATGCCCTCATCCATATTGATGTCAATAATCTGCGCACCGTTCTCCACTTGCTGACGCGCCACGGATAGGGCTTCGTCGAGATTGTCCTCTTTGATGAGACGCGCAAAACGGGGTGAGCCGGTCACGTTGGTGCGCTCGCCTATGTTCACAAAATTGGTCTCAGGCGTGATGACAAGCGGCTCGAGTCCCGAAAGCGAAAGCAGGCGTGTCGGACGCGGCAGTTCGCGGGGTTTCGCCTGTGCCGCCTGTCGCGCCACAGCAGCAATGTGCTCGGGCGTCGTACCGCAACAGCCGCCGACCAAGTTCAGAAAACCATCATTTAAATAGTCGCGAATCGCATTCCCGAAGTACTCGGCAGATTCATCATACTCCCCGAACTCGTTGGGCAGCCCCGCATTCGGGTACAGGCTCGTGCACACATGCGAAACCCTGGAAAGCTCCTGAATAAACGGACGCATTTGTTTGGAGCCAAGCGCGCAGTTCAGGCCGATGGAAATCAGGTTGGGCGTGTGCATAAGAGACGTCCAGAACGCGCGGGTCGTCTGCCCGGAAAGCGTGCGTCCGCTTTGATCAACAATGGTCCCGGAAATCATCACCGGCAGCTGCATGCCGGTATGCTGCGCGTGTTGCTGAATGGCGTAGAGCGCAGCTTTGGCGTTGAGCGTATCGAAAATGGTCTCAACCAGCAGGATGTCAGCGCCGCCTTCCACCAAACCCTCGATTTGCTCATAATAGGCCGCGCTGAGTTCCTCAAAGGTCACGGCGCGGTAGCCGGGGTCGTTTACATCCGGTGACATCGAGAGCGTGCGGTTGGTCGGCCCCATCGCACCGGCCACAAAACGCGGCTTATCGGGATTTTGCGCGGTAAAGGCATCGGCAGCTTCACGGGCAAGACGGGCTGAGGCCACGTTCAGCTCATGCGTGAAGGCCTCCTGTTGATAATCCGCCAGCGAAATGCGGTTCGAGCTAAAAGTATTGGTCTCAATGATATCCGCACCGGCTTCCAGAAAAGCCTCATGAATCCCCCTGATGATATCCGGCCGGGTAATGCTCAACAGGTCGTTATTGCCTTTCAGGTTCACCGGCCAGTCCTGAAAACGGGTCCCGCGAAAATCTTCTTCCTCGAGATTGTGCTTCTGAATCATGGTTCCCATCGCGCCGTCGAGCACCAGCACGCGCGTGCGCAGCAGGTTTTTCAGGGTTTCAGTTTTGGCAGGTGCAATAGTGTTATCAGACATAATTTTTAGTGATTTCCGGCAAGATATCAGGTGAAGACCACCCGCTTAAAACAGCAGGCGTAACAGCAAACAACGGCCTGCAATTCAGCAGCGACCGCTGCAATATTTTCGACAGGGAAGTGCTACCTCAGGGTAAGCCTGAGACCGGCAATCCCGCCATTTCTGTCTTGTGTTTTTTTTGGGAAAACTCCGTGAACATCAGGAGTTGGGGTGTCAGCTCCCGAGCCCCCAAACCTAAGATAAAGCCCTTGCTTTTTTTATTCGGGCTTTACCGCTCTATACGTTCGGCGACCAACCCGGGCGTGCTCCGGATCTTTTCATCCGGCAGGTTTCAGCAAATTGCCAAACCGTGTGCAGTAAAAATAAAAAAGGTTGCACTCCGGAAGGAATACAACCTTTTTACTCACTACAACTACAACTACAACACGTCACAAAAAATGCGGGGGCGGCAGTAACTGCAAAAAAACAGGTAGAGATCAGGCGCGGTTGGCAGAAATGAAATCATTGATTTTATCTGCATCAACGATTGCTTCCTTAAATTTCGCGGAGCCCTGTTGGGATTTATGTGCGATGATGACTTTCGCCATTTTGCGCTGTGCCATTTTAGCGGCAAGCACTTTTTCACCGAATGATTGCTTCTTAGCCATTGTAAATAACCTTTCGGGTTAAAAATGAATTACTTATTTGATTTCTTTGTGCACAGTGTGCTTGCGCAGAACAGGATTGTACTTCTTCAGTTCCATACGACCGGTGGTCGTTCTGCGGTTTTTAGTGGTAACATAGCGGGAAGTACCGGGCTTTTCGGTGCATTCCAGAATAACCTGAATACGGTTGCCTTTTGCTTTTGCCATAATGCAGCTCCTTTATCGAATTAGATTTTGTTAAGTAATCCGTTCTTCTTCAGCACGGCGTAAATTCCATTCTTGTTGATGGTGCGAAGGGTTTTGGAGCTAACCTTCAGCGTTACCCAGCGGTCTTCTTCCGGAATGTAGAACTTTCTTTTCTGAAGGTTAAGATGGAAAAGACGCTTGGTCTTATTGTTCGCCTTCGATGAACGGTAGCCGTTCATGGCTTTAGACCCTGTAATATCGTCTCTGCGTGACATGGGATTTCTTTTTTGGGATGGAGATATACTTGGTTAAAAAGGAAGCTTTGCAGCAGCACAACGAATCTGATATACCTGTGCGCTGCAAAGCTTCCTGTTTTTATACAGATTGCAAAAATAAGGGGAAATGAAATCAAAACCAATTTTATTTCAAAGCTTGCGGGTGTGCCTTATTTTGGACCCATCACGCCGGCGGGCACAGCAAACAGGCGCTCCGATCCGGCATCCCAACCTGACCTTTAGTACCATACCATACTATTCTCATGGAAACAGAAAACCCAACGCTGCCCGGTAACCCGGAACTGCCCTCCTCACAAGAAGAACTTCAGTCCCTCGCCGCCCTCGACACCGGCACCTACCGCTACTCTGTAGAAGACTACTTCCGAAAGCCCGCCCTCTCGGCCTTTAAACTCTCCCCCGGCGGCACCTGGATCGCCTACCGCGAGCGCGACGAACACGGTCGCCGCCCAATCTTCGTCCGGCACTTCGAAACCGGTGAAGTCCGGAAAGTGCTCGATGAAGGCGACGAGCTGATTGACGGCTACCTGTGGGTCACCGACGACCGCCTCCTCTACGTGCAGGACAAAAGCGGGGACGAAAACCATCAGCTCTACGGCATCAATGTGGACGGCACCGGCTTTCAGGCGCTCACCCCTTTCGACGGGGTGAAGGTAATGCTGCTCAATCAGCTCAAGGAAGATCCGGAACACATCATCATACAGATGAACAAGGAAAACCCGCAGCTGTTCGAGCCCTACAAGATCAATGTCAACACCGGCGCCCTCGAAAAGCTGTACACCAACGACAACCCGATGTCGCCGGTGATGGGCTATCAGTTCGACAAAGACGGCCGGCTGCGGGCGCTCACCCGTCAGGAAAACGGGGTTGAATACGTGCTGCTTTATCGTAAAGATGAAGACGCGCCTTTTGAAGAAGTCGTGCGCACCGGCTGGCAGGACAGCTTCGGACTACTGGGATTCGACTATACCTCCGATAACCCGCACCTCGCCTACGTAAGCTCCAATCTCGAAAGTGACACCGAAGAGCTCATCCGCTACGACCTTGCGACCCGCACCAAAACCGAGACCCTGTTCCGGCACGAAACCTACGATGCCGGTGGCCTCACAACGTCCCGCAAGCGCGGCTTCGAGATCGACTTCTATTATTATACCGGTGAAAAAGACATCATCATCCCCGTGAGTGAGACCTTCACGCGCCTTCACAGCATTTTTACCGCGTATTTTCAGGGGATGGAATTCAGCGTTGCCGGGCGCACGGATGATGAATCCCGCTACCTGCTGTATGCCGGCAGCGACCGCAACTACGGCGCCTACTACCTGTACGACACCGCCTCCGACAGCTTCGAAAAAATCGCGGAGATGATGCCGCACCTCAATCCGGCTGACATGGCGGAGATGCGTCCGGTGCAGTTTAAAAGCCGCGACGGACTCACCCTGCACGGCTACCTCACCCTGCCCGCCGAAGCTTCCGAAGGAAAAGTGCCGCTGATCGTGAATCCGCACGGCGGCCCGTATGGTCCGCGGGACGAGTGGGGCTTCAACCCCGAGGCGCAGCTTTTTGCAAGCCGCGGCTATGCGACCCTGCAAATCAACTACCGCGGCTCCGGCGGATACGGCAAGAAGTTCTACCTCGCCGGCAGCAAGCAAATTGGTCGCCGCATGCTCGATGACCTGGAAGATGGCGTTGCTTTCGCCCTCGAAAACTTTAGCATCGACCCGCAGCGTGTTGCGATTTACGGCGGCAGTTACGGCGGACTCGCCGCACTCGGCTCCCTCGTCAAAACCCCGGAGCTGTACTGCTGCGCCGTAGATTACGTGGGCGTATCCAACCTCTTCACCTTCTACGAATCCTTCCCGCCGTACTGGAAACCCTTCATGGGTCAGCTCCGCGCACAGTGGTACGATTTTGAAGATGAAACCGATCAGGAAATTATGAAACAGGTTTCCCCGGCCCTGAACACAGAGAAAATTACGCGTCCGGTGTATGTGGTACAGGGCGCGAATGATCCGCGGGTGAACATCAACGAGTCCGATCAGATGGTCGCCAACCTGCGTGCACGCAGTTTCCACGTGCCTTATATGGTGAAGTACAACGAAGGGCACGGCTTTCAGCACGAAGAGAACCGCATCGAACTCTATAAAACGATGTTAGGCTTTTTTGCGCGCCATTTGCGAAACTGATTAGCGGGTCGTGTTTTGAATTACGCACGCCTCACCCTATAAAAGCCCCTGAAATGTTCTTCCTGCATGCAAGCTGACAGCAGGAATGCGCACTTCATGGGCCTCATAAATTTCCCCCGATCAGCACTTGCCAATTAAATTAATCCGGATACTGTCATGCTGAAGAATCTTGCAGCATTTTTCCTGGGACTTTTTGCAGCCTTACTGCTGGCAGAGGTGTTGCTGCGGGTATGGAGTCCCGTTGAAATCCGGGTGAGGGGCGACCGTATTCTGCTGCCTTATCATGCGGTTTATGAGTTCCGGCAGGCAGAAGTACCCGGCCTCGATACGCAGATCAGGCATACCAAAAACAGCTTAGGCTTCAGAGGCCCTGAACCCGATGCGCTTCCGCAGGATGTGCCGCGTATCATCACCGTGGGGGGAAGCACTACGGAGGGCTTCTACCTCTCTGATGGCAGGGACTGGCCCGCCGTTATGGCTTCTTCTCTTGAAGCCGCGGGGCATGAAGTCTGGGTCAACAATGCTGCAATGGACGGTCACTCAACCATCGGGCACCTCGTTCTCCTTGAAGACTACCTGCTGTCCCTGCAGCCTGATTTTATTCTCGTGAAAGCGGGTCTGAACGATATTGGCAGAAGTGACAGCCATGAGCGCCGTATCCGATCCGGACTTCGGTTTTCATCGCCCGCTGACTTCATCAGATCAGCTTCTTACTACAGCGAAACGGTCGCGACACTACTGCATCTGTATCGGATGTATCTTGCGGGCGATGCCGGGATCAGGCATCAGTTTTTAGATCTCAAGCAACAGCCCGTACTGGATGCCATTGACAGGGAGGAAGCTGACCGGGCAGTTGCCTGGCATGCTCATTACTTTACCGATGCATACCGGACGCGCCTCAGCCGCTTTGTGGAAATGTCCCTTGAGTCAGGCATTACGCCGGTTTTGATTACGCAGGCCATATTGGCCGGAGCAGGCACTGACCCGGTAACCGGGGTTGATTTGGCAAAACTCTTGTACAGGGGAGGAAGCGGGTATCAGCTGTGGCGTGTGCTCGAGTTGTACAACGACGTAACCCGTGAAGTTGCTGATGCCTATGACATTCCCCTGATTGATTTAGCCGGTACCATGGAAAAATCGTCTGAGTATTTTTATGATATGTTCCATTTTTCAAATGCCGGCGCTGCAGTAGCCGGGACTATTATCGCCAACGGTATGTCAGAGGTGCTGACAGATACAGCAGCGCTGCAACAGCAGTCCGGTACCGCCTTACCCTGATTGCGGTTTTAATCGGTTTCGTCTTCAAAGCCAGGGCTTACAAATTCAGAGAGAAATCATACCGCATGATGCTCCGGAAACATCTCCCGGAGCTTCATGCGGATTATTTTATTTTCCCTCGCTACATTCCGTCCAGAAACTGCTCAATGAATGCTGTGTGCGCTATTTTTGCGTCGTACAGCAAGCGGCTGCGTTCACGTACATCATCCGTAACGCTTTCCCAGTCCGAGGCGCGTTCGAAAGCACTTCCTTTGCGGTAGATGTTACCCGCAGCGGTGACGAACATGCCGGCCGCTGAAATACCAGTCATTTGATCTTTTACGCTGCCATTTTCATAGGAGAGCTGCTTTACAACGCGGCCTTCAGGCATCATGTGGTCCAGGGCGCCCTGCAGCAGCATGTCGCTTAATGCTCCAACACGCCGCGGAATGTCAGGCTGATGTTCCCCGATAAAACCTGAGGTACCTTCAAGTTCACGATCCCATGAAAAACCGCCGCCGATGTGGTTCATGAACTGAAAGGTGTGATACGGCTCGGTATAGGTTGCGGCGGCAACCGGTCCGTCAGCGGTGAAGGAAATCCGCTGCGGAAAGCCCCAGGGTTTGGCAAGGGCTTCGGCATGTTCAAACAAAATGACCGAGCGGTCGAACAACTGACGTGCCGCGAACATGGTTTCGGTGCCTTGCCCAAACATATAGAGCGCTTCGTACAGTGCTTTGTGGCCGCGAATCATGGCGCCAAGGGCATCAATGCTCCATGCGGCATCCATCATATCATCCTGAAACACATAAATCTGCCGTTCGGAATCCCAGGCAGCGTCGAGATAGGCCGCTACTTCCAGAGCGATGTCCGCCATCTCTTCCTTGGTGAACTGCATCCAGCCGGTGAGCCGGGCTTCATCTACCATGCCCATGTTGTCCTCCCCGTCGGGCTTGGCCCAGATCACCCACGAGTAGATATGCCCGTGAATGCCGCCAAGGGCGTAGCTCATGCTGCGGTAATCGATACGGCCGTCATCATCAAAAAAGGCACCGTCGCGGTAATGGTTCTGCAGCAGGTAGCGGCCGGGTGAAACAAGGTAGTTTAGCGGCTGAAAGTACAGTGCCTGCTCGATAGCTTCATCGGAAAAGCGGCCGCCCCGGTGATGCATGTGATAGGCGTAAACGAGATGCGGGTACACTGAAAGATCTGTTTTTTGCGCCGGGACAAAGCCATCATCCTGCCGGGTAAAGTACGGGGTGAAGCGTCCGCTGCTGTTAAAAAAGGAATCGGTGAGCTGCACCAGGTCAAGCCACTGCTGCGCCCGAGGATTGGATTGTTCTGCCAGTTCAGGTCGGTAATTTTCGTTTGCAAGCTCGGAGCTTCGCGAATTGCCGGCAGTCATGAAAATTGCGTGTAAGGCATTGCTGTAATCTTCCAGATAAATCCGGTCATTTCTGAAATAAGGCGTGCCATCGTTATATGCAGCGGCTGGTATAAGCACTTCAGGACCGGGAACCGGCTCCGGGGCTTCCTCAGATGCACATGAAGCAAAAAAGGGAAGCATCAGCACGATGGCTGCAAGCGCGTATCCGCAAAACGGGAGTCGGGGAGCGTTTAAGGTTTTCATAGCGGCTTTGTGTTATTTTTGAAGGAAATAAAGCGATTAAAGCTCAAGCTGATCAGGATCTATTTCACCCAGCGCGTTAAACACATGGTTCGGTCGGTAGGGGAATAAATCCAGGTCTTCCAGCTTGCTGTAACCGGAGAGCACCAGCACGGTTTGTACGCCTGCCTGTACCCCGGCCAGAATATCGGTATGCATGTTGTCGCCAATAATGAGAGAATTTTCACTGTGCGCTTTCATACTGTCGAGGGCAGCACGCAGCATAAAGGCGCTAGGCTTGCCGATGTAGAGCGGCTTCTTCCCGCTGATGCGCTCAATGGGCGCACACAGCGCTCCGCAAGCCGGTGAACCGCCGGGACCCGCTACATCAGGATTGGTCGCGATAAAGCGCGCCCCGTTTTTGACAAAATAAGAAGCCTTGCGGATCATCTCCCAATTGTAGGAGCGCGTCTCTCCTACCACGACCACATCCGGATCAATATCCGTTACCGTGAAGCCGATTTTGTACAGCTCATGCGTGAGGGCGCCCTCGCCGATCACGTAGGCTTTCTTGCCGTTTTGCTTGGAAAGAAAGGCCGCGGTAGCCATGGCCGAGTTGAAGAATTTTTCCACGGGAATGTCAACCCCGGCAGCGCGGAGCCGGTTTTGGAGGTCAGCCGGCGTTTGGGACGGGTAATTGGTGATGAAGCGGAAATCAATGCCGCGCTCCATGATGGTATGCAGGAAACGGTCGGCGCCGGGAATGAGGTCGTTGTCATGAAGTACAACGCCATCCATATCAAGTAAGAGATGCGATTTCAAACAGCCTGGGATTTTTTGAAATGAGATACGTTGGGTTGAAAAAGAAAAAGGATGACGACACCCGAACCGGATGCCCGTCACCCCGAATCAGCATAAAGTATTAGCGGTTGCGGCCGTATTTCTCGTGACTTGACACCCAGTCAAGCGATGAAATGGCGGCACCAAGGGAAAGCTCGCCTGCAAGGGCTACACCTGCAATAATTTCAGCAAGTTTCTTCGCTTTGTTGCGCCCGTAGCAATCCATGATTTCGAGACACTCGCGCTGCGTTGCGAGTCCGGTACCGCCGCCATAGCTTGCTACAATCAGTGACGGGATGGTGAGCGAAATGTACAGGTCGCCTTCGGGAGTCAGCTCGGAGTACAGGATACCGGCAGAGGATTCCGAGACATTTGCCACATCCTGACCAAGTGCGATGAACATGGCCGTGATGGCGTTTGGCGAGTGCGCCCCATTGTTGTTGGCGCCGCTGATGAAGGCTCCGATGGTCGATACGCCGTTGTGATAGTACAGGCTCTCCGGCTCCACGCGCAGGGTCTCGATCAGCACGTTCCGTTTAATAACGGCTTCCGCAGTTACCCGCTTGCCGCGCGTGCGCATCACATTAACCTGCGACGCTTTTTTATCGGTCGCAAAGTTGGATTCCAGATAGAAGCGGGTCTTGCCGGGATAGGCGTCGAGAATCCACGAACAGGCCGCAAACGTTGCCCGGCCTACCATGTTTTGCCCGGCGGCATCGCCCGTCGCAAAGTTGAAGCGCAGGTAGGCAAACTTATTCGAGAGATAAGAATCAATATAGAGCAGCTTTGCGACGCTCGATGTTGCCTCAGATTCCTCGCGTATACGCGCCATGTTGGCCGGCTGATTGATCCAGTCCACAAAATCACGGGCATCACGGGCATTGTCAAAAATGTAAACCGGCGCGCGCTGCATGCAGTCAACCGAAACCGTACACTTCACGCCCCCGGAAAGGTTCACGGCTTTGATGCCGCGGTTGTAGGAGGCCACGAGCGTACCTTCCGTTGTCGCAAGCGGCACGATAAATTCACCCTGCGCATGCTCGCCGTTTACCTGAATCGGTCCGGCAAACCCAAGCGGAATCTGCGCGACACCGGTGAAGGCTTCACAGTTTCCCTGCGTCGTTTCAGGATCGATAGAATAGTGCGGGATGTGCTTCAGTTTGGTGCCGCTGTACTGCTCCACAAATTCCTGACGGGCCTTAATCGCTTCAGGACTATAGTCGTTTTTCTTATCAAGCGGGATGCGTACCCGCTGCTCGGACACCTCGCCAAGGGCGTCTTCCACCTGAACGCTCAGCTTGCCGACTTTCTCCGTGAGGAAATTGAACCGGACTTCATGCTTGCCCTTTTCAAGGGGCTCAGCTTCTACATGAAACACAACCGTATCGCGCAGTTTCAGATCAATGTTGTTCTCAGCGGTCACTTCCCGAATGGGCAGCTTGCGTCCGTCCATCAGTTCAACCGTCACTTTGGCGGCTTCATATTCGTGACCGTCAACTACGATGCCATATACCCCGAGCACATTGGCGTCGCTCAGGCGGTTTTTGGCTTCAAACCGGAAACCGGTTTTGGTGTTCATCAGGCTGCCGTAGGTGTATAGTTTGCGCAGCAAAAGGCTTGGTATTTTAAACATAAGAAGGGTTCATTAAGGGTGTAAAGGTCGAATTCAAAAAAGGATAGTATTGCGCCTAAAGGTGATAAAACAAGCTTTTAAGATGCTGATTATTTTGGTGAATAGCTACTCTGACAGCGTTAACAAACCAGCCGGCCCGCATATTTGCAAAGGAATTTTCATATTCGCCGGGCGAAGCTTATCAGGTCTGAAGAAGGGCAAGCTTGCGAAAAAAGCGTGACGCTATGCGGGTGAGATTATCTGCGGATGTTTCCGGGCCTGACTCCGCATTTGCATAAGCCCCGGTTTGGTCGGTATAGGGATGCGTGCTATTTTTGCGCTGCATAACCTTTGCCGTATTGTCAACCATGCAGGTTGATGGCGTACTTACTCCCTATATCTGAACCGAAATCAGCCTTTTGCCCATGAGCTTCAAGATGCCGCACACCCTCACCCTGCTCTTTTTTCTGATGGTCGCTGCACTCGCCGCCACCTGGATCATCCCGCAGGGTTCGTTTCAGACCGAGCTAAACGAGGCCGGGCGCGAGGTCGTCATGCCGGGAACCTACGAAACGAGCGAGCGCGTATTCCTGAGCCCGATGAACCTGTTCACCGGTATTCCGCGGGCTTTCGCAGCGGCACAGGATATCATCTTCTTTCTCTTCATTATCGGCGGGGTGCTTGCCATCATCCGCAAAACCGGCACCATCGATGCCCTGCTGGGCAGGCTGCTCGAAAACCTCGGCGATAAGCCGCAGCTCATGATTTTCACCGTCATATTCGTGTTTGCGGTAGCCTCGAGCGCCATGGGGGCCTCCGGGGAATACATCCCCTTTATTCTCATTCTCGTGGCCCTGTGCCGGGCAATGAACCTCGACGCCATGACCGCCGTCGGTATTGTGGTGGCAGGCTACGGCATCGGCTACGGAACCGCGGCTTTCAATCAGTATACGGTTGTGGTAGCACAGGGCGTGGCAGACCTGCCGACCTACTCCGGATGGCAGCTCCGTGCCGGGATATTGCTGCCCTTTGTGGCCATAGGTGCCCATCACGTATGGTCCTACGCCCGTAAAGTACAGCTTGACCCGTCCGCCAGTCTCATGCAGGGCATCAAAGTGCCGGAAGGCGGTGCACCGCCGAAATCCTACCCCGACCTGACCGTGAGTCACATCCTCATCCTGATTTCCTTTTTTGCAGCCCTCGGCACCGCAGTCTGGGGCATCGCAACACGGGGCTGGTACCTCACTGAGCTGGGCGCAGCTTTTGTGATTCTCGGTATCGTAACCGCCCTCATCGGGCGCATCGGCCCGAGTGTGACCGCCAAAGAATTTGTTGGCGGTGCCATGAACCTCACCGAAACAGCCCTGCTTGTCGGCGTAGCCCGCGGCATTGCCCTCATGATGGAAGACGGCCAAATTCTGCACACCATCGTGCACTACCTGTCGATTCCGCTCTCGGTAGTAGGTCCGGAAATCGCAGGTGTCGGCATGATGATCATGCAGACCCTTCTGAATCTTTTTGTACCCTCGGGCAGCGGTCAGGCCTTTGTAACCATGCCCCTCATGGCGCCGCTGAGCGACCTCCTCGGTATTTCACGACAGGTCGCCGTGCTCGCCTTCCTCTTCGGCGACGGCTTTGCCAACATGCTCGTGCCCACCAACGCCGTACTGATGGGCATCCTCGGGATGGCCGGTGTCCCCTATGACCGCTGGTTCCGCTTCTGCTTCCCGCTGCTGCTCAAACTCCTTGGTGCCGGTGCAGTAGTGATCATCCTTGCCATTGTATTCGGATATTCGTGAGCCGCGCTATTCCGAAACAATCACCTTAAACTCGCGGCACAGCTGCTTCCGGCTTTGTGTTTTTTTGGGGAAAACTCCGTGAACATCAGGGGGCCCGTGCCATTTTGCAAGCCCCCAAACCTGCGGTGAACACCTTGCTTTTTGGGCTGGGATACCGCTATGAAATCCGGCAACCCGCCCATAGTTGGGTAATTCGTGTTCAATGCTCGTGCGCAAAAAGCCCCAACGGGCCGACATACTATCGGTGCCTGAGAATGATGTTGTATCTTGTTCCAGTATTGGAAGTATGCCGCCCCTTCAGGGCTCTTTTTGGATGTGTTCCGTTGTCACAGGGTTGGCACCCTGTGCTTGGGTATGTCGCCCTTTCGGGGCTTTTTTGTTTATGAGTGAGAATGGCAAGGGCGATAAAGCCAAACAGAATCTTTTGATTTATGAGCTATTATCGTGACCAAACCCGTCGTGCCCTGTAGGGGCACCCTGGAGTTTGGCTAAGTTCTGATGCTAATCATGGCCGATAAAGCCGGGTTTAGCAGTTTTAGGTGGTTCTGCTTTCGGTACCTTTTGTTCATGAAGCCGTCAAAACTCACCCCTATGGCTTTGCTGTAGTATTCCGCCCTGAAGCGGTTACAAATGTCTCCTGTCGTCCACCTGCTGTTTTCTTTCTCGGGGTACCACTTGGCACGTTGCAGCATTTGGACCGGTGGATCATTCTGCCTGCTGCAGTGTTCAGCGGCAAGCAGTAACAGACTGTACACCGCTGTAACAAACTTAGGTACACCTTCGGCGGAGTGCTGGTTGCGCACCTGTGCCTGCCCGCAGCCCATCAGGGTTTTCTGCTCTCGAAAGTTGACTTCAATCTCCCAGCGCCAAACATAAGCCTGAAGCAGGGTTTGCAGCGGTAACTTCAGGTCATTGGTTATCAGAAAGGCGGGTTTACGGTACAACAGGTTCGCCCCTTTAGCCAAGCGGTACCCAAGAGGACTGATAATAATAAGCTTGAGTAGCTGGTGCCCGCCCGCAGGCTTCCACTTAACGTTTTCTACTACCTTTAATTTAAACTCGTGCTCCTTGCCTGCCGCGAAAGCTTTGACCTTCTGCCAGCTTACCTGATCACTGGTACGAATCTGGTCCGGAGTTAACTTAGGCTCCCCGTACAAGCGCCGCCGCCCTGTGTCAGGCTGGTCAGCAGGTGGATCATAGATTTTAGCGTCTTTGCGGACCCTGCCGATGAAGGTTGTATGCGCCGGCAAGTTTTGGATTACTTCGCGATTGGTATACCCCCCATCAAAACTTACAAGCAGGTGACGTGAGGCTGATCCCAACTCGTTGAGGCGCTGGCGCAATGAACCCACCAGCTTTGCGCCAACACAGCTTATCCTGCTTTTCTTTTTAGCTTCTTTGTAAGCGTCCTTTTGCAGCTGATCCGCATTACGGCCGGGTTTAACCGGCATGGGCGCATGGACAAAACTCACCGGTATACTCCGTGCCTGACAAAGCTGCGAAGAGGCCGGGCAGGCGATACTGGCCTGTACAAAGCGCTGTGCCCAGATAAAATTGGTGTGGAAAGCGGGTCCAAGCGGGTCTCGCTGCCATTTCGCACCATGTACTTTGCGTCCTGTTTTTTTCAGCAGGGTATCGTCGATATGGGCAATGACCGGAGCGTTGTCAGGCGCCAGGCTGACATCCAGCAGGTCCTGCGGGTCAAAGCGCTGCTTGCTGAACATCCGGTAAGCGGCCGTCCAGTCACAGAACTGGTTGCCGCTACCGCTCAGCATGCCTGTGAGCGTGCGCTTACCGCCACAATTAACCAGACCGTAGGCAAGATCGTGTACCAGTCTTTGCATTTTGGGCGTCAGTTTACTGTGAGTGGATTCGTGGAGCAGGCTGTCAAACTGGCTTGTCAGCGCGTTTGAGGCAGTTTTTTTTTAAGGCTGCTGACGAGTTTGGCGTCGCGCTTAAGAACCATATGCTGCTGGTCATCGATGATCCATTCGATGGTTTCGCCTTTTTGGAATTCCATAGCTTCAGCCACGGCGGCAGGCATATTGACATACCACTGCTGGCTGGCTTTGCGGTCGATGCGTTGAATTTTGGTAGGATAGCCCATATGCGGTAGGATTTAAGAATAATCTAGTGATATAACTAGAAAATAATATCCTAAAAAATCCGGTCATATGCATCATAGACCGGGATTTTTTTACGAAAAACTCAAAAATACAAGCAAAAGCCAAACTCCAGCGTGCCCTGTAGGGGCACTCTGTGGGTAGAAACCGGGAAACGCCCCAAATATCAGCGTGCCGTAGGTACGCTCTGTGCGTTCAGGTGCATGTCACGAATCCGATTTATTCAAACGAAATCCGTTCGGGTGTCTCCGACGGACCCATCATGCCTGCGGCATTCCCATATTATTGGGGGAGCGTGCGATTTTTTTACCCACAGGGCGTCCCTACAGGACGGTTTTATAAAAGGCAGTTGGCTACCTATCCGGCTAATATTTTGATCCAGCCGGATAACAGAAGGCCCGCGGCTTACGCCATTTCCTGACTTTTCACCGGATTGTCACCGCGGCTGTTTCCGGGAGAAGGCTGCGATTCCGGAGCCGCGGAAGATAATATCCCGAGCCGGTTCAGCTCGGTCACGATCATTTCGGTCATATCGCTTTTAAACAGGAACTCGTAGCGGATGTCGAGCACGTAGGCCTTCACCCGAAGCTTAATGAACAAGCCCCGGTTGTTGAGCTCATTCAGGGCAATTACAGCAACCGGCTTATTCATGTATAAATAGGGGGATGAAAACACGGCCCGACGGGCAACATCTTTGGCGAGCATCACATCCGCAGTTGCCGGTATGAAAATTTCGGCCACAACCTGACAGTCGAGTGCGCTTGAGTTGGCGTTTGATACTGCGCGGTTCATCAGTTCACCGTTGGGAATGGCTACGGTGTTATCGTCCGGGGTCTCAATCAGACAGCTTCGCAGGCCGATGCTCTTCACCTCCCCGTAGTGTTCCCCTACCTGAATTTTATCCCCGACCTGAAACGGGCGGTCAAGGATGATCATAATGCCTCCGAAAATGTTTCGCAGAATATCCTGCGAGGCAAAGCCCACCGCAATACCAAAGGAAGCCGTGAGCGCAATCACGGTCTCGAAGGGCGGACTGATGACCCCGGCAATTACAATGTAAATGGCAAAAGTCCAGATCGCGATGCGCGTAACCGGGGTGAGCCGCTTGATAAACAACCGGTAATTGGTTGCACGCTCGGCGAGGTTATCCAGGATGCGGATCAGGAAGCCGTTTACGAACCATGCCCCGACCAGCAGCAGCACGGAAAACAAAATTTTGGGGAAAGACACCAGGTTTCTGAGCTGACTCACCTCTTCTTCCAGCGCTTCCTCAACCGGTGCTTCATCACGCTCATCCGCATCTGCATCTGTCTGCGCCTCAATAATTACCAGGGTGTCTGGCAATACGGGCTGAAGATCAGCTTCAAACTCAATTTGTGCTGCCGGGGGCTCCTCCGGCTGAACAGCTGTTTGCAGAGAGGCTTGCTGAGCAGCAACCGGCCCTGCTATGAAATCTGCTGTGAAAAACAGCGTCAGCGTCAGCAGCATCCTAATCAGTAGACCGGCAGGAATAAAAGTTTTCATAGGAAACTTAATGAAGGATGTTTTTTCCGGCCAGCAGGCGGGTCACCTGCCGGTACACAAGGTGATTGATGGTGTAGCCCTGACTTACCTTAACTACGAGGCCTTTGGCAGCGAGGCGCCCGAGCATCAGGCGGGCCCCGGATAGCGGCTGATGCAGGGCTAGCGCCAGCTGTTCCGGGGTAAGCACATCATGCCGGATGAGCGCCGCAAGCGTAAACTGCACCTCCCGCGATGGCGACTCCAGCGCATCAATGTCGGCAACTTCTATAGGGGAAAGGGTGATGGTACTTGCATCCGCTTTGGAAATGGAATTCACCCAGAAAATCATGGCTACGCTAAAATTGCCGTCGGCCATTTCCGCCAGACTTTCGAAATACTGATCCTGAAGGTACTGCTGAAGGGCTTTTTTATCGCCCAGCAGTTTGCGATACGCGCGGGATTTGGTGATTTCAGGCGAGGGTAAAAAAGCTGCGTCAAAACCTGTAGCCCGGTGCCTGAGCATGATTCCCTGCTGAATGTCCCTGCCCGAAAGACGGTCAACATGCAGCACTTGCGAAAAAAACTGCTCCGCACTAAACATGCGGCTAAAAAAGAACCATGCATCCCGGCTGCAGGCTGCCACCCAAAACACTTGTGAGGAGGTCAGGGAAAGCAGTTCCCAAAACTGACTGATGGCACCATAGCCGTTGATATTGCGCAGATACAGGTTTTGAACCCCCTCAAAAACAATCACCCGCCGGATGCTGCTGCGCTCAAATTTAGCGACGAGTTCACCGAGGGAATCGGTTTCCGAAAAGCCGGCGGCCCGTGAAATGAGCCGCAGCATGGGACCCGGTTCGTATATCGTTTCCGACAAGTCGATATGGACAACCTGTGTTTTAAGCCGCTCCGACTGCTTAAAAAAATGAATGAGGGTGCTTTTCCCGCTCCCCTTTTGCCCCACAACAGCCATGCTCCAGGGGATGCCTTTGCGCCACTGTTCGTACCCCGTTACCAGGTGCCCGATATTACCCGGCGCATCAAGGTAAAAGCGCTGCTCAATCAGCAGCGACCGGCGAAACAGCCGCTGATAAATAAAGGGAAGCTTTTCATCATTCGACTTATTTCGGATCAGGTATTCCGTAAGATTCAGCCGCTCCCGGGCACTTTCCGCATGGACCGGCTCAAATCCGAGAAAACGGGCAACGGGAGCGTAGTACCCGGCAAACTTCATGCGCGCATAGCGAAAAGCGATCGCGAATGTATCACCGGCACGTGCGGCAAACCGCTGTGCGCGTTCCTGCCAGTTCAGGGCGCCTTCCTGCACAAGAATGGCCTTGTCCTGCAGCTCCAGCGCACTGTAGTCGCGATCGCGCATGAGCTGCTCCAAACGCCTGAGGACCGACGAGCTCCCCTTTTTTACGAGCTGTTCGTAGCTGTCCTGCTTTTCGCGAATGGCCACAATGCTGCTTTCAAGCGCGTTAATGGCACGCTGCAGCCCGGTTTGCGCGATTTCCGCGGGATCGGCCTCCCCTTTTTCAGTGATGGCATAAACCGCTGCCTGCAGATTGGTTTCCGCAATACCGGCAGCCTCCTCCATAGCAAGCCGCTGTTTATCCAGAAAGGGGCCGAGCTGCTGCGCCGCGGGATCGAGCGGACGAAAAGCCTTGCTTTGCAAAAAGCGGGTGGAAAGAGCCCGCCATTTCAGGCGGTCGGTTTTGATCAGCGGCTCCGGAAAACGCAGGCTGCGGGACTCCGCGAGTACAAGTTCCTCCCCAAAACGCTGCACATACAAACTCGCCTCCGTGATGAGCTGCCGGATTTGTCCGGTCAGTTTTTCCAGCACTTCATGCTGTGCCGCTTCCTGAGGGATGCCGCTTTCGAAAGCCTCTTTGGCCTCAAGCTGCACCTGCTCAATGCGGCTTTTGAGCTTTGGTCTGCTCAACTCCTCGTCCAGCAATTCGCGCTGCGCACGCAACAGGCTGATGCTCTTTTCCGCCGGCACATAGCAGTTGTCCCGAAAAAAGGCATGCGTAAGCTCACGCAGCTTTTCCCCAAGCTGATTCATCTCCTTTTCAAGCCCGGAAAGACTGAGCTGAACCCCGTAATCAGCGATTACGGTAGCAAAACACAGCTGCCATTTTGCAGAATTGGCCGCCGCAGCTTTTGCGGCGGCGGCACGCTGCTGCTGTACCCGGTGCGAACCAAAACGGCTCTCCGGAAGCTCAATCGTGCCCGCCTTTCGAGCAAGACCGATGGCTTTATCGGGCAAAGCGCGCAGCACAGGGTGATTTTCGGTAGTCAGGCCACATAATGCTTCCAGCCGGTTCAGCGCAGCGGTGATGCGCTCCGCCTGTGCTGCAGCCGGCATTTTCAGGAAAAAGGCAAAATCTTTTTTTGATGAAGACGAAGTACTGTCGGTCTTCGGCGGGGCTGCTTTATCCCCTTCATTTTGTGCAGACGCCGTTTCCGCTTCCCTAACCGCGGACGCCGGTGTATTGCCTTTACTTTGGGAGGATTCCGATTCGTCGACATGCTGTTCGTCAAGCAGGAGCGTAGCAAATATGCGGGTTAATTCACAGCAGGCAAAGGCAACCGTATCCCGAAAAACGGTTTCTTGCGCGAGCAGCACGTACCGCCCAATCCGGCGGAGCGGAACCGATTGGTGAAAGTGGTAGTCCGGTACCGGTTCGGTTTTCTGGTTGCGGAAGGTCCAAAACTGTTTAGCTGTGGCGTAAGCAACACGTTTTATGGCTTTGGCTGAGCGGATATAGGCTGAGTCGCCTGTTGTCGCCTGAAAGCGTTCATCGCCCTGCACACAAACAAGCTGTTCGGGGAGCGCTTCAACTGCCGGTTCGACTTCTTCCTGCCACAGTGCAGCGGCCTTCGCAATCAGCTCGCTGGATGCGACTTCTGACAGACTTTCGAACAGGCCTTCGAGCACAACCCGGATGAGACGTTTCCGTTCAGCTTCGTCTCCCCGAACACGGAGCTGCTGCTGCCGCGCTGACCGAAGTACTTCCTGAAAAGGTGCCGTTAGTTTGCCGTGAAAGCGATGTAAGCTATCACGCAAGGCTTCGTCAAAAAAGGCACTTAAATGCGTCTCAGGAATGTCGTACGCTACCGGATCAGGCCGGGACAGGGGCTTGGAATCATTTTCAGGCATGGGCGGCGTCGTGGGCAGTTATATCCGATAGCGGGATTACAAGTAAGGAGAATCAGTAAGATCAGCACGAAAATACAAAAATTACGCGCTTGAAAGACCGGTAAAACGGATTGCCCCGGCGGCGGCTAACGGCTACCTACTACCTGCTGATCCGGGTTTTCGCGAACCTAAAAAAAAGCAAGGGATCGGGTTTTGGTTCGGGAGCTCAGAATCTGTCGCCCAAACTCCTGATGTTCACGGTGTTTTCCCCAAAAAAAAGAAAGCCCGACATGACCATGTTGAGCGGTCAGGCTGAGCGGTTTGTGTCAGCTTTTGTTGGCGCTGATGAAATTGAGACCTTAAAAACCGCTTTTAGTGGATTAACTGCATAAATTGCTATTTTAGAAGAATTACGCTTCAGGACGGCACTCAGTGATCAGGCTTAGCCTTATGTCTGGCAGGCTGAGAAAACCGGTAAGCATTTTTCACAATACTTTGATACGGAGGAGCGCTGCACTACCTGCTCCGTCGGGACTAAACAGGAGATCATCATGGGAACATTACTGATAATCGGGCTGCTGAGCTATCTGATTGGCGCCATTCCGTCATCGTTGTGGGCGGGTAAAGTGTATAAGAAAATTGACCTTCGGAATTACGGCAGCGGCAATCTCGGCGCGACCAATACATTCCGGATTTTGGGCTGGAAGGCGGGCGTTGTTGTAGGACTTCTTGACTTTGGCAAGGGGTTCATCGCGGCTTTTTATATCTCCGGCATTGCGACGGGCGCGATTCCGACGGTGCACTCCGGCTGGGAAACCGAGGTTTTCGTGCAGATTTACGCCGGTCTGATGGCGGTAGTCGGGCACATGTATTCGCTGTTTGCCAACTTTAAAGGCGGCAAGGGCGTGCTCACCGCCTGCGGGATGCTCTACGCGATTGAGCCGATTTCCATCAGCCTCGCGCTGCTCGTGTTCCTGACCGTGCTGTTCACGAGCCGTTATGTTTCAGCGGCCTCGATTATCGCATCTATTATGTATCCGATTTTTCTGCTACTGCTGCGCTTTGGCTTCGATTATGCCATCGACGGCAGCCTGATGGTGATTACGGCGGTGCTCGCGATTACGATTGTGGTAAAACACCGCAGCAATATTCAGCGGCTGCTGAACGGAACTGAAAACCGTATCCGCTCTTTTAGTCCGGCGAAAGGCCGCATTAATGAGGAACAGGCGGGGCAGGGCGCCTGAGTATGAGCAATCTTATGAGTATTGATGGCGGCCCTAAAGCACGCGTAACCGTAATCGGCGCCGGGAGCTGGGGCACGGCGCTTGCGCTTGTTCTGGCCGATTCCGGTCATGAGGTCACCCTTTGGGCGCGGGAGCCCGAGGTTGCGGCGCATATCAACGCACATCACAGCAACCCGAGCTACCTAAAGGGCTGTTCGCTTCCGGAGCACATCCGCGCAAGCGCCGATTATGCCGAAGCACTTGCGGACGCTGAGGTCGTGCTTTTTGCCACGCCTTCTCACGTACTGCGCACGGTTGCGAGCGCGGTTAAGCCCCTGCTCAGGCCCGAACAGCTGATTATCAGTGTGGTGAAGGGTATCGAAAACGACACCTATTATACCATGACGCAGGTGCTGCGGGAAGTGCTTGGCGGCGTGGTTTCCGAAGATCAGATCAGCACGCTCTACGGTCCGAGTCATGCCGAGGAGGTTGCCGCGCGGAAGCCAACTGTTGTGGTAGTGGCGAGCTATTCGGCGCGTACGGCAAAAACGGTGCAAAAGCTTTTTACGAGTCCGATGTTTCGGGTGTACATCAACCGCGACATTCTTGGCGTGGAGGTTTCGGGATCTATCAAAAACATCATGGCCATTGCTGCCGGGGTAGCTGAAGGTGCCGGTTTCGGGGATAACGCCATTGCCGCGCTCGTGACCCGCGGCCTGCAGGAAATGAAGCGGCTGGGCATGCGTCTCGGCGCGTCGCAGGATACCTTCGCCGGCCTTGCAGGTGTGGGCGATCTCGTAGTGACCTGCACGAGCGGACACAGCCGGAACCGCACGGTCGGGAAGCGTATCGGGCAGGGTGAGAAGCTTGAAGACATCATCAGCCACATGAATATGGTGGCCGAAGGTGTAAAAACAACCCGTAGCGTGTACGGCTGGGCCCAAAGGCTGGGCGTGGAAATGCCGATTACCGAGGCCGTGCATGCCGTGCTCTTCGAGGGCCTGAATCCCCGCGACGGCGTGTACCGCCTGATGACCCGCGAACAGAAAGAAGAAATTATCTATTAGAAGCCAACCCCTGCACCATCGCCTTTGCATGCCTTTATTCGCTGATTGAAACGATATACGCGCTGCAATTGTAGTTCGTTAGCTGAACCGCAAAGCCGGATTAGTCCGGCACCGCAACCGTCTCAGATTTACGCTCTTTTAATCCTGCCATGTTTAGAATTCCGCCCGCCATCAGCACCATGTCGCTCGGCGACCTGAAACGTTTCATTAAAACGGGTGAAGGTACCTTTCTGGAGTTTAAGCGAACCATCTCATCCCCCGAAAAAATTGCCCGCGAAGTTTGTGCTTTTGCCAACACCAAAGGGGGCACCCTGCTGATTGGCGTTGATGATAACCGCACGCTGATTGGGGTTGACAGCTATTATGAGGAAGGCTATCAGCTGATTGAAGCCCTTACCGTGCTTTGTGATCCGCCGCTTGACTATAAAATAGAACTGCTTGAGATGGGGGATCGTGAGATTGTGATTGTGAAAGTGGAGGAAGCCGAAAAAAAGCCGGTTTACGTAAAGCACAACGGGAAAAGTGAGGTCTATATCCGCGATAAAGACAAAAGCGTGCGGGCAAGCAAGGAGCGCGCGGCCCTGCTGCGCAGTCAGAACCGGGACCGGGGAATCACCTTTGAGTTTGGTGAGAATGAACAGCGCCTGTTTCGCTATCTCAACGAATATCAGAAAATCACCGTTGATGAATATGCCAGGCTGATTAACCGGAGCAAGTACAAATCTTCCCGTATTCTTATTGACTTAGTGAGTCTCGGCGTGCTCAGTTTGTTTTCCAAAAATGATCAGGAGTACTTCACACACTCCAACAAACCTTTTTGAATCAGCACTCTCAGGGGCTTTTTGTCCAGCGCTTATCTTTTTGGTAAATTATCCCGCACATTATTATTTAGGGCGCAACAGATCATCAAGCGTCATTTTTGTTTTAAAATTTATTATTCAAGCTACAATCTGCTATCATGAGTACAACTGAAAAGGAAGTAGTTACGATCACCGACCGTGCAGCGCGGCAAATACATAAGCTGATGGCACAGGGTGAAAATGAAGGAAAGCCGTTTCTTCGCATTGGCGTAAAAGGCGGGGGCTGTTCAGGGCTGAGCTACATCATCGATTTTGATGAAGCCGGCGAAATGGACACACAAAGTACGATTATGGACATCCCCGTTGTGATTGATAAACGTCAGGCCATGTATTTGTATGGCACGGTTCTCGATTTTAAAGATGGTCTTGACGCCCGCGGTTTCGTTTTCGAAAATCCGCAGGCGAGTAGCACCTGCGGCTGCGGCTCATCGTTCAGCGCCTGATATGGTGGATTAGCCATCCTTTTTCCTGAAAATCACCTGTAACCTGAGGGCTGCACAGGTGATTTTTTTGTTTTTGGGCGTAGGGTTTCATCCCGGGGCTTTCGTGTTTTTATTTAGCCCGATCGCTGGCCGGCACACTCCTGTTGGCCGTGTACGCAAATGCATACAATCGCTTAAAGCCTTAAAAAATCCGTATATTTAAGGTTATGCATAAACTTTCTGGTCTTTCGTGTTTTTTTCTGATTCGGGGGGCTGATTAACAATGATTTAACTACGGCTTGTTTGCCGTGTGCAAAACCGGTGGAAACCACGTGAGTATCACAGATTTAAAACCCGAAATAAATGAACAGGCGCTGCAATATCAGCTGCTATGGATGCGCCGCCATCTGCATCAAAACCCTGAATTAAGCTGGGGCGAATACGAAACATCCCGGCTGATCATTGAGAAGCTCCGCGCAATGGGGCTCGAGGTAAAAACAGGACTGGCGCAGACGGGGTTTTACACCGATATCAGTAGTGGCAGGCCCGGACCTTGTCTGGCGTGGCGTGCCGATATGGACGCCCTTCCCATCGAAGATGAAAAAGACGTCCCCTACAAATCCCAGCGTGCCGGAATCGCACATATGTGCGGGCATGACGTGCATACGACGGTTGCCTTTGGTATTGTGAAGCACCTGCTCACCCGCAAAGATGATATTCGTGGTACCATCCGCGTGTTCTGGCAGCCGGCAGAGGAACAGCAACCTTCCGGCTCGCCCGAAATGATCCGCGACGGTGTGCTCGAGGGCGTTCACGCCGTATATGGCATGCACTGCGACCCTAACACGGAAAGCGGAAAAATCAGCCTGCGTCCCGGGGCGGAAACCGCAGCGTTTGATGCTTTTCAGTTTGAAATCGATGGCGGCTCCACCAATCACTCTGCCCGGCCACACCGAAAGCCGGATGCCATGTGGGTCGGACATCAGCTGGTGCAGAATATCTATCAGTTTGCCGGACGCATGATTAATGTGCTGGAACCTACCGTAGTTTCGGTTTGCAAATTCAATGCGGGGAACGCACTCAATGTGATTCCGCGTCAGGTGTATATCGGCGGTACCGTGCGAACGGTGGCAGAAGACAAGCGGGACTATATCAAAGATTATCTCAAGCGCCTGGCCGATAACCTTGCTGAACTGCATGGGGTAAAAATCAGCTCCGACTTTGGCCTGGGCGCACCGGCCGTGGTGAATCATCCGACGCTGTATGCTTTTGCAAAGGATTATGCCAGGGAAACGCTCGGCCCCGACAAAGTTGTGAGCCGCCCGCAAAGTATGGGTGCGGAAGATTTCGCATTCTACAGTAGCGAGCGTCCCGGGCTTTTTATCCGTGTCGGAACTTCGAACGGCCCGGCAACATCACACCCGCTGCACAGCTCCCTGTTCGACATTGATGAAAGCATTCTGGCCCCTTCTGCCATTTTCTTAGCAAATCTGCTCATCAGGCACACCCAAAGTGACCTTCAATTTTAAACTATTCATACCATCTCTGAAGCCGTGAAAATCCTAAAGTTTGGCGGCACATCCATGGCTGATGCCAAAGCCTGGAAACGCGTTCTTGATATCGTAGGTGCTACCGGTCCCGGAACCATAACCGTTGTTTCGGCAACTTCAGGCACAACAAACAGTCTCATTCTCGCTGCGGACACCGCAAAATCAGGTTCGCTTGAAGAGGCCCGCCGTATTTCTGCAGAGCTGGGCGAAAAACACCGTCAGTTCGTACACACCTTTTTCTCCCTGCCGGAGATCACCGATCGCACCGGCCTTGAAACCTGCGAAAACCACATCAGCGCGCTGATCAGCCTGCTGGATAACTACCTGCTTGGTATCCACACGCTCGGTGAGCTCACGCCCAAATCGCTGGATGCGGTATCAAGTATTGGCGAGCGGCTGAGTTCTTTCCTGCTGGCTGAGTGCGCAAAAGCCATCGGTACCCCTGCCGTTTGGACGGATGCTGCCGAAGTGATGCTTACAAGTTCCGATCACGGACAAGCTGCACCTGACATGGATGGTATTTTTGACCGTGCCCGCCGGATTGCCCATCACTCTGCCAACGGACGCTTCCCAATTATGGGCGGTTTCTACGGTTCAGACGTCGCAGGAAGTATTACGACGCTGGGGCGCGGCGGGTCTGATTTTTCAGCCAGCATTATAGGTCTGGCCGTTGGCGCTGAGGCCATCGAGATCTGGACGGATGTCAGCGGCATGTACACAAGCGATCCGCGTTTTGTGCCCAATGCTTTTTCGATAAAAGAGCTGAGTTTCAGTGAAGCCGCGGAGCTCGCGTACTTTGGCGCCAAAGTGCTGCACCCGGCTACGATTCAGCCGGCGGTAGAGAAAAACATTCCGGTGTATGTGAAAAATACCTTTGAGCCTGAGCATCCCGGGACGCGCATTTTCTCAGATGTACATGCTGATTCCCCGGTACGGGCCATTGCCTTTAAAAAAGACATTACGGTCATCACCGTCATTTCTTCACGCATGCTGTTGGCCTGGGGTTTTCTGGCGAAGGTTTTTGCCATATTCGAAAAACATCAGGTTTCCGTTGATCTGGTTTCGACAAGTGAGGTCTCCATCAGTATGACCGTCGATAAAAAGACGCGGCTCGATGCGGTGCAGAAAGATCTTGAGGATATTGCGAGTGTGAAGATTTACCACAATCAGGCGCTGATTTCCCTGGTTGGCAAAAATATGATGCAAAGCAAAGGCGTTGCGGCGCAGGCTTTTAATGCGCTGTCCGAATTTCCCATCCGGATGATTTCGCAGGGCAGCTCGGATATCAACCTTTCGGTCGTGGTCGAAAATGAGCATGCGGTGGAAGCGGTGGAAGCCCTGCACGATACTTTTTTCCCGAATCTCCCAAGCCCGGAAAACACCTGATGTCTGCGCCCCTGAAGCTTGTACTGATTGGTGACGGCCGCATGGGCAGGCGGCTCAGGGAGCTTGCTCCGGCCCATGGTTTTGAGGTGATGCTGCAGCTGGGCGAAGCTGACAACCAACAGGGAGAAGCACTCACAGCGGAACGCCTTGCCGGAGCGGACGCTGCCATCGACTTTACGCACCCTGACGCCGCGGTCACGCACATCCGGCGCACGCTGGCACTGGGCATTCCGCTGGTTGTTGGCACAACGGGCTGGCTGACAGAGAGCACCCGACCGGAAATCGAAAAGCTGGTCGCTGAAAAGAGCGGGAAGCTGCTGTACGGATCCAACTTCAGTTTAGGCGTACAGCTTTTCATGAAGCTGGCAGCGGAGGCGGGACGGCAGCTCGGCCAAGCCGCGGGTTTCGACACTTCGGTGCATGAGGTTCACCATACCGGCAAAGCCGACGCCCCGAGCGGTACCGCCATTACATTGGCCCGGCAGTTTCTTACAAGCGCCGGCAAACCTGCTTCCGCCTACACTTATGGCGTACCCGAAAGGGGGCAGCCGGATACGGAAACCCTTCGCGTCAGCGCTCAGCGCTTAGGTGGTGTTTTCGGGGACCACAGCCTGCGGATCAATTCGGCCTGGGATGATATTGAGCTCACCCACCGCGCGCGGAACCGGGACGGGTTCGCAGTTGGGGCGCTCAAAGCTGCTGCATGGCTTTGCAGGCAGGAGCAAGCCGGCTTTTACCTCATTGAGGATGTGGTTGCGCAGGTACTCGGTCACAGTGAGGAAAATCATCCCTAAATATTCTGTCCCGACTATTTTACTAAACAGTTAAAACCTTAGCATTCAACACAATGGCACTTTACGACACCCTTCTGGCAGATCTGAAAGAATCGATGAAAGCCCGCGAGGAGCGCCGCACGCTTGTGCTTCGCTCGTTGAAATCCGGCATACTTGAAAAAGAAATTACCAACCGCACCGGCGGGGAGCGCAGTGAAATTACCGATGAGCTCGTGTTGGAAGTCATTACCAAAGCGGCTAAACAGCGGCGCGACTCCCTTGAACAATACCGCAATGCGGGCCGCGCAGACCTTGCAGAAGTTGAAGAACAGGAGCTCGCCATTATCGAAGCCTACCTGCCTAAACAACTCACGAAAGATGAAATTGAAGCCATCGTTTCGGAAGTGATTGCCCAAACCGGTGCAAGCGGCATGAAAGATATGGGAAAGGTTATGGGACAGCTCATGCCAAAAGTAAAAGGCAAAGCTGACGGCAAACTCGTCAATACGGTAGTGAAAGAAAAGCTTGCCCCCTAAGGCCACTACGCTATGGCGCTTACCTTCATCGATATTCTGATTCTGGTGCCGCTTGCTGTAGCTGCGTTTTCGGGCTTCCGAAACGGGCTGCTGCGGGAGGTACTGGGGCTCGGCGGCGTGCTGCTGGCCCTGTTTCTGGGATTCCGGTATATGACGGAGGTGCGCTTTTGGCTCGAACCCTATATCGTTACCGAAGAAGTCTGGCTTTCGGTTCTGGCATTCATCATCATTTTCGGGCTGGTGTTCGGCGGTATGCAGCTGCTGATCAGGCTTTTGGAGGGCATTCTGAAAGCTGCTCTTCTTTCGGTTCCGAACAAACTGCTGGGCATGTGTTTCGGGCTTTTCAAATCAGGCCTATTCCTGAGCCTGATTTTCATCCTGCTGCTTGCCTTTGAACAGCCTTCGGAAGAAGCCCGGCAGTCTTCCGTGCTCTATCCGATTGTTGTGCAGGTTGCACCCATGGCCTATGATCTTCTTGCACACGTTTACCCCAATACCGATAGCTTTGCGGAATCAATTGAAGATGCACTCCGCCGCTTACAGCCGGATTAGCTTTGGTAAGCTCCGGCAGATCCTTTTCCACTCAGAACAAATTCAATTCCTAAATTACCTACATGTCTTTTTTACCCGTTGGTGAACAGCTTGAAATTATTCGTCGGGGAACGACAGAAATCATCCCCGAAGAGGAGCTGAAGAATAAATTACAGCGATCCTACGATTCGGGGAAGCCGCTGCGCATAAAACTGGGGTGCGACCCTACCCGTCCTGACTTACATCTTGGTCATTCGGTAATCCTGCGCAAACTGCGTCAGTTTCAGGATTTGGGCCATCACGCCATCCTGATTATTGGTGACTTTACCGGGATGATTGGTGATCCGACCGGTCAGAACAAAACGCGTCCCGCGCTTACGGTTGAAGATGTGCGGGCAAACGGACAAACTTATTTTGAACAGGCGGCCAAAATTCTCGATCCTGAGAAAACAGAGATTGTGTACAACTCAGACTGGCTTGGGAAGATGAGCTTTGAAGACGTCATCAAGCTTGCTTCCAATTACACCCTTGCCCGGATGATTGAGCGGGATGATTTTACCAATAGGTTTAAAAACGAAGATCCCATCGCCCTGCATGAGTTTTTGTATCCGCTGGCGCAGGGTCAGGATTCCGTTCATCTGAAATCTGATGTTGAGCTTGGCGGTATTGATCAGAAGTTCAACCTGCTGGTCGGGCGTCATCTGCAAAAGGAAGCGGGACTCGAACAACAGGTATGCCTTATGATGCCGTTGCTTGTCGGAACCGACGGCGTGCAGAAAATGTCGAAAAGCTATGACAACTACATCGGTTTAAATGACGCCCCCAACGACATGTACGGCAAGATGCTGCGGGTACCGGATGAACTGATCTACACCTATTATGAGCTGCTTACCGATATTCCGGTGCAGGATTTACCGGCCTTGAAAGCAAAAGCCGCTGCTGATCCCCGCAACAGCAAGCACGAGCTGGCATGGACCGTTACCCGCATGTACTACGATGCCGGGGCAGCTGATGCCGCCCGGGATCATTTTGAGAAAACCATCATCAACAAAGAAATCCCGGATGAAATGCCGGAATTCACTTTTGAGAGCGGGCAAACACACAAGCTCATCCATCTGATTAAAGAGGTGAAGTTTGCTCCCAGCAACGGCGAGGCGCGCCGGCTGATTCAGCAAGGTGGCGTTTCACTTGATGGTGAAAATATTGATGATGTGAATTATGAAGTAACTTTTTCCGGCGGTGAAGCGCTGGTGCTCAAGGTTGGCAAGCGCAAGTTTGGCCGCTTGGTTAGTCCCCCCAATCCAAATACAAAAAAGCTTGTTTGGTAATAGACACAATTGCTTAGCCAGACCTAAATGCTCAGAAATAGCTGAACCTAAAATTTAGACTTGAACTGTGCCACAACTTAAAATTAGTACCTACAATGTTAACGGAATCCGCGCGGCGGAAAAGAAGGGGTTTTCTGACTGGGTGAAGGCTTCCCAGCCGGATATCATCTGTCTGCAGGAAACCAAGGCGCAGCCGGATCAGATACCGGATGAAATACACGCGCTGGGCTATCACGCAAGCTGGCATTCGGCGGAGAAAAAAGGATATTCCGGCGTCGGCATTCTTTCCCGCACAGAACCCATCGAGGTCAAAACCGGCATTGGCATTGACTGGATTGACAGCGAAGGGCGCGTGCTGATGCATGAATACCCCGATTGCCGGGTGCTTTCGCTTTATCTGCCAAGCGGCACAACCGGTGATGTGCGTCAGGAAGTGAAGATGCGCTTTCTGGATGTGCTCAATGGGTTTGGCAGGGAATTGCTTGCAGATGCCAAGCCGTTGGTTCTGTGCGGCGACTACAATATCGCGCATACCGAAATTGATATTCACGATCCCGTGCGTAATAAAAATACTTCGGGCTTTTTGCCGGAAGAGCGGGCCTGGTTCACGGACTTTCTTGAGTTGGGGTACCGCGACATCTTTCGTGAGCTGAACCCGGATCTGACCGATACTTACAGCTGGTGGTCGTACCGTGCCGCTTCCAAGAGCCGCAACAAAGGCTGGCGCCTGGATTATCAGCTTGGGAATGAAGCCATGTTCAATGCGGCGAAATCCGCCGAAATCGAGTTTTCCCAGGATATGAGCGATCACGCCCCGGTTTCCGTGGTTTACGAATTCTGAGTATGTTCAGGCTTGTGAAGCCTTCCATCGATACAAAAAAACCGCCCTTTCAGAACTTCTTACCGGGCACCTTTTTTCCTTTCAATTTTTAAAATCAACCGTCTCTTTTCCCTATGTCATCCACACCTGTTCGCGTTCGTTTTGCACCTTCACCAACCGGCTTGCTGCATATTGGCGGGCTGCGTACGGCCCTGTACAACTATTTGTTTGCCCGTCGCAACGGAGGCACTTTTGTGCTGCGCATTGAAGACACAGATCAAAAGCGCTACGTTGCGGATGCCGAGAAAGACATTCTCAGCTCCCTGAAGTGGGCCGGACTTGCGGTTGATGAGGGTCCGGAAGTGCCGGGCGCATGCGGACCTTACCGGCAGAGCGAGCGGTCCGATTTGTACCGGCGCTACGCCACGGAACTTGTGGCGTCCGGCAAGGCCTACTACGCTTTTGATACCCCGGAGGAAATTGAAGCGGTTCGGGAGGCCGAGGGGGAAACCTTCCGCTACGATGCTATCATCCGGAACAAAATGAAAAACAGCCTGACCCTGCCGGAAGAAGAAGTGCAGGAGCGTCTGCGCTCGGAGGAGCCCTACGTTATCCGGCTGAAAGTACCCGTGGGCGAGACCATCGCGTTCGATGACCTGGTGCGCGGTCACGTTCGTTTTGATACGTCTGAGGTTGATGATCAGGTGCTCATGAAATCAGACGGGCTGCCGACCTATCACCTTGCTAACGTAGTGGATGATCACGAGATGGCCATTAGTCACGTGATTCGGGGAGAGGAGTGGCTGCCGAGTGCGCCCAAGCATGTGCTGTTGTACCGTGCGTTGGGATGGACGCCGCCCGTGATGGCACACCTGCCGCTGATCATGTCGCCTGCGGGCGGAAAACTCAGTAAACGCAAGGCGGAGGAACAGGGCATTATGGTAAATGTGTGCGACTACGCCGAAGCGTTTTACGAGCCGGAGGCCCTTATTAACTTTTTGGCACTCCTGGGATGGAATCCCGGGGATGAACGTGAGCTGTTTACCCTGGATGAGCTGTGTGAGGTTTTTGACCTGGCACGTGTGGGGAAATCCGGAGCGGTTTTCAACAAAGATAAGCTGCACTGGTTCAACGCGCAGTATCTGCGGGCCAAAGCCCCTGAAAGCCTGGTGCCTGCCGCACGCTATATACTTGAAAAGGAGGGCCTTGGCTCTGGATGCGACGATGCCTTTATCGCCGGCGTTATTCGGCTGATGGCCGAGCGTATTGAAACCATCTCAGCGCTTCCGCAGGCAGCTTCTTTCTTTTTCGGGGCACCGGATACCTACGAAGAGAAACCGGTCAAAAAAGCCTGGAAAGAAAATACCGCTGATTTGGTAAATACGTATATTCGCACCATTGACGGCCTTTCTGAATTCGGGGCCGTTGAGCTGAAGGCCGCGCTGGTTTCTGTGGTTGAGGATGCCGGGGTAGGCATGGGCAAACTCATGCTGCCGGTACGCATTGCAGTTACCGGGCTGGGCGGCGGTCCTGACCTGTTTCAAACCATGCAGCTCCTGGGCAAAGAGGAGGTCATCAGCCGGCTTAGGACCGCGACAGAAAAACTGGGCAGCTAAACTGCGAGCGAATTAGTTCCTGTATTCCATGAAGCACAAAGATAAACTTACCGGAGTCGTACGCTTTGAGCGGCGCCGCAATCAGAAACATATCCGTATTCGGGTAAAGCCGAACGAGGTCATTGTTTCGGGTCCATCCCGCGTGAGCGACGGGGAGCTGCAAGGCTTTTTGGATGAAAAACGGGATTGGGTACAGGAAAACCTTCACAAACTGAACGCACGAAAGGAGCAAGTAAAATCGCTGAACCGCTTTGATGAAGGCTTTTTGCTCTATGATGGGGAGTGGGTACCGGTGGATATCATCCAAAATGCCCCGCAAACCCGCTTTGAACTGGAGAAGGGTCGCTTCAAAATAGAAATCAGTAAATATGAGAAGCCCGGTGTAAGTCTCTATACCTGGCTGTATTCAAACTGGGCCGTGCAACACATTGGCAAAAGGCTTATCGCGAAAGCAAAGGAATTCAATTTCAGCTTTCACAAAGTGACCATTCGGAGTCAGCGGACCAAGTGGGGAAGCTGTTCTTCCAAGGGTAACATCAATCTGAACTGGCGCCTGATCAAGTGCCCGCGTTTTGTACAGGACTACATTTACGTGCACGAGCTGTGCCATCTGCGGCACATGAACCACAGTCCGGAGTTTTGGGCGTTGGTTGATTCACTGTATCCACGGCGGCATGAAGCGGAGCGCTGGCTGAAGCAAAACGGACCTGTTGCGTTTCAAAATCCCTGATTTTGCTCCGTTTTTAGCGATCTCACCTGGAATTACACACCTGATTCAGGCAGTGAGCATAAAGCGGGGTTTGCTGTTTTTCTTCCGGGCAAGCTTGACCGGTGCAGGAGCGGCTTCTGGTTCTTTTCCAATCCGAAGCGTGAACAGCTGTGCAGGCGGGAAATTGCGAATCACAAAGGAGCGGTCAATACTACAGGTTTCAACAAGCTCCTTTTCGAACTTACAGCGGAAGTGATTGAAGTTCACGTACTTGTAATAAGAGATAAGGCCACCGGGTTTGCATAGCTTCAGTTTTTGCTCCCACATGCCTTTGCTTACTTCTTCCGGAATACTCTCGTAGGGAATACTTGAAAAAATGTAGTCGAATTTTTCTTCAGGGTTGAATTCCAAAAGGTCGGCATAGTGTACCTGCATGTTTGGGTGCCGGAACTCCCGGCGAAGCATACGGCAAAAGTGCGGGTTGATTTCCACGAGATCGAGTGAATCCTGCGGGCGAATCACGCGGAGAATAGCTTTTGTAAGCGTGCCGGTGCCGGGTCCGAGTTCAAGAATCCGAAGGGGCCTGGAAGATTGCTGTACTTTTTCTGAAAGAAAGCGAACCATGTCGCTGCATAAGTATTTCGAGCTTGGCGCAACCGCGCCTGTTTTTCTGATGTCCCGAATGAAGTACAGAATCGGATTCAAAATGCTGTTGTTTCGTGGAAAGGTACGTGAGATTAGAAAAGAATGGTCTGATTATAATGATTAACCCGCATTATTCACAATTAAATAGAATTTATTTGCTGAACCTAAGTTTGAATAAGTCTTAGTGAAAGACACCAGCGGCCCAAATTTCAGTGTGGTGTGAAGACACTGCGCACCGAGCGAAGTGATTCTTGTGCTGCGAAATTTCCCCGCTGGCTGCGTTGAAGCTGAAAACTCATGCTCAGGGTACTTAGGTACCCTTCCGTTGAGTTTTTAGCTTCGCCTTGCCAGCAAGAAAATTTCTTGGTGAATAATGCGGGTTAAAAACTGTATCACCAATTAATAATTTAGCCCGCATGATTTACAGCGGGTTTTTCCGGTGAATCGTGCAGGCTAATCAGGGGGCGCCTTACCTTACTTTGGGGTAAGCACCGAAACCGGCAGAATCATCTCTTCCATTGAAGCGCCGCCATGCTGAAAGGTGTCGCGGTATTTGTTCTGAAAGCGGTGATAATTCGTAGGATAGACAAAGTAGTAGTCTTCTTTGGCAATGATGTAATTAGTGCTCGAATTAATGCGGGGAAGCCGGTAATCAGCCGGGTTATCGACTATAATGGCTGCGTTCTTGTCTGCCTTTAAGTGCCGCCCGAATTTGTAGCGCAGGCTTGTGGAAGTGTTGCGGTCGCCCAGTACCTTGGTATCCCGCAGCGACCTTACCGAGCCGTGATCGGTGGTAATCACAATGCGCACGTTCTTCGTGCTCAGGTCTTTGAGAATCTGCAGCAAATTGGAGTGCTGAAACCAGGTGCGGGCAAGAGAGCGGAATGCCGGTACATCCGGCGCAATTTCTTTGAGCACGTCCGAATCCGACCGGTAGTGCACAAGGGTATCCACAAAATTAAAAACAAAAGCATTTACGGGGTTCTGTACGTAGTTCATAATCCGGTCTGCAATCTTTTTCCCTTCTTCTTTGTGCAGCACTTTTTCATAGCGCGGCTCAAAACCGTGCCCCAGGCGCCGCAGCTGTTCGCGCAGAAGGTCGGGCTCGTCCTGATTCAGGGATGACTCATCTCCTTCAGCATTTTTCCAGAATTGCGGATAATGCTTTTCGATATCTGCGGGATACAGACCGGCAAAGATGGCATTGCGGGAATAAGGCGTAGCGGTGGGCAGGATGGAGTAGTAAAAGTCGGTATCGATATGATAGAACTCCCGGAGCAACCGTTCAAAAACGAGCCACTGATCATAGCGCATGCAGTCGATTAAAAACAGGAAATTGCTGTCATAGTCCCCGCCAATGTGCGGATGAATGTATTCCTTAACGATATCAACCGAGAGTAGCGGACGCTCATCGGCTTCCTTGGTGAGCCAGTACTGATACTCGCTGTCGATGAACTTGCCGAACTCCGTGTTAGCCTGCTGAATCTGATCGTACAGAACCTGCAACAGCCCTTCATCGCCTTTTTCGAGCTCAAGCTCCCAGTTGGTCAGGGCGCTGTAAATGGAGATCCACTCCGACCAGTCCGGCCGGCTCTGAATCTGCGCACTGATACTCTGAAAACTCTGCAGGTAATTTTGAGCTGACTTTTCATTTGTAAGCCTTTTCTGATCAAGAATGCGCTTGATGGTGAGTAAGATTTGGTTCGGGTTGACCGGCTTGATCAGGTAGTCGGCTATTTTAAACCCGATGGCGTCTTCCATGATGAATTCTTCTTCACTCTTGGTAATCATCACAACAGGAATCTGCTGATTGATTTTTTTGATTTTGCCGAGTGTTGTCAGCCCGTCCATGCCGGGCATTTGCTCATCCAGAAAAACAAGGTCGAAGGCTTCTTTTTCAACCAAGGTGATGGCGTCTTCCCCGTTGGTTACGGGAATCATCTCAAACCCCTTGTTTTCCAGAAACATAATGTGTGGTTTCAGGCGATCGATTTCATCGTCAGCCCATAAAATGCGAATACTCATTGATGATATAGTTTAAAATGTGAAGCGTGCTTATTAGCCCGCATTATTCACAATGAAAAGTGTTTGCTTGCCTAAATGATAGTTTAAATTTAGCTTAGTGAAAAGTTACGGTTACTTAAATTTGGCTACGTTACAATGGCTGCGAAATTTCCCCGCTGGCCGCGTTGAAGCTTAAAACTCATGCTCCGGGTACTTAGGTAACCTTCCGCTGAGTTTTCATCTTCGCCTTGCCAGCAAGAAAATTTCTTGGTGAATAATGCGGGTTAGTCGTCTTTTCCGGTCGTGATGTAGTCTTTGATAGCGTCGAAACGGGCCTGTCCAATCCCGCGTACATTTTTTATTTCGCTGATTTCTTCAAAAGGACCAAACTCATTTCTGTATTCAATGATGCGGGCTGCAATAGCGGGTCCTATACCCGGCAGCTGAACAAGCTCATCTGTATCAGCGGTATTGATGTTTATCTTTGAATCTGATGCAACCGATGTCGGGGTAACAACTGCCGCGCTTTCAGTAAGATTGTCAGCTGAAACAAGATTGTCGGATTCAGCCGTGTTTTTTTCAGAAGCTGTTTCTGCTGAAAGAACAGCCGGGGTGCTTGCCGGAGACGCTTGCTGTACAGTCTGTTCCTGCGCGGGCGATCGGCTTGCGCCTTGCAGCCGCGCCGGGCCTGAGTCCGGACTATCTACGGATGTAATCTCAGCTTCCGCAACAGCTGAAGGTTCTGCTTCCGGATAGTATCTTGCTAAAAGTTCCTGCCGCTCGCTTTCACGCAGCTCAAGCCTCGCGTGGAAGTCAGCAATAACTTCAGCGTAGTCTTCTTCAGAGAAAGCTACCGCCGGTTTGTATAATTGATTGATAGTTAACAGAAGAATGAAAAGCCCTCCAAGGGTGAGTACACTGATTCGCTCATAATACGTTATCTGTAGCCGGTCCGTGAGAAAGTAAAGAAATCTTTTCATGGCAGATAAAGTCTTTAGTTAGTTGTGATGTAGAAAAAGAACACTTTGGAATTCATGGTATTAAGCTGAATTTAATAGCCGCTATTTAATTAAATTTGGGCTAAAATGCACATTATTTTTGGAGCTGTATCCTGTGGCCGTGCAATGGGAGAATTCCTGGTAAGGTGTGCCCGTGAAATTAAAACAAATTAAATAAAAACCACCCGACAGCATTTATGGCAATACTGAGTGAAGGTGTTCCGGCTGAGAAGTTTGCCGAAGTTGGCAGGCTGAAAGTGCGCCTCAAAGAATATGGTTCTGCAAATGGGGATGTTATTCTTTTTCTGCATGGATGGGGATGCAGCGCTGATACTATGGCGGGCCTTGCGGCTGCACTGGGAAACAACTTTCGCTGTGTGTTGCCAGACTTCCCGGGCTTTGGAAAAACGGCTGCACCTGATGAAGCCTGGGATGTCACCGCCTATGCCCGCTTCACCTTTGCCCTGAAAAAGGAGCTTTTTGGGGATCGGCCGGTTGGGGTGATTGCGCACTCTTTTGGCGCAAGGGTAATGCTGAAACTCCTGTCTGACCCGCAATACGCAAGCCATTTCAATAAAGTCCTGATTACGGGCGGCGCAGGCATGAAACCGCGCCGCAGCTGGCGCTACTACTACCGGACGGCACTCGCAAAAATGCTTAAAGCCCCGTTTATGCTCCTGCCACCGGGTATGAGAGAAAAAGGACTTGCACGAATGCGGCAAACAGCGGCGTGGAAGTCCCTGGGCTCCGCCGATTACAGTCAGCTGAACGGTGTGATGCGTGAAGTTTTCGTAAAAACCGTTAGGGAATACCTGGAGCCGTGTTTACCGCTTATCGGGCACGAAGTATTGCTTGTTTGGGGAGAAAACGATGACGCAACCCCGCTGTATCAGGCTGAACGCATGGAAGCGGGGTTAAAAAATGGCGTGCTGATCAAAATTAAATCAGCTGGTCATTATGCATTTTTGGATCAGCCGCAACAGTTCGCGGCCATTTCAAAGGCTTACTTCGACAGCAAGTGATAGCCTATACCGCTAAAAATCAAATATTTATTTCTTTCAGTGCCACTTCATTCTTTCTGCAGACACGCAGAAAAATTATTTTTACAAATAAAAGGCTAAATCTCTGAGATAAACCGGTCTTTTTTTAGTTATTATAATCAAAGGGTTATACCTATATCTGCAAGCCTCAAGGACTCAACACCAAAAAACTCAGGCAATATATGCTTGTCTAAGCAATATATTTGTCAGCAATACTGTAATAAGCTACGTTTGTAACAAGTTACACTGAGAAACTACGGGACAGGTTTCTTACTTGATTACAAATATACAAAGGTCTGTAACTGCAGTTATTTGTACGATACCCTGAAAATTGCCTAATTGATGATAAACTTAAAGGAGATCGATTGTTATGTTGACTGCAAATTCAAAAACGCAAAGAAAAAAAGGATCGCTTCTCAGATCAGGTCGCTTCAAGAACTTCACTGTTAAAACAGCTTCATGGCACAAGCATTCGCACGACCTCCTTAAGGTCAGATTCAGTGTTTTCGTGCATGAGCAAAAAGTACCCATCGAATTAGAAGTCGATGGCTATGATCCGGTTTCACATCATGTCGTGGTGTATAACAATGCCGGTAAGCCTGTTGCAACAGGCAGGCTTACCCCGGATGGAAAACTCGGACGCATGTGCGTACTAAAATCTTATCGCGGCAAATATCTCGGCCATCTGATAATGATTCACCTGATGAACAAAGCCTTTTCCGATGGACGCCGCATTATAGAGCTGAGTGCACAGACACACGCCATCCCGTTTTATCAGAAATACGGATTTAACACGGTTGGGCGTGTTTATGATGACGCAGGCCTGCCTCATCAAAAGATGATCTACATTAGAAAATAATCCCGCGGAATCACCCGGACATAAGTCACCCGGCCTGTATGAAACGGTTAAGTTTCTGCCCTTCCGGCTGAAAGCTTAACCGCTTTTTTATGGGGCTGTATCAAAAAAAACGATCACGGATAACGGCTTTCAAATCGCGGTATTTCAGGCTTCACAAATGCCGCCGTCCACAAAAGCGGCATTTCTTTATTCCGGCGAATCATTCATAGCCGTCCTCAAGCCTGTTGGGTGCGTACTTACCTGAAACAAGTTACCCGGCTTAACTTTGCTGATACCAGAGAAGCTCCGCGTCAAATGCCGTCCCGTACAACCTTCTCGACAGACCATCAAGGGCAATTTCACCCCGCGCAGTGAGATACAGCTCATAATCATTAGGGGAGCTTAAGAAACCAAACTGAATCAGGTCGTTGATGATGAGATACCCCAGCTCTGCGGTCGTGCCGCAATTTTTTTGGGCGAAATCCCGGGCAAGCGCTTCGGCGTCTTCAGGCGGAGCCGCCGCAAGACCGAGTATATTAAACTCCGCAGGTGTAAGGGGATAGCCCTCGGAGCCGGTAGTCAGAAGAGCGTCCCAGGCTTTTTGGGAATAATGAAGCCCGAACCAGCGCTTTGAGCGTTTTAAGATACGCCGCGTTACCGCACAACTGACGATTTCTGCAGGCGGAACACTGAATGCTTCCCCCCGTTGCCTGTAGGTTGAAACAAGCGTAGCCAAATCCAGCACCTGAATGTTGGGCGGGTATTCAAAATATGCCTGAGCGACTGCCGACATAAAACAGGACTCGTTACCTTAATAAAGGGCGTTATTTGGTTTTTTGTTTGATGAGTTCGACAGCCTCTTCGAGTGTGAAGGCCTGCGCATCAGCATTTTTGGGCAGGCTGATATTTTTCTTGCCAAACTTGATGTAAGGGCCATAACGACCATCAAGTATGTTGATGGCGTCGCCTGTTTTGGGATGGGCGCCGAGCTCGCGCAGTACCGACGCGCTCCCGCGCCCCCTGCCTTTGCCGGCCGTTTTTTGCTGGGCCAGCACCTCAAGGGCACGGTCAAGGCTCACTTCGAGTACGTTGTCATCCTTCCCAAGAGACTTGAACTTCCCGTCGTGCAGAATAAAGGGTCCGTACCTTCCGACACCTGCCTTTACGTCCTCTCCGGTTTCCGGGTGCTTGCCCAGCGTGCGGGGAAGTGACAACAGCTTCAGCGCAAGCTTCAGGTCTACGTCTTCAGGGCTCATGCCTTTGAGCAAAGAACCGCGCTTGGGTTTTTTATTGGTTTCCGTTACCTCACCCAACTGAACATAAGGCCCGTAGCGGCCAATCAGAAGATATACGTTTTCACCGGTTTCCGGATCCTGACCCAAAATATCCGGCCCCTCCTCAGAAATTTCAATCAGCTCCTTGATTTTGTCCGCTGTCAGATCACAGGGCGCAAGGCTTTCAGGTATGGAAGCCGAAACCGTTTCCTCATCCTTTTTAAGCTGCACATACGGACCAAAACGGCCTACAAAAAGCTCTATGCCATCAAGGCCTTCAATCGGAAGATTGATTCGGCGTGCAAGAGCCGGATCAATTTGCGACTCCTGTTTCTCCACATTTTCTTTAAGGCCTTTTTCCCCTTCAAAATAAGAGCGGATATAGGAAAGGCGGTCATAATTGCCGTGTGCGATTTCATCTAACTGATTTTCCATCTCAGATGTGAAGTGTGTATCCACAACATCGGGGAAATGCGTTTCGAGCAGCTCGGTTACGGCAAAGGCCGTAAATGAAGGCACCAGAGCAGAGCCTTCCTTTTGGGCATATTTCCGGTCCTGAATGGTGCCGATAATAGAAGCATAAGTACTTGGGCGGCCCACACCCTCTTTTTCCAGAAATTTAATTAGTGTTGCTTCCGTGAAGCGGGCGGGCGGCTTGGTTTCGTGTGTTACGGCCTCAAGTTTTTTACAGGCAAGCTCATCCGCTTCATTAAGCGCCGGAAGCGGCTTATCCTGATCTTCAAGCTGCGCTTCGGGGTCGTCGCTTCCTTCAACATAAGCCCTGAAATAACCCGGGAAAAGAATCTTCTTTCCGGAAGCCTTAAATCGGGCTTCGAGACTGCCGTCGGGCCTGGATTTTCCTTCAAGCGGGCCGCTCAGCACATCCTTTGCTGGGGGGATCTGCCCTGAGATAAGCACGTTCGTAAATGCTATGCGCGCTTCGGCCATCTGCGTTGCAACGGTACGTTTCCAGATCAGGTCGTAAAGCTTCAGCTCACGCCCGTCCAAACCGGTTTCGTTCGGAACCCGGAAATGACTGCCTGCAGGTCGTATGGCCTCATGCGCTTCCTGTGCGGCCTTAGATTTGGTAGCATAGCGTCTTTCTTTTTCGCTCAGGTATTCATCACCATACAGCGCGCTGACGCCTGAACGGGCAGCGGCAATGGCCTGATTCGACAGGAAGGTGGAGTCCGTACGCATGTAGGTGATAAAGCCCTGTTCATACAGCGACTGCGCCACCCGCATGGTATCTCCCGCAGAAAACCCAAACTTACGGTTGGATTCCTGTTGCAGGGTTGATGTCGTAAATGGCGGAGCCGGCGAGCGTTTTTGCTCTTTGGTATCAACCTGCAGCACCTGCCAGCTTGCTTTGCTCAAAAGCTGTTCTTTGAGCGCTTCAGCCTGTTCGATGTTCAACAGCTCGACCGCGTCGGGCTTTTTGAGCTTGCCGGTGTTTTCGTCAAAATCTTTCCCTGAAGCCAGCCGCTTGCCGTTGAGCTCGCTCATTTCGGCTTCAAAAGTTGATTTTTTACCCTCAGGGTTGAGCACCGCTTTCAGGTCACAGTACGTTCCGCTGCGGAACCGCATGCGTTCGCGCTCCCGGTCAACGATAAGTTTTACCGCAACGGACTGCACCCGTCCGGCAGACAGGCCCGGCGCAATTTTCTTCCATAACAGCGGGGAGATGGTATATCCGGCAAGCCGGTCGATAATGCGGCGCGTTTCCTGTGCGTCAACAAGGTTCATGTCGATATCACGAAATTCACCAAGTGCGCGCTTGATGGCTTCCTCAGTAATCTCATGAAATACCATCCGCTTAACCGGAACCTTGGGTTTCAGCACTTCTTTCAGGTGCCAGGATATGCCCTCTCCCTCGCGGTCTTCATCTGTTGCCAGAATGAGCTCATCCGCTTCCTTTATTAAATCCTTTAGCTTTTTAACCACCTTCTTTTTCGGCGTAGAGACCACATACAGCGGCTCGTAGTCCTGTTCGGTGTTAATCCCCAGCGAAGCCCATTTTTCTTTTTTTACTTTGGCCGGCACCTCTTTGGCAGACGCCGGAAGATCGCGTATGTGCCCGTTCGATGAATCGACAACGTACCCTTTGGGCAGATACTTTTTGATGGTTTTCGCTTTGGTTGGTGACTCAACTATAACTAAGGATTTCATAAAGAGATTTAAGCGTGATGAAATTAAAGAGAATCGATCAGCCCGATCAGCTCAGCGGCATGATCAGCTGGCTTGAGCTTTTCGATCACTCCCAACACTGTGCCGTCCGTATCAATGACAAAAGCGGAACGGGATGGCCCCTGATAGGTTTTGCCGTACATCTTTTTTTCTACGATGGAATCAGTAGCACTTGAAAACGCATGCTCAGGGTCGGACGCCAAAATATAGCTTATGCCCAGCTTATCCGCATATTTTTTGTGAGACCCGCAGCTGTCCTTGGAAAGTGCAATCAGATTATAGCCTTTTTCGGCAAATACCGGCGCATGTTCTGCCAGGCTTTTATTCTGTTTATCGCAGCTTCCCGTATTATTTTTCATGTAAACCGAAACGACTGCCGGCTTATCCAGCAATTCAGAAAACTGAACTTCCTGTTCTTCACCACCACGCACTACTTTAAGTGTGAAATCGGTGTTTATTTTATCGCCCTTTGCTACCATAACTGTAATAATTTTAAGATTGGGGGTGGAATCTGAGCAGTTCAGGTCATCTCAGCAAAACACAGGCCCGCTGACTCATTTGATCAACGGCTACCTAAAATGCATACATTTTTGCTATCCAAAAAGTAGCTTTATGCACAAGCTTCACGCCTGAGTAGCTGCACCAAACCTACACCCGCTCAAAATGGCAGGCGCTTCCGTAAACGTTCCTCATTACCCAATCACCTCCCCGTAAATGCTACGGGCAGGAATAGCACATCGCTGATCACAGCTAAAAAATTACCCCCCGGCCTGAGAAAAAAGACGCTGCACGCCTTCGGCTTTTTCGGCAATGCTTTCACACACCAAATCGCATAAATCATAGACCGAATCATCGGCTATAAAGTAATACACATGCAGACCTTCTTTGCGACGTCCTAAAATGCCGTGTGAAATCATCAGGGAAAGGTGCTTGGAAACATTGGCCTGACCAGCACCTGTTTCGCTCACAAGGTCCTGCACGCAGCGCTCACCTTGCTGAAGGCAGGCAAGGAGCCGAAGCCGCATCGGCTCGCCTAAAATTTTAAATCGCTGGGCTACGTGTTCAAGCGTTTGGTCGTTTAGTTTGGCCATGGGTACGGTCTGATATAAAAGGTTGGGTAAATGATGGTGCCGTTCGCGCTGTTAAGATTATGACATGAAGGTGAAAGAAGCAGTTTCCTAATTTACAAAAAAGACGACTGTATAACTAAGCAGTAATTTTGAGTGCGCGTGCCGTACAGCAGTTGCCCAAAATAACTGCCGACCAATACCTGTCAAACCGGCATCCTCTGTCCCAAAGATTACGCGCATTTTCATGCTGCCGGTATTTTGGCTTGAACACTTCATATCCTAACTTACAAAGCATTCGGACCTACCATGAATAACAGGTATGAAAGCAACCGGCCTGGCAGATGTTGTACCATGCCGATGACAACTCATCCCCGGGCCGCAATTTTTTTTAAAAAGAGACTGTAAGGTTTTTGAACATTCAGAATCAATAGCCCAAATCAATAAATCACAAACCAATCGGAGACATCATTATGTCAAGTCTAAATAAAGCAATGATCATCGGTAACCTTGGTGCTGACCCTGAAGTGCGCTACACAGCTAACAACACTGCGGTTGCAACATTAAGCGTGGCAACGTCCGAGCGCTACCGTGACAACAACGGTGAAATGCAGGAAAGAACAGAATGGCACAGAGTCGTAGCCTGGAGCAAACTTGCAGAACTCTGCCAAAACTATCTGAAGAAAGGTAACAAAGCCTACTTCGAAGGCCCGATTCAGACCCGTCAATGGGAAGACCGGGAAGGTCAAAAACGGTACACAACCGAAATCAAAGCCCTCAATATCGTTTTGTTGTCCCCCCCAAATCAAAGCGACGGAAACAGCGGCAGTAGCAGCAACAATTACAGTCAGCCGTCTTCCAAACAAAACACGAACATGGCAGCAACGGGTGATGTCAACAACTTCAACGAGAACATGCTCAACGATGTGGATGACGACCTGCCCTTCTGATCCGTCCACCCCTTAGCTCTTCCCAAAAAAGCCCGAACCGGAACAAACCGGTCCGGGCTTTTTCATTTTTGATGATCCGGTACTTTGTGTTCCGTCAGGTTTGCTTCGTAAATTCCCGGTTTAACCCGCATCATTCACCAGGAATATTCCCGCTGACAAAGCGAAGATTATAAGTCAGCGGGTTAATTAGTATATTTGCGCTGTTGTAACATCAGGGCTAAAGTGATCCTGAAATTTGTTGGCAATGCATCCGATACCCTGTTCAGGTGCCTACCGATATCTAACTAAACTGTTCCGTTGGAGCCTCCGCATTTACTTTTTTTAGAACTCAGCACCGCTGCAGCCCAGGTGCAAGCCGAATCCATCGGCAAACTCAATGCCCTTGATCCTGTCGAAACCGGACTGCAGTTGCTTGTGATTGTGCTGGGCCTCATTTTTTCGGCCTTCTTTTCCGGATCGGAAGTCGCTTACTTCTCCCAGCAAAACACAACACGCTTCAACGATAAAGAGCGCAAGCTCGACCGCCCGGAACTGCGCGTGAAGCGCATGCTCGATGAGCCCCGCCGCCTTCTTGCCACCATATTAATAGGTAACACTACGGCCAACATCGTGACCGCCGTCTTTGCCGCCGTTGTGACCGGTAAGCTGATCATCGCCTTCGATCTGCCCAAGTGGCTGGTTTTCTCAGCAGAAATTCTGGTGCTCACCTTCACCATCGTGATTCTCACCGAGATCACGCCCAAAATTCTGGCGCTCAAAAACACCTACACCGTATCGCGCCGTCTCAGCGGCTTGCTCTACGTTTTCTTCGTGATCCTCTCACCACTGGCCCGCATCATCGCAAAATCAGCGGCCAAGCTCGAAGCCCGCATCCCCACCCAACAGGATGAAATCAGCTCGGAAGACATCAAAGCCATTGCCGAAGTCGGTGAGCGGCAGGGCACCCTCAAAGGCGAAGAACGGGAAATCATCGAAAACGTAATCGAATTTAGCAACACGCAGGTCAAGGAAATCATGACCTCCCGCGTGAACATGTTTGCCATCTCTACCGAAGCCACCCTCGACGATGTGCTCGTGCTCATCCGCGAAAAAAGCATTTCCCGCTTTCCCCTCTACGACGGCGACCTCGATACCATCACCGGCATCATTCACGCCAAAGACATCCTGCCCTTTTTGCTGCCCAATCAGGAGAGCACGGCAATCAACTGGCAGGCCAATGCGCGCAAAGCCCTGTTTGTGCCGGTCACCAAGAAAATCGACGACCTCCTTCGCGATTTCCAGCGCGAAAAAACGCACGTTGCGATCGTCGTTGATGAGTACGGCGGCACGGAAGGGCTCATCACCATGGATGACATCCTCGAAGAAATTATCGGGGAAATCCACGACGAACACAGCGATACCGAAGAGCTGTTCACGCGCACCGAAAGCGGCGACTACATTTTTGAATCACGGGTCGATCTCGATGATGTCGCCCAGATTCTGGGCTACGATCTCACCACCGACGAAGACGAGTATGAAACCCTCGGCGGTCTGATTTACCACCTCACCGAGCGCATCCCCGAAGAAGGAGAACAGGTCACCTTCAAAGGCCTCGAGCTCAACGTTCACGAAACCGAAAACAACCGCATCCGCAAAATCAGAGTGCATGTGCTGCCTCAGGAAGAAAACGACGACACCTCCAGCGAAGGCAGCGGCTCCGATTAATTTTTATTTTTGAAGGATGATGACATCTCCCCTACCAAACATCCTTCTGCAAAACTAAGTCCGAAAAAATTTTATGATTGAAAGATACAGCCGGCCCGAGATGGCCGAAATCTGGACCGATCAGGCGCAGTTTCAGGCCTGGCTTGATGTGGAACTCGCAGCCTGCCGTGCATGGAGTGAGCTGGGGCACATTCCCGCTGAAGACGTGGACGCCCTGTACGCCAACGCCGGGTTCTCCATCGACCGCATCCGCGAAATCGAAGCCGTTACGCGCCACGATGTCGTCGCCTTCACCCGGGCTGTTTCCGAGACGCTCGGCCCCGAGAAAAAATGGGTACACTACGGCCTCACCTCCACCGATGTGGTTGATACCGCCTGGGGCGTCCGGCTCAAAAAAGCGAACGCGATTCTCGAAACCGGCCTCACGCGCATGTGCGACGTGCTCGCTGCCAAAGCCCGGGAGCACAAACACAGCGTCATGATGGGCCGCACCCACGGCATTCACGCCGAGCCCACAACCTTCGGCCTCAAATGCGCGCTCTGGTACGCCGAAATGAAGCGCAACCAAAAACGCTTCGAACTCGCTGCCGCGGATGTCGAAGTCGGAAAGCTTTCCGGCGCAGTAGGCACCTTCGCCAACATCCCGCCGGAAGTCGAAGAAATCACCTGCCGCATTCTCGGTCTCAAAGCCGCCGAAATTTCGACCCAAACCCTGCAGCGCGACCGGCACGCCTTCTACATGGCCACGTTGGCGACTATCGCCTCAACGCTCGAAAAAATGGCCGTTGAAGTGCGTCATCTTCAGAAAAGCGAAACCCGCGAAGCCGAAGAATACTTCGCTGCAGGTCAGAAAGGCTCCTCCGCCATGCCGCACAAACGCAACCCGATTTCCTCGGAAAACATCACCGGCTGCGCGCGCGTCATTCGCGGCTACATGGTCACCGCCTTCGAAAACGTGCCGCTCTGGCACGAGCGCGACATCTCGCACTCCTCCGCCGAGCGCATCATCCTGCCCGACGCCACCATCCTCCTCGACTACATGCTGCACCGCTTCGCCCGCGTGATGGAGCAGCTCGTCGTGTTCCCCGACCGCATGAGAGCCAACATTGATCTCACGCATGGCCTCGTATTCTCGCAGCGGATCATGCTCAAAATGATTGACAAAGGCATCAGTCGTGAGCAGGCCTACGACACCGTGCAGCCCATCGCCATGCAGGCCTGGGAGCAGCAAACGCACCTCAAGCCGCTCATACAGGGCAGCGAAGCCGTGCGCAGCTACCTCACCGAAGCCGAAGTAGAAGACGCCTTCGACCTCGGTCACCACATGGCGCAGGTCGACCGCATCTTTAGCCGCGTCGGACTGTAGCGGCAGCTCATCACCCCGGTTTACCCGAAAAAAAATCCGGCCTGAAAACGCGCTACAGAGTAGTTCCTGCGGTGTTTTTTGGAGGAAACGCCGAGAGCATCACGGTCTTTCGTGCTTGGGAGAAATCCCAAATCAACGCGAAAGCCCTTGCTTTTTGGGAGGATGGCAAAGCCCTCCATCCCTGACATAAACATTGAGATGACCACACACGGGTTTTCCGGATTGGGTCGGATTTGCGCAGAGTATTCCGGCATCGCTGATTGAAATAGTACCCCGTTTTCCAAACAGCGTCCTGTAGGGACGCCCTGTGGGTAGAAAAACCGCCCCCCCCCATTTGGGAATGCCGCAGGCATGATGTGTCCGTCGGAGACACCCGAAAGGATGTCGTTTGAAAAAATCGGATTCGTGACATGCACCTGAACGCACATGGCACGGCGGTCTCGGCATGACACCGTGCCTAATTCCGGACTTCGTTGGGCGACCACAAGGGTGCGCCCATACTGTTGGCGACGACGATTGCGGGGAATGCCCGGAACTTTTTTTACATCCCGGTTTGGGCGCGGCGCCTTGCCTTGTTCGGGACTTCGTTGGGCGACTACAAGGGTGCGCCCATACGGTTGCGACGACGATTGCGGGGGAATGCGCGTTTTTTTGGTTCGCGGCACCGGTTTGATGGGTTTTACCAGCCGCTCGTCAGAACAGGTTTTTGAGGGCTTCGCGCTGGATTTTGCCCATTTCGTTGCGGGGAATCTGGGCGGGGAAACGGAATTCGGCGGGGACCATGTAGGGGGGCATCACTTTTTTGAGGGTGCGGCGCAGGGCCACGGGGTCGGGCTTTTCGCCTTCGAGCACCAGCCATGCGACAAGCTTCTGTCCCCACCGGGCATCGGGCAGTCCGCCAATGACGATGTCTGTGATACCCGCAATTTCGCTGCGCAAAATGGCTTCAACTTCTCCGGGGTTGATGTTTTCACCGCCGCTTACGACGAGATCGGAGCGCCGCATTTCGATATAGACCCAGCCGTCGGCATCGGTGCGGGCGTAGTCGCCGGTGCAGAACCAGCCTTCGGCATCAAAGGCGGCCTCGGTGCCGGCAGGGGCGTCGGCGTAGCCGTTAATGAGCTGCGGGCCCCGCACCCAAAGCAGACCGGTTTCCCCGGCTGGGAGCATGGCCCCGAATTCATCCCGGATTTGGATTTCATGGCCTGCGTTGGGCTTGCCGCTGCAGCCAAAAGGCGCGTTGTGAAGCGCATCCGCGGGTACGCTGATCACGTGTGCACAGGTTTCGGTCATGCCGTAGCTCTTCATCACAGGCACGGCGCGGGAGCGGGCTTCTTCGATGAGGGCATTTGGCGAGGGTCCGCCGCCAAGCAGCACGGCTTTGAAGTTGGGGTGCACTATGCTTGGGCCGCCGAGATCCAGCAGCTTGTCGAGCTGAGAAGGTACGAGCGAAGCCAGCGCGAGCGACTCATTGCCGGAAAGCTGTGCGAGGATGTCTTCGTAGGAGGCCATACGGGCATCAACAACGGAGTTGCCGTTCAGCCAGGAACGCAACACGACCGCTGCGCCGCCAATATGGTTGAGCGGAAGACAGAGCAGCCAGCATTCGAGTTTGTCTGGGAGCAGGCCCGCTACCATGCTTTTGAAGGCTGCGAGCATCTGCGAACGGCGCAGGGCGACGAGCTTGGGCGCTCCGCTGCTTCCGGAGGTGAACAGGTAGCTGAAAACGGCATCGGGCTCAGGTGAAAAAAACGGCGCAGCAAAATCATCCCCGTTGCAGTCGAGATACTCATTGAGGGCGTCCCGCCAGCGGTAGGGCAGCGGATTGAGCAAACGGCTTGCACGCTCCGTGAGTCCGGGCAACGTTGCGGCAGGCTCAATCCAATAGGGAACGCCCGCGTGCCAGCAGGCGGCGATAAATTCGGGGGTCATGGGGTGACCTGCCGGAAACTGCAGCGGCTGTCCCGGCTCGGTGCTGTACCGGTCGTACCACTGCCGGATAACCGCGGCCATTCTGAAAACCGACTCCCGCGTGGAGCGGAGTTCAAGTAGCCCCGCTTTTCCGGCAGCAAACATAAAAGGGGAAGGGGGCCGGAAATCAAAGGGCACGTTCATAGACTTGTTCCAGTAAGCTGAAGTTCAGCAGGTCGGGGTTGAGGGTTAAAGGAATGCTCCCGGTGAGGAAGCGTCCGTTTTCGATGGGATCCGCGTTGGTGAGGGTGTCGCTTGCAAGCAGGGCGCCGGTTGAGAGGCCGTGTGCGGTATCCGTTTTGCACAAAGCTGAAGCGAGCAGGGCGGTATCGCGGCGCGCAATGGCGCTGTCGAGCGAGGTCGTGAAAACAGTGCAAAGCCCGGCGCTTTCAGCCATTTTAAGGATATCGAGCAGGTTCCCAACGCTGCCGCAAATCATGGGCTTGAGGATGAGAACGTCCGCGAGTTTCTCCTTTATAATGCGCTTCACATCGGCGAGGGTGCGGGCAGATTCATCGGCTGCGACAGGAATGCGCGTGAGGCTTCGAAGCCGGTTCAGGCGCTGATCGTCGGCGGGACTTACCGGCTGTTCGCAGTACTCAATGCCGAAGCCTTCAAACTTTCGGAGAACGCTTGCGGCTTCATCGGGCTGCCAGCAGCCGTTGGCGTCGAGCCGGAACCTGAGCCCGGGCTGCGATTCCCTGAGGTGACTGAGGGCTTCGAACAGCGTGGTGCCTTCACCGGAGATTTTGTATTTAATGGTGCGATAGCCCTGTGCTGCCGCTTCTTCGGTTTTGCGGATGAGATCTTCCGTTGTACCGAGTCCGATGGCGGCATTTACGGCGAGGCTGTCGGAAGGAGCCGCACCGAGCAAGACAGCGATGTTGGTTTGGGATTGTTTCGCCTTATGCTTCAGCCAGAGTACGGAGCAGGCGAACTGCAGGGAAGCCGGTATGCTTGTCTCAAAGCCGGGTAGATGCGCGTCATCAAGAAAGCTGTACCAGTCCGGATGGTCTGAAAGGTAGCGGAGCACATCTTCCAGGGTTTCTTCGGAAAAACCCGGAAGCGGCGCGGCTTCTGATACGATCTGGGAGCCATCATCATACACTAAAAAAAACAGCAGCCCTGTGCGGTGTGCAAAGTAATGGCCTGCGGTTCGGAAGGGCGCGCGGAAAGGAATCTTGTATGTGCAGGCCGTTAGTTTCATAAATCAGGCCCCAAGCACAAGGCCTACCGAGAAGAAAATGCCGAAAGCGGCCATAAACTGCGCCGTGTTCTCGAGGGTCTTGTTCAGGGCACGCTTGTCGGGTACGATGAGCACGTTACGGTAGAGCACCGCGGCCGGCAGCAGCAGCACCATCGGGAGAAGTACTTGCCATCCGAAACCTTCCTGCACCAAAAAATGCGGCGGAATGGCAAAGGCGAGGGCAAGCATTAGACCGTATTCGATTTTGAGGGCTTTGTCGCCGAAGAGTACGCCGAGGGTGCGCTTGCCGGTTTGCCGGTCTTCATCCACATCGCGCAGGTTGTTGACCACAAGGATGTTGGTGCAAAGTGCCCCTGCCGCAATGGATGCCCAAAAAGCCTGTGCGGACCACTCGAAGGTGTTGATGTAGTAGGTGCCCATCACCGCTATGAAGCCAAAAAACAGAAACACGAACACATCGCCAAGGCCATTGTACCCGAGCGGGTAGGGGCCGCCTGTGTATAAAATGCCGAAAATGATAGAGAGTACGCCTATGAGCAGAATCACCCAGCCGCCGTGCCACACGAGGTAGAGTCCCAGCACAAAGGCGGCGGCCATGGTGAGGATGGTCGCCCGCAGCATGGCTTCGGGTGCGATGAGTCCGGCAGATGTTGCCCTTACAAAGCCGATACGCTTATCGGTGTCGGCTCCTTTTTTATGGTCGTAGTAATCGTTGGCGAAGTTGGTCCCGATCTGTATGAGGAAAGCACAAAGCAGGGCTGCAAGGGTGGGCAGTACCAGAAAGCTGTCGTGGCTGTAGGCAAGGCTTCCCCCGATGAGTACGGGAACAAAAGCTGCGGCCAGAGTTTTCGGACGCATGGCCGAAATCCAGACGGAAGCCTGCGATGGAGTTTGCTGAAGAGCAGAATCAGTTAGGGTCACAAAGTCGGGTTTGAACAGTTTTGAATCAGACAGAGAGATTGAATCTGAAAATACTGATTCATCCGTAAAATCATTCCAATAAAAGCCGCAGAGGCATTTTTAGTTTAAGGGGCCCGCTTTTACCTATAAACTCTCCAGAAAGAGTCAGGTATGGGTCAGAACCGATTATATCCAAAAAAGCGCTTTTCGGCTTTGAATACCAATAGCAACCTGCCAAAGTTTGGACGTCATTACGGATGGCTTAAAAAAATATGGCAATTAATAAAAATTGCCTTATTATTGACACCGAATCAGATCGGCGCAAAGCGCAGCCGGCACCACAAAACTAATCCAAGATCCAATTATGAGTAAATCTTTCAAACGATTCGATGCAATTGCTGCCGTCAAATCACCGGGTAACGGCTCTCTGAGTCCCGGCGATAAGTCATTCGATATTCTCCATATTTTCGGTGAAAACGCACTTCATCTGACAGAATTGAAGGCCCGCCTTCCCAAGCAAATCTGGAAGGAGCTCAAAAAAACCATAACAGAAAATGCACCTCTGAATCCCGATGTTGCAGACGCGGTAGCGGTTGTAATGAAAAACTGGGCAACTGAGCGCGGCGCTACGCACTACACGCACTGGTTCCAGCCGCTTACAGGTCATACGGCTGAGAAGCATGATAGCTTTATTACGCCAAATCAGGGCGGCGGTGCCGTTGCTGAGTTTTCCGGCAAAGAACTCATTCAGGGTGAGCCCGATGCGTCAAGCTTCCCGAGCGGCGGTCTGCGCCCGACTTTTGAAGCTCGCGGGTACACAGCCTGGGATCCGACTTCCCCTGCCTTTATCATGGAAAATGAAAACGGTGCGACGCTTTGTATTCCAACGGCCTTCGTTTCCTGGAAAGGTGAAGCACTCGATCACAAAACACCGCTCCTGCGTTCAGCAGAAGCACTCAATAAAGCCGGACTCCGCGCCCTCAAATACTTCGATGTTGATGCAACCCGTGTTGTTTCAACCGTGGGCGCTGAGCAGGAGTACTTCCTGATTGACAAAGAATTTTTCTATCGCCGCCCGGATCTCGTGATGGCCGGTCGTTCTCTGTTTGGCGCGGTTCCGCCGAAAGGTCAGGAGCTGGACGATCACTATTTTGGCTCTATTCAGGACCGCGTGCTTTCCTACATGCTTGATGTGGAGAAAGAACTTTACCGCCTGGGTGTGCCTGTTAAAACGCGTCACAATGAAGTTGCGCCGGGACAGTACGAAATCGCACCGATCTTCGAAACTTCCAATGTTGCAGCCGATCATCAGCAGCTGATGATGATTGTGCTCCGGAAAGTGGCCCGCAAATACGACCTGGTCTGTATTATGCACGAGAAGCCTTTCGCAGGCCTCAACGGTAGTGGCAAGCATACCAACTGGTCCGTAAGCACTTCCGATGGAATGAACCTGATGGAGCCGGGCAACGACCCGCATTCCAACATGCTGTTCCTGTTCTTCTGTACCGCTGTTATTTCAGCTGTGCATAAACATCAGGATCTGTTGCGCGCCGTAATTGCTTCAGCCGGCAATGATCACCGTCTCGGTGCCAATGAAGCGCCGCCAGCGATCATCTCCATCTTCCTCGGCGATCAGCTTGACGACATCTACGCTCAGATTAAGTCAGGCGACCTGAAGTCTTCTAAGAAAGGCGGCTTGCTTGGTTTGGGAACACCGGTACTTCCGGCGCTTCCGAAGCACGCGGGCGACCGGAACAGAACATCCCCCTTTGCCTTCACCGGCAACAAGTTTGAGTTCCGCGCGGTTGGTTCTGCGCAGTCCGTTTCCCTCCCGGTTACCGTGCTGAATACCATCATGTCGGAAGCTATCGACCACATGTGTGACTTACTTGATGAGCAGCTTAAGAGCGCAGACTTCGAAACAGCTCTCAAAACAGTACTTACACAGGTTACCAACGCACACTACCCCATCCTCTTTAATGGCGACGGCTACTCTGATGAGTGGCAGGAAGAAGCAGCCAAGCGCGGATTGCTGAACCTGAAAACCACCATGGACGCCCTGCCATACCTGAAGAGCGACGACAATGCTGCGCTTTTCGAGAAATACAGCGTACTCAGCAAGGCAGAGCTGGAATCCCGTTTTGAAATCTTTGTAGATCAGTATTTCAAAGGTATCAACATTGAAGGCGAAACCACCGCGTCTATGGTTCAGACCATGATTATCCCATCGGTAATTCGCTACCTCAATGAGCTCGCAGCTACGCTTGATCGTGGTGACAAGCTCGGATTTGCTATCGCAGGGACCAAGCGCGTGGCGGATCATCTCGCCAGTGAGCTTGACGCCCTCATTGAAGCCAACGGAGCCCTCATTGCCCAAAATGCAGAGCTGGGCGGCGACACGGAACATGAGAAAGCCGAGCACATGCGTACCAACGTCATTCCTGCAATGAACAAAGTAAGAGAAATTGCAGATCGTCTGGAGCGCTACGTTGCAGACGATTACTGGCCAATGCCTACCTACAAAGACATGCTCTTTATCAAGTAGGTTGCAGCTGAATTATTTTAGGGCGGCATTCTTTCGGGAGTGCCGCCTTTTTTTTTGCAGAAAAAGCGCTTAATCCGGTAAAAAACGGTTGCTTAATTGCATTAATTTATTATTATGCCAATTGAGTAAAATGCAGCATAAAATCAAATACTTCCTTTATACACAAAAACCATTTTCTATCGGAAAATCGTTACAGCCCTCCTCTTAAAATGCCCCGTCGAGATTACGTACAACTAGCCTTGGTTGCGGTAATACTTGCGCTGTTTATCTGTGGATGGAATCTGTCGCCCGCACTGGGTCAGGTAAATTCTGTTTCAGAAGTCCCTGCACAGCACGAAAGTGCTGCAGCTGACCCAAAACAGCAAGCCGTAGCACCGACACCACAATTTAACCTTGCGCCCGGTTTTTATACCGAACCGGTCACGCTGTTTATTTCTGCCGGGGGGCAGGCGGTTATCCGCTACACTACGGACGGCAGTGAGCCCGATGAAAACAGTGCCGTTTTTTCAGCGCCTGTTGTGCTCGACTCCAGAGCCGGTGAGCCCAACGACATCTCGATGATCCCGACCAATGCCATCAACCCGGGTCAGGATCCCTACAACGAAGCCTGGCAGCCGCCTCTCGGAGAAGTCTTCAAAATCCACACCATTCGCGCCCGTGCCTTTGTGCCCGGCATGGCGCCAAGTGAAATTATTACCGGGAGTTTTTTGGTGGATGAAGCGGGGGAAAGCCGCTACAGTTTGCCTGTGATCTCTATCACAACCAACCGGGATAATTTTTTTGATGATGACATTGGGATTTATGTGCCGGGTAACAATCTCAATTACAATCAAAGAGGCCGCGAGTGGGAGCGGCCCGCATGGATTGAGTTTTTTGAGAATGATGGTTCCCTTGCCTTTTCACAGGGTATAGGGGTGCGCATTCATGGCGGTACAAGCCGCAATCGTCCCCGTAAATCGCTCAGGCTGTACGCCCGTTCAGACTACGGCACCTCATGGATCAGCCATCAGATTTTTCCGGATAAGCCCATCGGGCAGTTTAAGCGCCTGATTCTGCGCAACAGCGGCAACGACTGGGACCGGACTATTTTCCGGGACAGCTTCATGCAGTCTTTGATGAGAGGGATGGAAGTCGATATGCAGCACTCCCGCCCCGCGATTGTGTTCATCAACGGCGAATACTGGGGGGTGCATAACATGCGCGACCGGCTGGATGTGCGCTACCTGCAAACCCATCACGATACGGATCCGGATAATGAGGAAAGCTACACCATTGCTGAAAACAATGGCGTTTTTGACGATGGAAACCCTGAAGGGCTGACGCACTACAACCAAATGCGGTCGTTTCTCAATAATCCCGGCGTGGTGAGCAACACCAATTTTGACGAACTGCGCAACCGCATGGATGTGGAAAATTTCGCCGATTATTTCCTCGCGCAGGTCTATTTCCGGAATACGGACTGGCCGGGAAACAACAAACAGTACTGGCGGGGCACCGACCCTACGCTGCCGGATGGCGTACCCGGTTCAGATGGTCGCTGGCGCTGGATGATGTTTGATACCGACTTCGGCTTTGGTCTGGATTTCGACTATGTAACCGGCCATCAGGAAGGCGCAGCACACAATACCCTGGCTTTTGCTTTACAGGAAAACGGACCCGGCTGGCCAAATCCCGACTGGTCAACCTTTATCCCCCGTCGATTGCTGCAAAATCCGGACTATCGAAATGCTTTTATCAACAGAGCGGCTGACTTACTCAACACCGCCTTTCATCCGGAATACGTAGCCGCACGGCTCGATTCGCTCGAAGCCATCTACCTGCCTGAAATGCAGGAACATATCAACCGCTGGCGAAGACCTGTTTCGGTTAGCAGCTGGCAGCAAAACGTGCAGATCATGCGCGACTTTGCAGTGGAGCGTCCTGCATTTATGCGGCAGCATATTCGTCAGCAATTCAACCTTTCTTCGGCACCGGCTCAGATTACCCTTGATGTGAGCGATCCTGCGCATGGCTTCATTCGGATCAACCGCACGGAAATCCGGCAAGGCACGCCCGGTATTACCGCACAGCCATACCCCTGGACCGGCACCTATTTCACAGGAATTGCGGTAACGCTCGAAGCGGAAGCCCGCACAGGTTATGTCTTTTCGGAGTGGACTGGAAGCGTTTCCTCAACGGAAGCTGTCATCACCGTTTCGCCTCAACAGGCAACAAGCGTAACCGCTGTTTTTGCGCCGCAGGACGATGATGTCACGGATCCGCCGATCGAACCCTGGGTAATGGCGCAAGGCGATTACACCTTCAGCAGCTGGGAAGCAAGTACACCGGCAGGTAGCTACCCCCCGCACATGATATTCTATCAGACCGATTCATCTGACCCTGATCTCACTTCCGTTTTTGAGCAGCCCTGGGTGCTTCCTTACGATCTCAGCAGCCGGAGCCGTATAAACGGACTGGGGGATGATGGCATTGGTTTCATCAATACAGCCAACGCACAGGAGAACGGGGGGGGCTGGCTTGGAACGGCCGTACTCGCACTCAATACGGAGGGGATCACTCAGCTGTATGCCGGCTGGCGCGGCGGCACGGTATTGCCAAACTCAAGGGTTTACAACATCCGCCTGCAGTATCGTATCAACCCCAATGACGCTTTTGAAGATGTGACAGACAGCAGCGGTCAGCCGGTACAGTATGAGCGCAATAGCATAGCGGGTCACAGCTCCTTTGTCGGGCCGGTTGCACTGCCGCAAGCCATGCTTAACCGCAGCTATGCAGAACTGCGATGGGTGTACTATTACACCGGCGTTCGACTCGACAATGAAAGCGGACAGAGAAGTAAGCTGCGCCTTACAGATATAAAAATTTCAGCTGAACCTTTTGAAGTACCCGAGCCGCTGCAGTTTGTGCAGCTTCGCCAAACAGCGCAGGCAGGCACTACTTTACAGCCATTTCAAGTCATCGTCACCGATGGTGCAGGCCATACAGATACCGGCTTTAACGGGGAAGTCACGCTTAGTCTCGCAGAGGGGCCGGGTACTCTCAATGGCACCTTAACGGTGACGGCTTCCGCCGGACAGGCCGTGTTTTCAGACCTTGTCTTCTCAGCTGCAGGAACCTACCGGATTCAGGCCGAAGCCCATTCGGAAACAGTTGTGAGCGACCCCATCCGGGTTGTTGCACTCACTGAAATCATTATGCCTGCAATCGTGCAGGGTGCACAGCCTGAAAATAACGACCGCATTCCCGTCGCCTACCGCCTGCGCCTGGAGGGCTTGCTGCCGGATACGACCTACCGTTTCGCCAACCGGGTTATTGAGGAAAGCGATGGTTTTGAGCAGGATGGCGCCGGCAATATGATTTTTGCCGGAAATGAGGCGGCTTCCTTTATTCGAACAACCGATAGCCCGGACTTCAGCCCTTCGGCATTTGAGAGCGGTCATTTCACCCTGAGCACAGACGAAGCGGGCGTTTTTGAAGGCTGGTTTATTACCGAGCCAAGCGGAAATGAGCGGTTCACCCCGGGCAATTTCCTGCGGATCAGGCTTTTGCTCAACGACGGGCAGAACGGCAGCACTATTCATCACGTAATTGACACGTTCTCTGAATTTCAGGTTCTTGATTTTGGCGAATTAACCGGTCAGGCTACCGGCGTTGCAGCTTTTTCGGAGGCTGACCCGGGCAATTTCATCGTTCTGTATGCCGACGAAGCCGGCGCTGAACGCCCGGTTTACGCTACCTTTGTGCAGCAGACGGGCGTACAGTTTGATGAGCGCTATGCTTCCTTTTTCCGGGAATGGGTCGAGGAAACAGAAGGAGGATGGGCTGCGATGATACCCAATGATTTTCCTTCCGGTATTCGCAGAATTGAAGAGCGTACGCTTGCAGACGGACTGATCATCGAAACCAAACAAAGTGAAGACGGCAGCTGGGGCGAGGGCGTGCCGACGGCCAACCCTGTAGGGGGGCTTACGTTCCCGATTTTGCTGGATTTCCTGTCACCTGTAGATGTGCCATCTGAACCCGGTGAAGCTGCGGCCGAATTCATACTGAATCAGAACTATCCCAATCCCTTCAATCCTTCCACACAGATTTCATATACCCTTCCGGAGTCTGTTCACGTACGGCTTGATGTTTTCAGCGTAAATGGTCAGCTGGTTACAACCCTGCAAAACGGTGTTCAAAGTGCAGGCACACACACAGTTGTTTTTGACTCGCGCAATTTTCCGATTGCAAGCGGAGTGTATCTGTACCGGATTGAAACGGGCAGCTTTGTTCAGGTCAAGAAAATGCTGTTGGTGAAATAGTCCGTTACCTGTACCCGAAGATTTTTCTCCGGAAATGGTGCTGATTTAGTTGATTTCCACATGATTTGCGTGTCAGGGAAAAAACTTTCGACGGCTTGAAAAGCCATTCTGATAACAGGTTGATGAGTCTGTTGAAACATACAGCTGAATTCTTTTTAGAGCGGGATTTGGAAAAACAGCCCGAATAAGGGATATTCCGCAGCTATGAACTATCCGCATTATTCACAATTAAACATAGAATATATCCTAAATGCATGTTTAAATTTGGCTTACCGAGAAACACAGGTAGCCTAAATTTGAGTGCAGTATAAAGACTGCAAAATTTCCCCGTTGGCTACGTTGAAGCTGAAAACTCATGCTCAGGATACCTGGGTACCCTTCCGCTGAGTTTTCAGCTTCGCCTTGCCAGCAAGAAAATTTCTTGGCGAATAATGCGGACTAAACTCTCAACAGATTATCAACTTCTGCGACCATGAATTTTGTCTACGCCCTGACCACAGCATTCCTGTTTCTTATGCTCACTTCCTGTACGGATGAAAACACATCTGCCGCTGACACGGTACCGGGCGAGCGTCCGGCCTATGCCATTGCCCTGCACGGCGGCGCAGGCGTCATTTCCCGCGATATTGACCCCGACGTCAAACAAGAGTATGTCGACAGCCTTGAGGAAGCACTCGAGCTGGGTCGTGCCATGCTGCATGACGGCGCGGAAGCCCTTGATGTGGTCGAAGAAGTCGTAAGACTATTGGAAGACAACCCCCTGTTCAATGCGGGACGGGGCGCGGTGATGACCAATGCCGAAACCTTTGAGCTAGACGCTTCTATTATGGATGGCCGCACCCTGGCAACAGGCGCAGTTGCGGGTGTCACAACAGTCAAAAACCCCATAAGCCTTGCCCGCATGGTGATGGAAAACTCCCGGCACGTGCTTTTTGCAGCCGAGGGTGCAGAGCGTTTTGCGGACCAAATGGAGGTTGAGCGGGTCGATCCCTCCTGGTTCTACACCGAGCGCCGTCATCAGCAGCTTATCCGTGCACGGGAGCGTGACGAAGTGACCCTGGATCACGATGAGTCGCAGCAGTCCTTTAATCCCCATCAGGATATTGACGATCAGAAATACGGAACCGTCGGCGTTGCGGTTCTTGATCAAAACGGAAATCTTGCGGCAGGTACTTCAACTGGGGGAATGACCAATAAGCGATTTGGCCGGGTCGGGGATTCACCGATTGCCGGTGCAGGGACCTACGCCAACAATGAAACCTGCGCTATTTCATCAACCGGAACCGGTGAGGAGTTTATCCGCCATGCCGTTGCTTTTCACATTTGCGCCATCATGGAGTACACAAACGCTTCCCTGAATGAAGCGGCTTCCATCGTAATTCACGAAAAGTTACAGCAGGGCGATGGCGGCATTATAGGCGTAAGTCATACCGGTGAAATTGCGATGGTGTTTAACAGCCGGGGAATGTTTCGGGCAGCGGCAGACGCTTCAGGCCGTTTTGAGGTTGCTATTTGGGATGAAAACGAAATTGAAGGACGGCAGTAAGGACAGAAGCAATCCAAAAACAAAACATAAAAAAAGAGAAGCGCTCAAAACAGTATTTGCTTTTGAACGCTTCTCTTTTTTAGAGCAGGAGGCAAAAAGTTGGTGTTTTTTGCCGGGCAGTCATTTTTTACTCAGAAAGGCGGGATGTCGGAATAGCTTTCGAACATATCCCGCAGTTCCTGAATGTAAATGCCAAGATCGTTACGGATTTCAAACAGATCGCAGTGAAGCTGTCTGTATTCAACATCTCCAAACACAAGGTTCTTTTCTTTGATGGTTTGCAGGGATGAAAGTGCCCGGTTCGCAGCCTGAAGTGCTTTTTTGCAAAAAGCGATATTTCCGCCAATCATATCATCATAAAAACCAAGCGCGTAGCCTGAAGCAATTTTAGCGCTTACCTGCAGCACATCAGCAATAAAACTGTTGTAGAGTTGCTGATCTTCCGGAGATTCAAAGCTGAGGTGGGCGGATCGGACAAGCATGTGCGCGCCAAAATCGTGTGCCCTGTTGTACACATCGAGGTTTTCAAGCGAGCCGAAGTCGCTCATGGTGTAATCATTGCTGAGCAGCTTCCACTCATCCCCTTCATCCATATCATCAAAATCATCCACTTCCCCGAGGGTATCGTCAAGCTCGTCATCCGCTTGATTGAGCGGAAAGCCAAACGGATCCGAATCATCAGCGTCTTCTGACTCAGCTTTTGGAGAAGTTTCATCGGCGTTTATTCCTTCATGCGGAACATCGGTCAGGTTCTCATCATGAGAAAACTGATCCATGTATTTGGCAAAGAAATCGTCATCGTCATCATCGAAGTCATCGAGATCCCAATCGTCGTCATCGTCGGGCAGATAGGCTTCATCGAGCAGGAGTTCTTCTTCTATATAGGTGTCGAGTGCGTCGTGCTCTGATTCGGATTCCTGAAGGATTTTGATCCATCTCGGGCCTTCATTGCCGAAGGTTTTATCTAAAAAGTGCCGGATTTCTTCACTCTTCTGTTCCGCTTCATTAATGTGGGTTTCCCACCGGTGCTCGTCCCAAAATTGATTCGAAGAGTTGGATTTCATAGGAAGAGATTGGAGCTGTTGAACAAAATCTGCATTTACGAATTGAAAACTAAACAGGGCTCAAGGTACGAAGAAAAAACGGATGATAACAGCTGCCGTATTCACCTGTGACTGAGCCCTGCGGATGGCTACATTTTTTCGAGAACGCCTTTAATGACCTTGGTGAGCTTAGGCTCAGCAATAGAAGCGGCTTCGATAATTTCTTCCAGAACAACCGGTTGCAGGGATTCCGGGAAACACTCGTCGGTTACGGCTGAAATACCGAAGACTTCCATTTTCATGTGCACCGCAGCAATCACTTCCGGAACCGTGCTCATCCCGACAACATCTGCACCAATGAGGCGCAGAAAACGGTACTCGGCACGTGTTTCAAGGTTCGGGCCAGGCACTGCAACATATACACCTTGCTGCATTTTAATATTTTGTGCGAGCGCGACTTCTTCTGCAAGTTTAATCAGGCGGTTGCTGTACGGTTCACTCATGTCCGGAAAGCGGTCTCCGAGATCGTTATCGTTCGGACCGATAAGGGGGTTCAGACCGAGCATATTGATGTGATCCGTAATACACATGATGTCCCCACGGCGATAGAGCGGGTTCATGCCGCCGGCTGCATTGGAGACGAGCAGCGCACGGGCGCCAAGCGCTTGGGCAACGCGTACAGGAAAGGCAATTTCCTGCATGCTATAGCCTTCATAGTAATGAAAGCGCCCCTGCATAAGCACAACTTTTTTACCCCCAAGGGTACCAAACAACAGTTTGCCGGAGTGTGACTCAACCGTAGATACAGGAAAGTGCGGGATATCCTGATAACCGATGGTTAGTTCGGTATCAAGCTCACGGGCGAGGTTTCCGAGACCGGTACCAAGTATAATCAGTACTTCCGGTTTGAAATCAGTTTTGGAACGAATAAAATCCAGGGCTTCGGATCTCTTGGCCCGAAAGCTTTCAATGGTGTCGAATGTCATTGTATGTGTATTAGATAAATGAGGAAAAAAATTTAGTCAAGTTCTTCAATCAGGTCGTCTATATCTTCGGTGCCGGGTGCCGTTTTACCGCTTTCGGCAGCTGATGGCGCTTTTTTACCTGAAACGGGAAGGGGTTCTGAAGCCCCGTCGCTGCCCGGAAGCTGATAAATACTCTGTCCGTCTTTCTGAAAACTGTCCAGCGATTTTTGCGCAATATCGAGATAGGATCCCATTCCGCGAATAATTTCTTCCCGCCGCTCAAGCAGGGTGATAATGCTCTGGCGAATATGCTGTTTTTGCTGACGTGCTTCTTTGATAATCTGTTCGGCATCAATTTCAGCTTTCTGCAGCTTGTTTTTGGCGTCTCTGCGGGCATTTTCCAATTTTTGCTCCGCATTTTCGCGCGCTGTCTGCAGGGTTTCATGCAGCGTAGCTTCTATGCGCTGATAATGACTCAGTTTGTCATTTACTTCACGAACATCGCGCTCGAGCGATTTTATTTTTGTGACCTGATGTTCCCACTCATTGGCAAGCATGCTGAGAAACGCATTTACTTCGGCAGGGTCGTACCCCCTAAGAGATTTTGTAAAGGTGCGCTGTTTAATTTCGAGGGCGGTAATAGTCATGGCGGCTGCGAAGATGAGTGGGTTTCGGATTGTGCAGGTAAATATTCAGTATAAACCAACCTACGGCGTATTTCAAATAAAAAGACCCGGCACTTTCAAAAAGTACCAGGTCTTTTAAGTTAACGAATTACGGGGATTAAGTCACGATTTTAGCTGATTACGCAGCTTGCTTCGTCCGGTGTCGTGTTGCTTATCTGAAAGGTTAACAGGGGTATCTTCCGAAAAGTCAGCTTCAATTTTTCTTTCCTTGCTGACTTTTTTTTCAACCTGAGATACGGCGCGGTCCAGGATTACACCGTCTTCACTTACAATCTCTTCCAGCGCCTGCAGCCGCAGCTCTGTCCGCTCCATAAAAGCTTTGAGTTCTTTGACTTCTTTGCTGTTCTGATGGGCATACTTTCGGTCAATCCGGTAGCGTATCAGTTTTGACCCTGTGTAAATCAGATAAAACAGAGGCCCAAAAACAAAGGCGAATAATATAAAGGGGACAATAATTTCTTCGCTAAACATAACAATGGATGGTTTTGGGTGCGTGTGAAGCGTTTTAAAAAAGCGGAAGCTCTGTCTTGACCTGTCAAGTTAGTCACCGCGCTGTTTGGCGCGTGCGAGCTCATTAACGAGGCGCTGATTGGCTCGTGCAGGTTCTTCCGGCTCTTTGTAGAAGCTGGTATTGCGGGCGCGGTCCTGAAAATTATCCGGATCTGAGACCGCAATTATTTCGAGGTTTTCAATCCGCTTCTCGAGCTTTTTAATGGTCTCGTTCAGCTCGTTCATTTTTTTGTCGTTACCACTGAAACGGGCTTTGTTCTTCTGATTTTTGCTGTACACATCAGCGAGAACAGTTACTACAACAATAATGACGATGGCGGTCCAGAGTCCCATGGCAGAATATTTTTTAGAAATTAAACCATGATGAGGCATCATGGCAGATTGATGAAGAAATGGCATGTGTAGTTACACCCATTGCCATCTTTCTACGGCTGTAATGTTAATCCGTTTCAGCGTAATCAGGTTTAAGATACTAAACCTGATGCTAACCCGCATGATACACGATCACGCACTTATTGAAAGATATCCTTTTGTTTACCTTTTGCTTACATCAAAAATAATCGCTTCTAAGCGGGTTACGCGGTCAGCGGTACATGAACACTTGCTGTAAACCGCGTCAGGCAATCAGCATGGAAATGCCGTTGATGATAAACTGGACGCCAATGCAAAGCGCAATAAAGCCCATCATGCGTGTGAGGGCCGTCATGCCGGTTTTACCCAAAACCTTAATCAGCTGCGGCGCAACATACAGCACGCCATATACAGCAACGGCAACGAGGACAATAGCGGCAAAAACCACAAAAGCATCGATTACACCGGTCGTTTGTGAACCAAAGCCAAGCACGACCGCAATACTGCCGGGCCCGGACAGCAAGGGCATGGCCAGCGGACTAAAGGAAATATCGGGCTTATTCTGACTTTCCTGTTCATCTTCCGGGGTGATTTTTCGGCCGCCTTCAGCCGGGTTAAGCAGGGAGTAGGCAAAGCGCATAATCATCAGGCCGCCCGCAATCCGGATACCTTCAATACTAATCCCAAAAAAGCTGATGATATACTGTCCGCCAAATAAGAAAGCCCCGAGAATGATGACCATGTATATGGCACCCCAGCGGGCCTGCCTGTTCCTTTCCTGATTGGAAAGATCCTGCGTGAGCGCCAGAAATACGGGCATGGCCGTAAACGGGTTCACTATCGAAAAAATGGAAATAAAGGTCGTGAGTAAAAAACCGACAGATAGCAAGTAAGTCCTTTTTTGAGAATGGATACAAAAGAAAAAACCGGTCGACGGGACCGGTTCGGTGATGATGTATCCAAATATACGATCTTTTCAGCTGGATTATCAGGTTCAGCTAAGAGGCAGATAACGATAAACTACCCAGAAGTGGGCGAAGGTACCCCCCATTACAAACAGGTGCCAGATCTCGTGAAAGCCGAAGGTGCCCGGCCAGGGATCAGGACGCTTCAGTCCATATACAACAGCTCCGATGGTATAAGATAATCCGCCCGCAATAATCCAGTTGCCGGCAGCCGCGCTCAGGTTGGTGAAGGCGTAAGGCAGCACAAGCAAACCAAGCCAACCCATCCCCAGATAAAGTGCGATGGAGAGCCAGGCGGGTGCGTGAAGCCAAAAAAGTTTGAAAACCATACCGGCAAAAGCAATCCCCCAAATCACACCCAGAAAAATCCAGCGCAGGCTGCCTTCAATCAGGAGCATGGTGAACGGGGTGAAGGTTCCGGCGATGAAAAAGTAGATCATCACATGATCAAATTTGCGCAGGGCTTTGGTGATTTGCTCGCTGGCATCAAACATGTGATAAAGCGTGCTTGCAAGGTACATCAGGAACATGGTGCCGCCAAAAATGCCGAATGCCACAGCTTCGATGGGTGCATTTGCCGTCAAAAGCATCAGCACGAGACCGATGACTGCAAAAAAAGCCCCGCCCATGTGGGTGAGACAGCTCACGGGGTCTTTAATTTTTAGGATGAGGTTCTTCATACAACAGGCAAAAGGGGCGTTACTGGAGTTTTTCGTATTCAGAGATATGGCTGGGGTCAAGATCAGCCAGAAGGTTGAAAGCTTCCAAACGTGCAGAAAGTTCAGCATCGAGGAAGGCAGCGGTGAATTCCCGGTTTTTGGTAGAAAACAACAGGTCGAAAAGGTAGCGCTCGGTCGTTTGCCGGCGGGTTTCCTGCAGAAGGGTTAAAGCATCCATAATATGCTCACGCGCACGGTCGGGGTTGAGGGTGAACTGATCCAGCCCGAGGCGATGGTAGCTGTAAAGTGCGCGCCTGAAGCCTTCGTAATTCGGATTATTGAGGAGGGTGATGAGGCCGTTCCGGTTTCGTCGGGTTCCCATGGAGCTCCATCCGGAAGCGCCCGGCGTTGACTGTGCAACGTTCAGAATGTTCTCGGCTCTCCGCAGAAACGGACTCCCGCCCAGCTCCGAAAAAGAATCATAGTCGTACGCAAGGATGATAAACATGTAGAAGTCAATTACCGAAGCAATGTCATCATACTGCATATCATCACGGATGATGTTGCGGTTCCGTGTGAAGTTAAAGCGCCAGGAGTTATCGTTAATTAAGACCAGGGGTGTCTTGGCGAGCGTGTTGTAAATCGGACGACTCGACTGCACGATCAGGTTTGCGTCGAAATTGGCGTTGTTATCGGCGTTTGTGAGGGTAATGCGGATATTAACTTCTATGCGCTCGTCTTCAAGAAATGTGTCGTCGGTCCAGCGGGTGTCGTTTACGTACTCTTCAATTAAGGTGCGAAGCTCATTCAGGTAATCGTAATCAGAGGTGCTGATCTGACTTGTATTTAGCTCAACACGGGCATGGATTTCCTGAGCTGAAGCCACAGTATGCATGGTCGTTGAGAAGACAAAGAACAGAATCAGGGATGGCAGGAATTTCACGGGAGTACTTGCTTAACGGAACAAAGAATCAATAAAAAAGCGGCCCAATGCAGAGAAAAAGGTGTAAGGATTTTCGCTTATTGCTATCAATGGGGCATGAATCAAAGATAAGCTTTCGCAACGTAAGCATCTATGGAAAAGTATTGTCTCCTATCGGTGAGCGGCCGGCCGCTGATGTTCCGGCTCTGTGTTGTATGTTTTTTCTGTGTGATGATGGTGACCGGGTTAGCATCCGGCTCACAGGCACAAACCGTGCTGGGTGCCCGGCAGCTTGCTATGGGACAGGCCGTAACAGCCGTCGGGGATGACAGCTGGGCGGTATTCGGTAACCCGGCCCTACTTGCAGGCACAGACAATGCCGTATCATTTTACGGGATCCGGAATTACGGATTTGCAGAACTTACGGATCAGGCGCTGGCGGCTACGGTGCAGCTTCGGGGCGTTACGCTTGGCGGCGGACTGCACACGTTTGGAGACGACCTTTACCGTGAAACCCGTGTGCGGGCCGGTCTGGGCTACGCGCAGGCGGGTGTTTCTGCGGGACTGATCGTCAACTATACCCATTTGCACATCAAACGCTACGGATCGGCGGGCACCCCTACTATCGACGCGGGACTTGCATGGCAGCTTGTGCCCGAGCTCAAACTTGGTGCCCGCGTACTCAATCTTAACCGAGGTTCAGTTGGTAAGGCGCGGGAAGAGCTTGCGCGTGAGCTGGCCATCGGACTGGCGTATGAGCTGGCCGAACGGGTAAAGCTTGCTGCCGACGCTGTGAAGGATGTCCGGTTTCCGCTTGCATTCAGAGCGGGTCTTGAAATTCCGGTTTGGGAATCGCTTCAGCTCAGGGGCGGCATCACAACAGCGCCGCAGACCTTCTCTGCCGGGGCAGGCTTCGCAACATCATTGGTATCGGTCAACTTCGTCGCGCAGCAACACTACGCGCTGGGCTGGAGTCCGGGTCTTGATCTCACCATCTTTTTCTGAGGCAGGTAATGAGACTGAAAAAATGGCATGACCGGAGACTGCGCACTTCGCTCAAAACAGCAATTGCCGCCCTTTTATGCTTCTTTGGGATGAGTGAGACGGCCCTTGCCCGGCAGCATACGGCAGCTGATTCTGTACGTACCGTTGAGCGGGAGCTGGAGCGCCTGCTGGAAGACCGTGAGGCAGAAGAAGACGCAGAAGGGGCCGAAGAGCTGGCCGTTTTCCTGCTCGACCTGGCAGCCAATCCCATAAACCTGAACCGGGCTTCCTTACCTGAACTTAGTCAGCTGCCGGGTATATCACCGGTTCAGGCGCAGGCGATCATCAGCCTGCGGGAGCAAAAGCCTATCGAACAGCCCGAAGAACTGCTGCAAATACGTGGTATTGGCACCGTCACCCTTGAGCGCATAAGGCCCTACATTACGGTAGGAGAAAGCGGCGAGCTCACCCGCATGCTGCTCACCAATGCCGGTTTCTGGACGCATCGCGGGCGCTTCGAATACATCAGCCGGGGGCAGCGGGTGCTGCAGACGCAGACCGGATTCACCCCGCCCGCATTTGAAGGACAGACGCGGTATGCCGGAGACCCCTGGCGCATCTATCAGCGCTTTAACTACCGGAGCCGGCATCTCTCGCTCAATCTTACACAGCTGAAGGCACCGGGCGAGCCGATCAGCGGACCGCATGATTTCGATTTTAACTCGTGGCACGCGGGCATCCAAAATGTGGGGATGGTGCAGCGCCTGGTTGTGGGTGATTACGGGATTTGGGCCGGTCAGGGGCTTGTGCTGCATACCGGACTGGGTTTTGGTAAAAGCCGCGATGTGACCGGCGGGCCGCTTCGGGGCGAGCGTGGTCTCGCCCCGTATCAGTCGAGTGAACAAACCCGGTTTATGCGGGGTATCGCAGCTACGGTCGGCAGACGGTTTCAGGTAACGGGCTTTTACTCGAACCGACCGCTGAGTGCAACCGTCGTTTCTGAAGACACTATCCGCTTTCCATCGGCAAGCGGGCTGCACCGTACCCCAAGCGAGCGGGCGCGCCGCAACAATACGCAGCTCGAAATGGGCGGGGCAAGGCTGACCTACACCGGGCGCTACGGGATGATTGGCGCAACCGGGTACCGTGCGGTTTACAACCGGCACATTGTACCGGGTACGGCGGTGTACAATCGCTATGATTTTGAAGGCAGGCACGCTTCCGTTGCAGGTGCGGACTACCGGCTGCTGCTCGGGCAGGCCTTTGTGTTCGGTGAGGTCGCAAGAAGCGAAAATGGCGGCACTGGACTCATCAGCGGGATACAGCTGCCGGTTGATGACCGCACAGATCTTACGCTGATTTACCGAAACTACAGCCGGGACTTTCAGTCGCTGTATGGCTCAGGGTTTGGGGAGCTAAGCGGAAGGCCCCGCAATGAGACCGGCTTCTACACCGGCCTGCGTCACGAGCTGAGTCGAATACTGACCTTGTCTGCGTATTACGACCGTTTCCGCTTCCCTGCCCCGCGATTTGGTACGACGCAGCGAACTGCGGGGTACGATTTACTGGGGCAGGTTGATTTCACCTTTAGCCGTCAGTTTTCAGCCTACGTGACGGTCAGGAGCAAGGTGCGGGAAAACGATTTCGAACTTTCCGACCCTTTTGGCCGCGCGGTTGTAGTGATGGGGCAGGACGCCCGAACGTCTGTGCGGGCGGAAACCGAAGTGCAGGTACTGTCGGCACTTCGGCTGCGCACACGGGCGGAGTGGGTGCGCGCCCGCAACCGCGATGTCCCGGCTGCGGATTACGGGGTAATGCTGTTTCAGGACATACGCTGGCTGCCGCTGCCCGGTCTCACGGTTGACCTGCGGATGGCCGTTTTCGAGACGGATAGTTTCGCTTCGCGTGTTTTTATGTTTGAAAACGACTTGTTGTACGTGTTTTCAAATACCATGCTTTCAGGTACGGGTCAGCGGGCTTACGTGCTGCTGCGCTACGCAACAGGCAACCGTCTTGATTTCTGGTTCAAATATGCCGCAACGGTGTATGAAGACCGCAGTTTTACCGGCAGCGGACTTACAGAAGCTCCCGGGAATCTGCGTTCACAAATCGGGCTTCAGATGCGTGTTCGCATGTGAGTTGTGAATCATACGAGGCAACAAGAGGCGAAACCCAAACCAAAAAGCAAGGGACCTATCTTAGCCCGCATTATTCACAATCAAACAGTATTTATTTGCTAAATGTAAGTTTAAATTTGGCTTAGCGAAAGACACTGGCGGCCCGGATTTGAGTGTGGTGTAAAGACTGCGAAATTTCCCCGCTGGCTGCGTTGAAGCTGAAAACTCATGCTCAGGGTACTTAGGTACCCTTCCGCTGAGTTTTCAGCTTCGCCTTGCCAGCAAGAAAATTTCTTGGTGAATAATGCGGGTTAGGTTTGGGGGCGCTGATCTTCTGCGAAAGACCGTGATGTTCACGGGGTTTTCCCCAAAAAAAACGAAAAGCGTATCCGCGAAAAATCAGAACAGGGGACTGAGTTTGGCGCAAATGGCTTCGAGTACCCGCTGATCGTGCGCATCCATTGCGGCGAGGGTGTTTGAGTCGATGTCAAGCTGGGCCACAAATTCACCGTTTTTCAGGATGGGCACTACGATTTCACTTTTAACGTGAATGTTGCAGGAAAGGTAATTATCCTGAGCATGAACATCTTCTACCACAAAGGTTTCGAGCGATTCTGCGACCTGCCCGCAAATGCCTTTCCCGAACGGGATACGGGTATGATCGGTAGCTTCCCCTACATAAGGACCAAGATAGAGCTCGCGGGGCACTTCAGGATCAGCAATGTAGAAGCCGACCCAATCGTAAACCGGTACCGTACTGCTGAGTAGCCTGCATATTTCATAAAGTATGGTATCCCGGTCGCTGTGGGTGGCAAGGATGGTGTCAACCTGTGCAGGAAGGTTGTCCAAAACAGATTTGTCGTAGGCCATGAACGAATTGAAATGCGTTGAGATGAGTAGTTTAATGATGGTGGAAGGGCTTTAAACACGCAAATGAATTACAATAATTCTTCCGTAAGCTCACGCCCGTATTTCTGATAGAGTACGCCCATAACAGCATCATGGAACTGTTCGCGGTTTATGGGCTTGGTAATGAAGCCGGTCATGCCGGCTTTTTTAGTCTGAGCCTGTTCTTCGTTGGTCACACCTGCGGTAAGGGCAAAGACCGGACATTCCGGCCAGTTGTTTTCGCGCTCTAATGCTCTGATGGCTTTACTGGCTTCGTAACCATCCATCACGGGCATTTGCAGGTCCATAAGAACGAGGTCCGGTCTGGATCGCTCAAATTCTTCAACGGCGACTTCACCGTTTTCAGCGGTTATTATGCTGGCCGGGATGTTGCCCAGCGACTTTTTGCACAGAATTGTGGCTAATTTGAGATTGATATTATTATCATCAACGAGCAATATGGTAATAGGTGAAAGTTGCTCCATTTTGGGTATACCCGATTTATTCACTTTGATATTGTTGGTCGGCAGCGTTTCATGGTTTTCTATGCTGCCGGTTCTTGGTGGCTTCTGATTTTCGCTGCTTTTCTTTTTTTCCTGCGGGGAGGGGGTTTCGGTATCCGTCTGCAGATCTGCTTCAAAACTGGAAATAATCTCTTTGAGCGGACGGAAATGCACCGGCCGTGACAGGCGGTCGCAACTGAGCTCCGTTTTCTCCTGAATATGGTCGGCCAATTCACTCAGGTCCTGATCTATATGGTGTATCAGCACAATCCCGCTAAGACCCGAATGCGTTTTTTTAAGCTTTTGTATAAAACTGATGACATCTTCCTTGTGGTTCCAAAGGGCGGAATCAAGGACGAGAAGAGAAGGCTTGCCGGGGTTCTCAAAGCGGGCTTCCGGATTGAGGGTATCTGCCTGCAGGGTATGCGGAATACCCAGAAGCTCCAGATAGCTGGCTGTAATTTCGGCTTCACGCACATGTTGCATTACTATCATAGCCTGCTCAATACGTTTTGCAGGCGCTGGAGCGGAAAGCATGTTTTCTGGTGCGGCAACTTCAAGGGGCAGGGTAAAGAAAAAACGGCTGCCCTGGCCGACGGTACTCTCTACTTCGAGTGCTCCGCCCATTTTCTCGATCAGAGATTTTGTAATGGAAAGTCCCAGACCGGTTCCGCCGTACTTCCGGGTTGTTGAAATATCTGCCTGTGTGAAAGGGGTGAAAATGCGCCGGAGGTTTTCGGGGGAAATGCCAATACCGGTATCGCTGATCAGAAAACGAATGTGTGCGAAATCTCCTTTTTCAGCTTCATCCATAAGGGTTACATGAAGCTCTACGGCACCCTGCTCGGTAAATTTAAGCGCATTGCCTACAAGGTTGATCAGGATTTGCCGCATACGCAGGGGGTCTCCCTTTATCTGTTCCGGCAGATTGGGATCATATACCAAATAAACGGGGATATTTTTGCCTGCGGTAGAGTAGCTGACGATCTGAAGGGTGCTGTAGCATAGTTTTTCCAGACTAAAAGTTTCCTGCTCGAGTTCAAGCTTACCGGCTTCAATTTTGGAGAAATCGAGAATATGGTTTACCAGCTGGGTGAGCGCATGGGCCGAGTTGGTTACGTAATCGATATACTCCTGCTGTACCTGCGTAAGCTGTGTATCTTTCAGAAGGCCAAGAAATCCGATAATACCATTGAGAGGGGTTCGTATTTCGTGACTCATGTTAGCCAAAAACAGGCTTTTGGCTTCATTAGCCCGAACCGCTTCTTCTTTGGCCGCTTCAAGCTCCTTGTTTTTGAAATCAATCTCGCGGGTTCGTGTCTGAACCGCTACTTCAAGCTGCTGCTTTGACTTTCTGAGCCGCTGCGTATAAATGTAGGTTGAAGCATAGATGATTATCAAAATCCCTATGAGATATAACAGGACATAACCCGGCCGGAAGTACCAGGGTGGCAGTACCGTAAAGGCAATATTGAGCGGCTCACTCCAACTGTAAGCACCTGACTGCAAAGCGCGCACATTTACGGTGTAGTTGCCGGTTGAAAGCTGTGAAATATTCACAAAAGCCTGTCTGTCGAGCCCCTGCCATGCTCCCTGACCAATCCGGTACTCATAGACAATATTTCGTGCCGGAAACATCAGGCTCCTGAACTGCAGGGTGAGCAGGGCATTGTAAGGAATCCTATTGGCGGCGTCGAGGTCAAAAACACCAAATTCATCACTAACAAGGGCTGCCGTTAACACAGGGGTGGCCGTTTGATTAATTTCGAAGCGGCTAATAAGAGCGGCGATACCCGAGGAGGTAGCTGACCATAAGTTGCCCTCAAGGGTAGTTGTAAAACCGCGGTATGCGTTGGTACGGGAGGGAAGGCCGGCATTGAACTCATTGAAGCTAATCAAAATACCATCTTCTTCCCGGTATGCCAGAATGCCGCGGTCTGTTCCCATCCACAGTATGCCGTCTTTGAGCAGTATGCTTTTGATGTATTCGCTGTCGGCAGCCGGATCAATTTCTTTCATTTCCAAAGTTGCCGAATCCCTGTGGAAAACCCCTACCCCCTGATTGGTGCCAAGGAGAATGTTCCCGTCCGGCAGAAAGCACATATCGTTGATCAGAAAGGTTTCCGATGCAATCCGGCGGCCTGTTTTCTCTTTGATTTCAACCGGGACAAAGCGGTCAGTTGGTTTATCATGCCGGTACAGTTTGTGATCACCACTGCTGCCGGCAAAGATGATTCCGTCAGGTGCCTGACGAATGACGTTGACGAACTGATCTAGTCCCCGGTTTTCATCATAAACATGTCTCGAAAAATCAGGGCTGATTCTGCTTATACCTGCGGCATTGTACTGCGTGTACCAGAAGTCACCATCGGGGGTACGCATGCTGAAAAAAACAGAATTCTCGAACTCGCGGTCAAAATAGATCATCTCCGCATCATTTTGCGCTGCACCGTGTGCCATGAAATACACACGACCTCTTGATGTGGCAAACAAGACGCCGGCTTCATTGGCTGTAACGGTGAGAATATCATCGTTCAGCGGATTGATGAATATTTCTTCAACAGCGTAATAGCTGCCTAACAGGCTTATCCGGTACACCTTGGAGGCGTCCGTCATAAAAAATACATCTTCATGGGGATGACGGGAGAGCGCCTGTACGTAAAAGCGGTCCTGATTGACAGGTACCCGCACAAAATCGGTTTGAAATAAAAACGCAACACCTTCATCAGTAGCAATCCAAACACCGGAGCCCGGTACAGGGTGTATGTCATTGACAGAGTTGAGTTCGAAAGCATCCATCTCCATCACATTAGCGATCCCTTCGGGTGTAACCTCCACCTGAAGCAGGCCGGTTTCCCTGCTGTTCCATCCGGCTACCCAAATTATGTTTTCCGCGGCAGCTACAATTTTAGAAATGAGGGGGGTATCTAACAGCTTGCTGATTTCAAAACGGACAGGTGTGCTCTGGTTCTCTCCGTACAACGTGCGAAGTGCGTAAAGGCCGTTATTAGTGCCTGCCCAAACAAGACCGCTAATGGGTTCGAAGATAAGTGTGCTCACGGTACCAATTTCTTCTGACTCCGGAATGAGGTCAATGGTATCCGTTTCGGTATTGAGGTAAAAAAGAGCTCCCTGCTGCGAGGAGATAATAATGGTGCCCTGCTGATCCTGCGCAAACTCAAAAGAGCGAATAAAGCTTGAGGTACGGTATGCATCCGGCAGTATGTAGCGGGTGAGCTCTCCGTCTTTGAGATAGGCGACAGAATAAACCTCACCAATCCATAAACGCCCTTCGCGATCTTCAAAAAGGGATTTAGGGTAATTTACCGTTTGGGCTGAAGGGCTGCCGCTGCCGCGCATGACCACAGACAGCTCAAGATGCTGTGTATCGTGATGCTCAATTTTGGAAATCCCCGCATCATGGATTATGAGCAGATCGCCGTTGGCCCGCTCATAAAATCCTTTCGGGTAGGCATTCACCAAAACATCATCGTAATGAACAAAATCCACCCCATCATAGCGTGCGATTCCGGAGTCGGTAGCAAACCAGACAAACCCCTGCTGATCGGTTATTACCCCTTTTGTGAGATTGTTCGGCAAACCTTCCTGTGTCTGATAGGTGCTGATACGGTATTCATTATGCCGGACAAGTTCCGGCTGCTGCCCATAACTATGGGATGCAGCTAATATCAGCAAATAAATAAGCAGCAAGGAGGTTTTAAGCATTGGTAAACCAAGCAGATCAGACGGGAGCTGAACCTGCACTTTTGAGTGGTAAAGCAGCACGGATAATTAGTATAGAGTAAACCAATTTAAGAAATCTTTCTCTTTATATGGTCAGAATCCGTAGGTCTTGGTATGGGCATATTCGGAAAAGCGCTTAAAGTCTCCCAGCCGGTTTTGGCGGGCAAGGTCGCTTACCGGGTCATCAAGCTCGTTGGTAAGCGCAGCGTGCCAGGCCAATGCAGTCTCGTGCTGTCCCTGTTTTTTCATGGTCTTCATAAAACGCTCCCAAATCAGAAAATGCTCGCGGGCATCCGTCAGAAATACATCCGGAGTGAGTTCCGGACAGAAAGCGTCATTCCCATCTTGTGCGCAGTGCCAGACAAGCCAGGGTTTAATTTCAGCGGAAAGATAATGCGGCGCTGCTGTTTCGGGCGTGTAGAGTACCGTGAGCAGCTGTTCACGCAGCCCAGGGTTAGTGCGAAGGCGTACTGACTGCGCTTGCTGCTGAAATGTTTCCAGCAGCTTCACCCCTTCAGCTTCTTCCCCGCTTAGAAAAAAAGCATCGGCTGCGAACAGCCGCAGGCGTGAAGGGAGGTCTTCCGGTGGACGTGCACAGCCCTGAAACAGCGCTAACAGTTCTTCAGGCTGCGCATGTCCGGCGCGCATCAAAAGGTCTGCGCGAAGCAATGAAAGGGAATTGAAATCACAGAAGCGGCGGTCAGATTGCTGAGCGGCTAAAAATGCCAGTGCTTCCGCGTGCCGGTTCTCAGCGGTAAGAGCGCGTACCTGACGAAGTACCGGGTAATCAGGGCCGGGATGAAAGTTGCACGGCTGCTGCGTAATGCCCGGCGCACTGAATATTTGGCCTGAAACGGCAAACTGAAGCGCGTCCGTCGGGATGGTACTCAGGTGTGCATGCCAGCCATCAACAAGCTCATCAAAAGGTTGTTCGCAAGCCCGGCTGATCCGACCGCTGCGATAGGCCAGCTTCATGGCATCCGCACCGCAGTGCTGCCACAGCCAGCCGGTGAAAGAACCGGCAATGGTGTAGCTAAGATTGCTGTCCAGCGCATAGAAGCCGGTCAGGCTCATCAGCCGGCGCATATAACGATGATCCGGAAACTCCGGCTGTGCTGCAACAAGCTGATCGCCGGTGCCGCGGTGATCCCGCTCTGTTTCAAAAGCGGTAGCAAGCCCTTCAACCAGCGCAATCACAGGGCTCGCATTGATTACCGGTGCACCAAACTCCCGCGACAATACATGCACAAGCTCATGCCTGAGCACACGTTCGGCAGCCTGCCAGTGGATATGCATCTGCGGCTTCCCAAGCCATACCGGTACATAAACCGTGCCCCCTGCCCCGGTAAGTGCCTTTTTCTGCCACTCATGCCGGTACAAATAGCTGTGCACTTTCGGAAAACTGCTCGGTTCGAGCGCCAGCAGTTCAGCGAGCTCAGCGATGTGAAAATCATGCCAGGCAGCCAGCCACTCAATTTCGGTTTCGGGTATATGCCGGTCATAGTATATGATAGCATGGGCTGTTTCAAGCTTGCCGCCGAGCTGCTGCTGAATCCAGGTTTCATTGTGCAAAATGCCAGCCCGCGAAAGGTTGAAATAGCTCAGCATGAGGCTGGCAACCAGCAGCAGAACCGGCAGGCGCAGGTTTTTGCGGTTTTTCCAGTGCGGCATAAGCCAAAGCAGCGCGACCCAGCAGAGGGTGATGTAGCGGAAAAAGACCAGCGACGGGCGAAGCTCAACAACATCATCATAAACAGGTCCCGGCCAGAAACCCCAGACGTGGTTGTGGTAGAAGACGGCAGGATAATTAAAAAACTCCCACACAAAAATACCAAGCGAGACCACAAGCAGCATGCTAACCGCCCAAAACCGCGGACGTTTGCTGTGCATGGCCATATACCGCCCTACCGCAAAACCAAGCAGTACAGAAGGACCCGGAATAAGGAGCCAGTACAGCAGACCATCCCCCGAAAAACAACTCCGCCAGAGTGCGCCGGCAAGCAGGGGCAGCAAGGGGGTAAGAAAAATGAGCAGCAGCCAGAAGGCCTCCCGAAGTCCGGCAGCGGGCGTGTTTCTGTAGGAGCGGCCGCCCGCGATAATGGCGCCCGTGAATGCACCCGCAAGTCCGGTCAGCCCGGCAGAGAGGAAATGGACTTCCCGCAACAGGGGGATCCAGCTCAGAATAAAGCCGCAGAGAAGTGCGGCTGCAAAAGCTTTAAACCGGTAGGGAGGCATGCGCCGGTTAGTTAAGGCAGCATCTGTGGTATCAGAAGGCTACTTTTTGAACATGGTGGAAAGAACAAACCAGATGTTTTCTTTCCGTTCTTTCAGCCGACGGGTAAAGTAAGGGAACCACATGGTGCCATAGGGCACATAAACCCGCACATTGTAGCCTTCAGCCGCAAGCGATTTGCAGGTGTCCAGACGCATGCCGTACAGCATCTGAAATTCAAAGCGGCTCTGCCCTATGCCTTTTTGCTGCGTGTATTCTTTTACCCAGCTGATCAGTTTATCGTCGTGGGTTGCAATGCGCGGGTACACGGTTTTATCAAAAAGCACTTTCAGATACTCTTTGTAGGCCTCACGGATGGCGTCCATTTTTTGCAGTGCCAAACGTTCCGGTTCATTGTAGGCACCTTTGCACAGGCGTATATCTGCCCCTAAAGCTGAGAGCTCATCAATATCATCTTTGGTGCGGTGCAGGTAGGCCTGAATTACAATGCCCACATGCTTGCCGTATTTCCTGAAAGCTTCTTTAAAAAGATCAATGGTGAGCTGTGTGTAATCAGTGCCTTCCATGTCTATGCGGATAAACTGATCGTATTTGACGGCAGCATCAAGCAACTTAAACAGGTTGTCGCGGCAGTAATCCCGGTCGATATCCAACCCAAGCATGGTGAGCTTTATCGATATGGTAGAATCGATCTTTTGTTCATGTATCCCCTCGAGCAATTCGATATAATGCTGAAGGGTTTCATCGGCCATTGTGCGATCGGTTACATTCTCACCGAGCAAGTCAAGGGTTACTTTAATACCGTACTCATTAAGGTCAGCAACTTTGGGTACAGCCTGATTGAGTGATTCTCCGGCAACAAATCGCTTTGCAACAGCAAATGGAAGTTTCATAATACGCCTGACAGTCGAAAAATGGTGGTAAATTTAAAAAGTGTTTCAGTTCAGCTCGGTTCAGCTGTGCATGAGACAGGGTTGTATTTGGGTTTCTGAGAGACGGATTCAAGTGCTGCAAAAGTACTTCGTTTCGCTACAACTGCCAGAAAGCCCCCTCAAAATGACGCACAACCGGATCAGCTTCGGGTGAACTTAAAATTACGGAAATAATATCGAATCTTACGGGTGCACCGTCCATTTTTCGTTCATAAAGCCAGGCGCCGGCAGCCTTATGCAGCGAGCGCTTTTTCTCATCGGTAACCGCATCCTCAGGCTCACTGAAATGATTGGAAGACCGTGTTTTAACCTCTACAAAAATAATTTGCCGCCCGTTGTAGGCGATGATATCCACCTCGGCTTTTTCGAAATGATAGTTTCGTTCTAAAATCCGGATATCGTTTTTTTCGAGCCAGGCAACAGCAATGTCTTCGCCTTTTTGGCCGAGTTCAAGGTGTGCGGGAAGATTCTGTTTTGTCAATGGATAGTACGTAGGATTTGGTGCTCAGTAAAACTGATCTGAAAGCCTGAAAACCGGCTCAGGGGTAAGCGTGTTGTCTGTAAGACAGCATTGCAAAGAAACACAGAAATATGGACACGTGAATTCATATTCCCGGATCAAAACTTCAGAGCCGCTAACTATTTTGATGACCCTGCAAGTTCCCGCTTACGCCTTGCGACCTCAGCGGCCTTTTGCCTGCGTTCCTGCTCAAGCTGCTGCTCCTGTGCCTGCTGCATGTTATACACTTTTGCCATCTCCACAATCCCTTTAATCTGTTCGGTGTTTTTTTCAGAGATATAGGGCAGTATGGCTTCTGAAAAATCATTAAAGAGTGCCAGAAAGCTGAGAAACCCCTCAAGCCGGTTCTTGAAGTGCTCCGTCTTACTATCTTCCTCTTTACCCTCCTGCAGGATATCCAAACAGCGGGTAAGGGTTTTTTTTAGGGGATATATTTCCCGTTTCTGCCGCTCAGCGATAATCCGTGCAGCGGTCGTCCACAGGTCCTTTTCAGCGGAAAAAAAATCTTTACGGTTCCCGGCAAGGTTTACTTTGTGCACAAGCCCCCACTGTATAAGGTTACGCACATTCATGTTTGCATTGCCGCGACTGATGTTCAGCTCTTTCATGATGGTGTCTGTATCCATCGGTTCGGGCTCGGCAAACAACAGCGCGTAAATCTGAGACATCGTTTTGTTAATGCCCCACTCTGAAGCCATCTCACCCCAGTAGGTGATAAATAATTCAAGGGCGTTTTGATACTCCCTGGTTCGCTCGTTGGCGCTCATAAAATTCGGGTCTTTACATGATGGGGTATAACTTGCAGAGTAATCTAAAATAGGGATTATCGCCCTATTTTTAAAAAAAACAGCACTTCCATCCCGCTTGCACTGCAGCGCATACGACCTGTTTTGCGGCTGTACAATAAGCAAAGCACCAAAAAGATGAACCATGTACAGGCGCTTAAGGGCTCAAAAACCCCGTACCACAACCAAATATTTCTGAAAGGAATAACAACTGCGACTAAAGTCAACAGCGAGAAAGCGTCTCCTGAAAACCAGATATTAAGCTATTTGTACTGCACTACAGTGCACGCCATACGTGCCTGAAACAATCTAAAAAGGCCCGCACACAACAGCCGGCTTCACACCAGGGTGCACCGGGTCCGTAAGCCCGCCAATCAGATGTTCATCATCGCCTAACAGCACATCCGCAATCTGCCCGCTGTACCGCACCGCCGTTTCTTTCATCATACCCATCATGGGCCATCCCCAGAGTGCTGACACAAAAATCCCGTCCTGTTCAAAATGCGGATCCGTGAGATAGGTACACTCCACCACCGGCTCAACCGGGCTGCGGTTCGTCGCGCTTCCGCCAATCAGATCGATCAGCACGCTGCCTTTGCGCATAACCTCCCGCAAATGACGGTTGCTCACCAGAAAGTTCTTCCCCCTTAGTTCCACCGGCTGTTCAGCTCCGTTGATAACCACATCAGAGCGCTTCAGCCAGGTTTCAATGCGGTCTTTTTTGGTATGAAAGCGCCCGAGAATATTCACCTTACGCACCCCCTGCCGGTAACACTCATGGATTGCCCCCATCCCCACATTGCCATACCCGAGTACGGTAGCCTCCGCATCCCTTGCCGCTTTCTGCAGCGGACTCACCTCCTTCAACAGCCTGAAGCCGTAGCGTGCACCCGCCATTCCTGTTTCATGCAAACACTGAATCCGTCGAAGCCCGTAAAGAGCCGGTGCATGTACACTTTTATAATAGCGCAGGGCCGCCTTTCCTTTTTCAGAGCGAAACTTTCCCACATCAAAGAGAAGCGCATTCTCAGGCTTCATCCGCGCCGCAATCTCAACCGTTTCGGGAAAGGCTGTGGAATCAATTACAAACAAACCATGCCGCACGGCGCCTACCTTTTCCGAACGCGCCTGATCGGGCTGCAGCAACGACATCGAATGCGGATTCTGATTGGCAAAGCGCCGGATCATCCCCTGCATGCCGTCCCGGTAACCGAGAATGTAGATATTGAGCAAATTGTGCATGTTTCGCCGGATGGATGTCTCCAGACAGGCATCTGCGGCCATACGCCCGATGATTTCCTCATCCTTGCGGCGTTTGGGCGCTTCCACGATATGCTCCATCGCAATAACGGTAATCCGGTGCGCCTCCAGTAACTTCGCCCGCTCCGGAAAAGAGTGAAAATGCGCCATGCAAAACAGCGTGCAGCCCGGCCGCATCAGCGGGATGTGCTCAAGGGCGGGCCCCTTAAACTTGATGAGCAAATCCTTGTCGCGGTAAATCTCGTCCGTCGATTGGATCGAAGCCCCGGCCTTCACATAATCGGCATCCTTAAAGCCAACGCCTTCACCGGCCCCGGCCTCCACAAAAACGCTGCAACCGGCCTGTGTCAGCTTTTTCACGTCTTTAGGAATCAGCGCTACCCGCTTTTCAAGCGATCCGGGGTTTTCAGGAGATTCATTTTCCCTGGCCAGGCCAATAACACGATAATGCAGCGAAGAAAAAGGCATAGTAAAGTCGAATACAGTTTACAGGTAAGGATAAATCACGCGCCGAAAAGATAACTGAGTTTTCAGAGTCTGCAAGTACGATTTACATTTCATAAACAGCCCGGGAAAATGCCACAGCGCATCCTTCGCAGATCCGGTTCGGACTTATGCGGCCTGAGCCCTGCGGCATAGCCATTTCAGTCATTATTTTTTTTGGGGGGAAACTCCGTGAACATCACGGTCTTTCGTGGCAGATTAGCGTTCCCAAATCATAATTTGAATCCCTTGCTTTTTGGTACCGGAATACGCTATGCTGTTGATCCTCAACACATAACGATTTCTCCGCTCAAGTGGTTTAGGAACCCATGACTGCGATCCCAATCTCTGACCCGTCACCGAAGCGCACCGTTTTCTTCCAGGACCTCGGGTTTCGGCCTTATGCCCCGGTGTGGGACCTTCAGAAAAAACTGCAACAGGAGCTGATCGACCGCAAAATCAGCCGGGAAATGTCGGTGCAACGAAATGACGCTGCCCTTGGCGGCTATCTGTTGTTTGTTGAGCACCCGCATGTGTACACCCTTGGCAAAAGCGGCAGTCCGCACCATTTGCTGGCTTCGCCCGATTTCCTGGCACAGATTCAGGCCGAGTTTGTGCCCATCGACCGCGGGGGCGACATCACCTATCACGGACCGGGGCAGCTCGTCGGCTACCCGATTCTGGACCTCGACCTGTTTTTCACCGACATCGGGCGCTATCTTCGCACCCTCGAAGAAGCCGTAATCCGATTGCTTGCCGGCTTCGGCATTGAAGCGGGCCGCGAAGCCGGATATACCGGTGTGTGGGTAAACGGCGCCAAAATCTGTGCCATGGGCCTGAAGTGCTCCCGCTGGGTAACCATGCACGGATTTGCGCTGAATGTAAACACCGACCTCTCGTATTTCAGCCATATTGTGCCCTGCGGCATAGCCGATAAACCGGTTACGAGCATGCAGAATTTGCTGGGCCATGTGGTTGACCCGCAGCAAGTAAAGCACCAAATGAGAGCGCAGATCAGTCAGCTTTTCGGGATCAGGCTGCAGGATGGTCTGCCTGTGCAGGTGTAAAAAGCTTGCCCGAACATGCGGAATCCTTGTCATGAAGCCTTAATTTCAGCCAAAATTAACTATCCGTTCAAAACCGCAAAACCCAAAACCGATACATGAGTTGCGCAACACAGGCCTCAGCCGCCCAAACTTTCTCATCCAAAAACAGCGCAGTAGCCGGACGCCGTCCGGAGTGGCTGCGCGTGAAACTTCCTTCAGGACCCAAGTTTAAGGAAGTCAGCGACACCATTCGCACGCATTCTCTCAACACCGTTTGTGCGGAAGCCCGCTGCCCCAACATGGGCGAGTGCTGGGGCGCCGGCACAGCGACCTTCATGATCCTCGGCGATGTGTGCACCCGCTCCTGCGGGTTCTGCGCCATCAAAACCGGACGTCCCGTGCAGGGCCTCGACTGGGATGAACCCAATCGTGTGGCCAATGCCGCCAAGCTGATGGGCCTGAAACACGTCGTCATCACCTCTGTAAACCGCGACGAGCGCAAGGACGGCGGTGCCCCCATCTTCGCAGAAACCATCAAACGGTTGCGGGAAGAAATTCCGGGCGTTACCGTGGAAGTCCTCATCCCTGACTTCCGTGGCGTTTGGGACGCCCTCGAGTACGTGATCGAAGCCCGGCCCGAAGTGCTTAACCACAACCTCGAAACGGTACCCCGCCTCTACAAACAGGTGCGTCCGCAGGCCCGCTACGACCGCTCTCTCGAGCTCCTCAAAATCTGCCATGACCGCGGGCTGCGTACCAAGACCGGCATCATGGTCGGCCTCGGCGAAACCCCTGCCGAAGTCTTTGAAGTGATGGACGACCTCGTGGACGCCGAGCTGAACGTGATGACCATCGGGCAGTACATGCAGCCCACGAAAATGCACCTCGATGTACAGGAGTGGGTGCACCCCGATGTGTTTGCGACCTACAAGGAAATCGGGGAAGCCAAAGGCATTGAGCACGTGGAAAGCGGACCGCTTGTGCGCTCCTCGTATCATGCCGAGCGCCATCTCTGAGACGCACGCCGCCGGAATTTGCCGGCATCCAAATTTTTGCTGTTAATCAAGCCTGTGTATTGGTATCATTGCGCTGGTGATACCCGTGCACAGGCGTCCGGCTTCCCGCCGGGATGCGACATCGGGCCCTGCGGGGCTTTTTTTGTTTCAGGATGACGGACTTCCGGGCGGAAGGCCGGTTCACGGGCAGGTCACCATCCACCGAAACCAACCAATAAGGGATTTGTGATGAATGTGTTTTTCTGGGTCGTGCTCGGCTATCTGATTCTGCTGATGTCGGTTTCCATCGTGAAAAGCTTCGCAATTAAGAGTCAGGAAGACTTCATGGTCGCCGGGCGCTCGGTGCCGACCTACAAACTCGTAGCAACGCTGCTCTGCACCTGGATCGGCTCCGGAAGCCTGCTCGCCGGTGCCGGACTCGCCGCGCAGGTGGGCCTCTCCGAGCTGTGGATGGCAGCCGGGGCCTGGATTGGCATCATTCTCGTTTTCTTTCTGGCGGGACGGGTCCGCCGCATTTCGCAATACACCGTGCCCGACATCCTTGAGCTGCGCTACAACAAATGGGCGCGCATCCTCGGCACCATCGTGATCGTGATTGCCTACACGACCATTGTGGGCTATCAGTTCCGGGGCGGCGCTTTCGTGCTGGAGCTGGTCGCCGGGGTACCGCAGTGGCAGGGCGTGCTGCTTACCGCGGCCTTCATCATTCTCTTCACGGCCTTTGCGGGCATGCTCTCCATTGTCTCGGTCGATATCATCAACGGGACCATCATCACCTTTGCCGTTCTGCTTGCGGTGCCCCTGGTGTTTTTTAACCTCGGCGGGATGGAGTACGTGAGTACCGAGCTTGATCCCAGCCTGTTCACTGTTTTCGGCGATCACAACTTTCTCTGGGCGATGGGCGTGTTCCTGCCCACTTTTCTGCTGCTGATGGGCGAGTCGAACATGTACCAGAAGTTTTTCTCCGCCCGCAACGAGACCGCCGCCAAACACGCCGTAATCTGGTGGGTGATCGGCACCATCGTGGTAGAGACCGCCATCGCGACCCTCGCGATTCTCGCGTTCAGCCACTTCAACAGCCTGAGTCCGGACTCCCTCTATCACCTCGCGGTGGAGAACTCCGAACAGATCATCCTGCACACGGCCCGTTTCGGTACGGAAGTCGGCATCCCGATTGCGGGTGGACTGCTGCTGATTTGCGCGGCTGTTGCCATCATCACCTCGACCGGCAACAGCTTTTTGCTGGCCCCTTCAACCAACATCACCCGCGACATTTATCAGCGCTTTGTCAACCCACAGGCCTCCGAGAAGCGGATTGTCGTATTTCAGCGCATCACCGTGCTTGTGCTGGGTGTGTGTGCCTACTTCATGCTCACGCAGTTCGATACCATTCTCGCGATGGCCTTCACAGCCTACACCATGATCGGGGCGGGTCTTACACCCGCGCTGCTTGCGGCCTTCCTGTGGAAGCGCGTCACAACCGCAGGCGGCGTAGCCTCCATCGCGACGGGCATGGCGGTGACCCTGCTCATCACCGTACTCAACAGCGTGCTCGCCGAACCCCTGCTCGATACCGCCTACATCGTGCTGCCCTCCGCCGGAGCCTCCATCCTTGCCCTGATTGTCGTCTCTCTGCTCACACAACCCGACCCCGAAGAAAAATGGCGCCCCTTCTACACCGAAAGCGGCACCCTGGAGGACGCGATAGAAGAACAGCAGCTGAAGTAGGTTGTAATAACTCCCGTGTGTTTATGTAGATACTATTTTTGAAAATAAACCCAAGACCATAAAAGTCTCACGCCATGCCAAAGAAAAAAACCTGGTCCGAAAAATTAAAGGAAGCCAAAGTGCCTCAAATCAAGCAGCTTGATAAAGCTTTTGCTGACATGCCCGAAGGATGTGTGATGCTGATTGCAACGCCCCAAATCATTGATGAGTACGTCAGGGGTATAGCATTTGGAAAGCGGGTTGATACCAAAACCATGCGCCGAGATCTCGCTCAACAATTTGAAGCAGAATACACTTGTCCGGTTACGACCGGTATTTTTCTGCGTATCGTTGCTCGTTGCTGAAGCAAGCTTTGAAAACCTTCATCAGGGTGCAAGCCTTAGTGAAATTACGCCTTTTGGGCGGGTGATTGAGCCGGGTAGCCCTCTTGCAAAAAAGCTTAGTTTTGGTCCTGAATTTATCATGGAGCAAATCCAGGCCGAGACTGCGTGATCGTTTGATTTCAGCATAATCCGAATTCCTTACTTGGTTAGCGCAACCAATCAGACAATTCTCTGGATTAAGCCATGTTTATTCAGGTTGGTTTGGCAGGTAGCGCCAACATCCCCAAAAAAACCACGGAACACTCCGCCGATTTGGGATCTCTCACAAGCACGAAACCCAGTGATGTGCACGGAGTTCATCCCAAAAAGAAAAAGGCAGCCATCCCTAATCAGGAAGCTGCCTTTTTACCTGAAACCGTGTTTCAAAGATAGCGGCGAATGCGCCTTGACCAATTATTCGGCTTTCGCAGGAGTCGTTGCGGCAGCCGGAGTATCGGTCATGGTGTCAGCGCTTGCCGGGGATGGCTCTGACGCGGACTTGCTGGCTTTGGGCTTGGGCTTGTAATCAGTGTTGTAGAAGCCGCTGCCCTTATAAATCACGCCGGTGCCGCCGAAAATGGCGCGTCTGACTTTTTGACCCGTTTGCGGACACTCGGTGAGCGGGGCGTCCGACATTTTTTGCAGCCACTCAAAGCGGCTGCCGTCTTCGCGAATGTATTCGTAGGTTGGCATAGCAAAAACTGAAAAGAATGATGAAGGTGGGTTAATGTGCCGGCAACTTAGCAAATCATGTGCCATTTTTGGCCGCAGACCGCAGACCGCAGAAGACCAGACTTACTTCAGTGCAGCCAGACCCGTGCGGAAACGTTTGAGTCCTTCGGCCAGGGTTTCCATTGAAGCCGAGTAGCTCAGGCGCACGCCTTCCGGTTCGCCGAAAGCATCCCCCGGCACAATGGCCAGACCCTGATGTTCAATCAGGTACATGCAAAGGTCTGTGCTCGTGCGGATGACCTCGCCCTGCGGGCTCGTTTTGCCCAGATAGGCCGCAATATTCGGAAACGCATAGAACGCGCCGCCCGGCTTAAAGCACTTCACGCCTTCGATTTGATTCAGCTCATCAATAAAAAAGTCGCGGCGTTCGGCAAAGGCTTTGCGCATGTGCTCCACGGCACCGGCAGAGACCTCGCTGCGGTAGGCTTCTTCCGCGGCAAACTGTGAAATCGTGCTCGGCGCAGAAGTTTCCTGACTCTGAATCTTACCCACCGCACCGGCAATGGATTTTGGCGCAGCGATGTAGCCCACCCGCCAGCCGGTCATGGCGAATCCCTTAGAAAAGCCGTTCACCAAAATGAACCGCTCTTTCAGCCAGGGCGCAACCTGCAGCATGCTCACGTGCGGTCCGTCGAAGACGATGTACTCGTAGATTTCATCCGAAAGCACAACCACGTTCGGGAAATCGCGCAGGACCTCAGCCAGGGCGCGGAGTTCATCCGCCGTGTAACAGCTTCCGGTGGGGTTCGAAGGCGAGCACAGGATGAGCACCTTGGTTTTCGGGGTCAGGCTTTCACGGAGCTGTTCCGGCGTGAGTTTGTAGTCGTTTTCAAAAGCTGTGCGCACAACCACAGGTACGCCACCGGCCAGCTTGGTCATTTCCGGGTAGGACACCCAGTAGGGCGCAGGAATCAGCACTTCATCACCCTCATCCACAACAGCCAGCAAGCTGAAGCCCACGGATTGTTTGGCGCCGTTCGACACAATGATTTCAGCTGCGGTAAATTCCAGCTCATTTTCGCGCTTCAGCTTCTCGGCAATGGCCTCGCGCAGTCCTGTTGTACCGGCATTGATGGTGTAGCCGTGCTGACCATCGTCAATAGCTTTTTTCGCTGCGGCACAGATGTGTTCGGGGGTTTTGAAATCGGGCTCCCCCTGACTCAGCGATACAACCGACTTGCCGGCCTGTTGCATCTCCTTGGCCATGCCGGAGATTTTCATGGTTTCGGAAGGGGCAAGGGCAAGGGCTCTTTTGGATATCATAGTTCAGGTTTTGGATGTTTCGGAAAAAGGAGAGTTAAAAAATGGTGACGCTTGTGGGCTGACCGCAGGGAAGAACATCAGCGCTTGCCGGGGAATTTCCCGCGAAGCGCAGCGGCTACGTGATCCGGCACAAACTGACTCAGGTCGCCGCCCCAGTAGGCCACTTCCCGGACAATGGTCGCACTCACGAAAGTCAGCTGTTCCTGCGGCATCAGGAAAACGGTGTCAATTTCCGGGGCAAGGCGGCGGTTCATCAGCGCCATGCGGAATTCGTACTCGAAATCGGAAAGCTGCCGTACGCCCCGGATCAGCGTGTTCACTTTGAGCTCACGGGCGTGATCGACCAGCAAGCCTGTGAAAGCCACTACCCGCACTTTTTCGGCCCAGGCTTTGCCTTCCAGCGTTTGCTCGATGAGCGCAACCCGCTCCTGTTCGGTAAACACAGATTCCTTGCGGGTGTTGACAGCCACAGTGATGACCACTTCGTCGAACAGCGAAGCGGCACGCTCAAGGATGTCGAGATGACCGTAGGTGATGGGGTCGAAAGTGCCGGGATAGAGTGCTTTCATAGCGTAGGGTTCAGGGGCGCCGTATTGGCTTAGTCCCTTTCAGTTTCGGATTCAGATTCACGCGCATCATCAGTTTCGGTGTTTTGCATGAAAATGCTTACAACGGTGCGTCCGTAGGGCTTGGTGAACACACAGTTGGGGTGCTCGTGGAACAGGTGACGCACATCATGCTCCAGGATGAACCAGCCGTCTTCAGCCAGCCAGCCGCCGTGTACCACGGTTTCCACCATTTCCGGTATGCCGGGCAAATCGTAGGGCGGATCAGCGAAGACGAGATCGTACGGCACAGGGCGCTGCGTGAGAAAGCGCTCAACCGGCAGACAGTAGGCCGTCACCTCATCCGAAATGCCAAATTGTGCAGCTGTTTTCTCGATTTGCTTCACGGCCACCGGGCTCGCTTCCACCATCAGCGCCTGCATGGCACCGCGCGAAATAGCCTCAAACCCCAGGTTCCCGCTGCCCGCAAAAAGATCGAGCACGTTTGCACCGTCTATGTAGCGGCGGGCTTCAATCACATTGAACAAGCCTTCCTTGGCGCGGTCGGATGTGGGCCTGACCTTCATATCTTTGGGGGCATCGAAGCGGCGGCCTTTCAGTTTACCGGTGATAATTCTCATAGCGTAAAGCGCTCTTTTTCTAATCCTGCCGCACAGCCATCATAATGGCGGGAAAGGCGTGCTGAAGGGGGAATGAATAGGTTTGTTCGGCGGCCTGCACGCCGATTTCATCAAGTGTGCTGATACTCCTGATCTCCGCCTTGCTTTCGAGAACCGGCGCCAGATGATTGCGGACCAGATCGGCATTCGGCCCGTACAGGAGAATTTCGTCATGATAGCCGTTCATCCACGCAAGAGACGTCTCGTTTTGGCGCCAGGCATACACCAGATTTTCGGGCCGCGTCTTCCGGATACTCGTTGCCGCGCGCAGTTTGCCCAATACAAAAGACGAAACAGAAATCGACTCATGTCCGCACCCGAGCGCCATAAAAGAACCGGAATTCCCGGTCAGCTTCATCCACTCCATACCCACTTCAAAATCAGAGCAATATTCGGTGCTGTAAAAAGACGCGGTGCAGGCATTCAGCATGCGAACCATCGTAAGGTCGCGAATGCACAAGAATCTGAAATCCTGAATGCCGGTTTCGAACCAGGTGGTTTCAATATTGCGGCGCTCAAGCCCGAAGGCGAGCAGCTTAAGGTGGGCTTCCCGCTCGGCGGGAACATCGTAAGCTATTTTGGGAAGCGACGTCCAGCACTCGAACTGCGGGAAGCTTACAATCCTGATGGTATCGGCTTCAAGGCCGGAAGTAATCCTGGAAATCGCACGGTGTATGTGTGCACACAACTTTTCATCGGCATTCCGAAACGCATCGAGCACGGAAAAGCTGAAATCAGCTTTTCCGATGTAGCTCAGATAGGACGTTTCGTTTTTCGGCCTCAGTGCATAATAAAGCGCATTGCCGCTGAAGCTGATCCCGAGCACGTGCGCGGTTTCGCTCATATCATATGCCTATCGCCAGCTCGGTGCGCCCCGGTCAGTTACACGGTCGAGCGTTCCGATACGGTCGTCGGTATCAGGGTCGCTGATCATGTAAAGCGGCGGACGCGCAGAATCGTTGAGCGCATACTCGAAGCGATTCCCGGTGCGCGGTGAAAGGAAGAACGTATCCGGGTCAAAGCGGCGGTTACGCAGCACGCTGTCCGGGTTTGACATAAACCGCTCATTATTGGTGATAAAAACAAAAAGCGAGTCCAGCGCAACCGGGAAACGATTGTTGTGCTCATTATAGAAGCGAATAGCCTCGTTCACGGCCATCATGTTTTCACGAACCTGTTCGGTCATGGCCCGTTCCCGCTGAACTTCCTGCCATGGGCCTGTAATTGTTACGTAGAGCCAATAGCCTAAAAACAGGATTACTACAATAAGCACTATGCTCACAATTCGGTTTCTCTGTTCAATATTCATTATTAATAGAATGAAATGCGTGGGTTGGTAGAATTCGAATTCAGAGGCAGAAAATACACCCTGACCTAAAGATATGCAACTTACAGTCAAAAATGCCGCTTTTTATTCTTATAAACAAAACAAGATGTTAGCGGCGGGTAAGTTGCCAGGCTACTTTCAGCATCTCCGGAAGCCCGATTTTCTGATAATTTCCGAAACCGGTACCATGTCTGTCCGGCTCAGTTCCTGCAGCCTGAACCGTCCGCCAAACAGCTCCTGCAGCTCGGGCTCATACACCGCAAAAGGCGGACCGCCCATCAGTTGCTGATCGTATTCAAAACTGATGAGCAGGGCCTGTTCAGCCCCGGGAAACAGTTCGGCCCACTTCGCGGCATACGCCTGCCGCATCTGCGGGGGCAACGCCACGAGCGCCGCACGATCATACACTGCCCGCACCTGTGCCTGCGCCGGAACCTGCCCGGCACGCAGCCTGAGCAGGTCAGCGGTTTGAAGCATCAGCCCGTCAAGGGTGAAAAGCTGCGTGCCGCCCTCACTCCGAACCCCGGGTTCCGCCCCCGGAAACTGTTCCCTGAAAAACGCTGCGCAGGCCTGTTCCACGAACTCAATGCCGTACACCGTATGCCCCTGCGCCCGCAGCCAGCACATATCCACCGATTTCCCGCAAAGCGGCACCGCCACACACGCACCTTCCGGCACCCCCAGCGCGGGCCAATGCGCCACGAGCGCCGCATCCGGCTCCGCCCCGTGAAACCCAATCTTATTCTTGCGCCACCGCGCCTGCCAGTAACTTTGCTCCATACCAAATACCGTGCTTGAAATCTATTCAAAAAACCATTCAGAAAGCTGCAGCCTCCGAAAACGCTGCCCGCCAAAATACTGAAAATCAAATCGGTTTCAGGCACCATCACCAAACGTACCCAGCGCATTTCAAGCTACCCAAAACCCATGCAAAACCACCGGCGCTGAACCTCAGAAGCATGAAGCTGAACAAGGTCTTTTATTTTTTGGGTAAAACTCCGTGAACATCAAGGTCTTTCGTGGCAGATCAGAAACCCCAAACCAAAGATAGGTCCCTTGCTTTTTTGGATACACATCAAAGCTTTCCACCCTCTTCGAATAACCGATGTAATCCCGGAACAGCAAAAACACAGAGCAACCTCAGTGAATAAGCTGGAGACCCCAAAATGAGTCTTCTATATGGCTTTTTTCAGAGCGCAAGCGAGATGATGTTTTGCGCAAATAACCTATTTTCTTTAGTTCACAAATCAGACCTTTTATACAGTGATAAAACAATGCATGACGATTTAGAGCGATTTATCGAAAAGAAAAAAGCCGAAAGTCCTGACTTTGCCAGAAACTTTGAAGAAGACTACCTGAACTTTAAGATTGGTGTCATCCTGCGTCAGGCACGCGAGGAAATGGGCATTACCCAACAGGAAGTAGCCGAGAAGCTGAACACCTCAAAGTCTGTTATTTCTCGGATGGAAAACCATGCCGATGACATCCGCCTCTCAACACTAAGGAAGTATGCAAAAGCACTCGGGCGCAAGGTGAAACTCGAAATTCAATAATTCGGATTCCTGACAAGCCTGTCTCCAAATACCCTCCTTTTGCAAATCTTCCCCAAGCCCGTTTTTACCGCAAAATTGGTATCATCCGCCTTCATCCAATAAAGGCCACCAAACCAGATCATACCAAATGTCCCTGACGGAACGCTGTCTTCAGATCATCGCCGATACCGCCCGAATCCCCTCCTTCAGCTCCTTCGAAGAGCGCCTGCATCCGTACGTGCTTGCGCTCGCAGAGCAAATCCCCGGCTGCGAAATCACCACGGTAGCGCAGCGCAACCTGCTGCTGTACGTACCCGGTCAGCGTCCCGGACTCCTCGCACTTACCGCGCACCTCGATAAAATTGATCACTTCGGACCCGATGGTCCGGCTGAGCTGCCCTTCCTCCGGACCAAAACCGAAATTCAGGGTCAGATGGATAACACTGTGGGCATCGGCATCATCCTGAGCCTGCTCGAACAGGCGCCTAATCGGGCATGGCCGGGCCTGCTCGTGCTACTGTCTGAAATGGAAGAAGGCACCGGGCTCCGTGAGCATCCGGAGCGCATGCGCAACGGCGGCGCGGGGCTCACCTCCGGCATGGGCGCCGAGCGCCTCGCCCGTCATCTCATCGAAGAAGCACAGCTGCCCGACGCCGTCATTACCGTTGACACGACCCCGCTGTTTCGCGGCAAACCCGGCTGCGCACTCTACGCCGGTCACTGGGAATTCACCAAAACTGTGCCCTCACCGCTCGAAACGCAGGGCACCCAAAGCCTGACCGACCGCCTGCTTGCCCTCGATCCGGAGCTGTACCTTGGCAATAACACCAACGACTACCTCACCTACGGCAAAGTCCTCAACGAAGAAACCGGCCCTGAAACCGCCATCCCCTCTGTCGCGCTGGAGCCCGCCATCTTCCCCTACCATCAGCGGAACGAGCGTGTGTACATCGCCGATATTGAACGGCTGCTCGCCCTGCTGGAAGCTTACCTGAGTCAGCATGAGCCCTTCGCTTCCTAAACCCGCGCGCACTTGAACCGGCAAATCCTTCGGCTCGCAATCCCCAACATCATCAGCAACCTCTCGGTGCCGCTGCTCAGCTCGGTTGATACCGCGCTGGTCGGGCGGCTCGACGGTGTGTACTATCTCGGTGCGCTCGCCATCGGCGGCATGATTTTCAACTTCCTGTACTGGGGCTTCGGCTTCCTGCGCATGGGCACGACCGGCCTCACCGCAACGGCCTACGGCGGCAAAAACGACGCGGAAGTCGGCGTGGTCCTCAGCCGCGCAGTGCTCACGGCTATACTCGGCAGCGCGCTGCTGCTCGTATCGCAGTACCTGCTCTTTTCCGGGGCCATGCTTATTGTGAGCACCTCCGATGAAGTCCGCGAAATGGCCGCCCTCTATTTCTACATCCGCATTTGGGACGCCCCCGCCGTGCTCGCACTTTTCGCCATTCAGGGCTGGTTCCTGGGCATGCAGAATGCCCGCTTCCCGATGTACATCACCATCTTCATCAACCTGCTGAACATCGGTCTCAACATCTTTTTCATCTATGGCCTCGGCATGACGGTTGACGGCGTCGCCTACGGCACCGTGATTGCGCAGTACCTCGGGCTCATCTTCGCGCTGTGGCTGTTTTTCCGCTACTACGGGCGCGGCTACATTCACCTCGGTCGCAAGGCGCTGCTCGCCATTGAAGGCCTCAAGCGCTTCTTCAGCGTGAGCCGCGATATTTTCATCCGCACCATGAGCCTCATTTTCACCTACTCCTTCTTCACCATCCAAAGCGCCGCGCTGGGTGATGAATACCTGGCCATCAACACCATCCTCATGCAGCTTTGGTACATCATGGCCTACGGGGTTGATGGCTTCGCCTACGCCGCCGAGAGCATCACCGGAAAATACACGGGCCGGGGCGACCGTGCGGGATTGCTGCAGGCCGTGAAGCTGCTCATAGCCTGGGGCCTGGGTTTGGGCGTGGCCTTCAGCGGGATCTACTTCCTGCTCGATGAGCACCTCATCCGTCTCTTCACCGATAATCCCGAACTGATTGCCCTCGGCCTCACCTTCTTCGCCTGGACCATCGCCGCGCCCCTTATCAACAGTTTCTGCTTCATGCTCGACGGCATCTTCATCGGCGCGACCGTAACCGGCCCCATGCGCGACTCCATGCTGATCTCCACTTTCCTTGTGTTCATCCCCGCCTACTACCTCACGGTTGACCTGTTAGGCAACCACGCCCTCTGGCTCGCCATGACCGCCTACATGCTCGCCCGCGGCGCAACGCTGCTGTGGTTCCTCCCCCGCAAAGTGCTGGCGCAGGTCGGGTGAGTATCCTCAGCAAAAAATCAACTCCCCATTAATCCGCTCAAAATGCCGGGCTTTTAGCCCGTTCCGGGATACCAGGCCCACCCGCTGCCCTAACAACTCTTCCAGTTCATCTCCCAGCGAAATAAACGCCATACCTACCCGCCCGCTGAACTCGACCAGAATATCAACATCACTCTCCGGTCCCGCGGTACCACGGGCATAAGATCCAAAAACAGCTAGCGTCTTTATCGGATACTTTGCTTGCAGACGCGGTCTGTGCTGTGCTAAAATGTGCACTATTTCTTCAGTGGTTTTCATCATCACAAAAATAAAATGGAGCTGCTTGTGAACCAGGAACACGGCTTCCCTGCTCATTCCCGCGCAGTTTTTTTGGGGGAAACTCCCGGAGCATCACGGGCTGCAGTGCTGTTTCAGGCTTCATAAGCCAACTCAAAATCCCCTGCTTTTTGCTTTGCGCTTTCTGCCGGAAAACTACCCCAAAAGCCTCCAAAACAGCCAGCTGAGCAGGGCGAAAATGCCGATAAACACGAAAAAAGCCATCCACGGGAACCGCTCTTTCGGGGCCTCATCAAGCTGTTCGAGCAGGTAGCGCCGCAGCAGGTTTGTGTTGCGGGTGTTCGCCTTGAAGGCCGCATCGAAGGCATCGCCCACAACAGGCAGCAGCCCAAACACAAACTCAATCAGCATGTTGCGGATCATCCGCCGCTTCACCTTTCCGCTTGCCCCGGCCCGCCGGGCTTCGAGCAGCACGTACAGCGACAAAATCAGTCCTGCGAAATCCCCGATACCCGGCAGCAGTCCCAGCAGCGGACTCAGCCCGAACCGGAACTTCGTGAACGGCACCCGGATGTTGCTGTCGGTGTAGTAGCTGAAGGTATCGAGCCGCTCCAGAATCTCCCGCAGCTCGGCCTTAGATTTGGTGCTGTTCAAACGTGGCTTGTTTTTTTCGGGGGATGTGTTTCCGTCAGGTTTCGCCATTGGAGCTTAAAACCGGTTTAAAGGGTTGGGCAGGGTTTTTGGAAGTCGCCGGCAGTGCAGCCTCGCCCCCATCACGTTCCGATGAAGCCTCAGCATTTACGGAGCACCACCATCGTCATGTCGTCATGCTGATGCGCATTGCCCACAAAGCGGGTCACCTCCCCGTGAACAACTTCCAGCAGTCTGCCGGAGGTGCCCGGCTCTTCGCGGAATGCGCGGCCAATCAGCTCCGTCAGCCGCTTTTCGCCCAGCTGTTCGCGTTTCAGGTTGTGGCTTTCCACGTAGCCGTCCGTGAACAGCACGACGGCCTGACCCTCGCCAATGTTCACACGCCGGATTTCCAGATAGTCATTAAACTTGTGCGGTTTAGCCATGCCAAGCGCAAATCCTTTCGGCTGATGTACCTCCGCCTGCCCCGTTCGGGCATCAAGCAACAGCAGCGGATCGTGACCGGCCCGGGCAAACTCGAAGGTTCCGGTTCGAACATCGAGCACGCCGGCCAGCGCTGTAATAAAGGTGCCGCGCGGTGAATTGGCGTGGAACAAGCGGTTCACGATCTTCATGATTTCACCGACATCCCGGTGCTGTTCCGAAACGGCCTGCAGGTAGCCTTTGAGCAGCGTCATAAAAAAGGCCGCTTTTACGCCCTTCCCGCTCACGTCGGCTATAATAACGAGGGTTCGGTGCTCATCCAACGAAATAAAGTCGAAGTAATCGCCGCCGACCTCGTAGGCCGTTTTGCAGCTTGCTGCAATATCAAAGCCCTGAATGTCGGGCTTTACGGAAGTCAGGAAAGAGTCGTGCACCTCCCGCGCCAGCTCGAATTCCTTTTCGATGCGCTTTTCCCGCGCCAGCCGCTTCAGATATTCAGGCTCGAGATCGGGCAGTCCGCCTGACTCATCAGCTTTGGCGGTGCTTCCGACCAGTGCCAGCACACCAATGCCGGCAATCAGAATGAAAGAGGTCAGAATCGGCAGCACATCCGGAAGGTGTGGTGCAAAGAAGCTGGTTATGCCAAAATTGGCAATGGTGAACACAAACAGAGCAGTCATCACGCTGAGGTTGTCGTAGCGCAGGAAGAGCATCACCGGAATGGCGGCAATCATAAGCGCATGAAGCTGCATGAATGCAAAGTTCGGGTGCTCCGGTGCAAGCGAAAGTGCCGAAAATGCAAAGGTCAGCATCAGGGCCTTGGCTGCAAAGTTCACCTTTCTCAGTTTGAGCCAGGAGCCGGGTATCAGCAAAAAAAAGGTGCTTATAAACACCGCATAGACCAGGGCTTCGCCCGGAATATAAAGCAGGTACAGGTAGCCGAACCCGGTCAGCATCTGATCCTTTTCTGGTTCGAAGGCTACATAACTGGCGTCAGCAAACAGTAATAGAAGCATGTACAGCAGGCACATGGCTGCGCCGGCTGTAAGTCCGCGCCCCAGGGCCTGTCCGACCTGTGGGTTACGAAGTAAGCCGTACCGTAAATAAGTGAGGGAATATTTCTTTACCGGCCATGCTTCCTGTACCAGAGAGTCAGCGGTTGAGAACAGTAACATCCCAAAACTGGTGAAAAAAAGTGCTGTCAGCAGAAAAACCCCGCCTGAAGCCAGTATGCGTAATGCCAGCTCCCCTTCGTCTGCATCATACCCGTAATACACCCCAATGCTTACAAAGGCTCCGATAAGCACGCCCAGAAGAATACTGTCATAGCGGGCAATGCGCAGGTCAATCATGCGGCTGGACTGTCGCTTAAAAAACTGACCAATAATCAGAATAACAATCAAAAACGGAATCACCCCTTTCAGGAGCACATTTGCAATTTTCTGCGACAACAGGTTTTCAGCGTTCTGAGCGGCGGCATAGCGAATCTGCTGAAGCGCACCAGTGCGGCTAAGTTCAACCGTTAGCCGGACCGGGAGGCTGTCGTATGCTGCATCAAAGCGTAGACGATAATGGCTCAGTGTCCCCTCTGTAGTTTCCCGGCTGATTTCCTGGAGGTCGAGATCCCACTTGCTCCAGTGGGTTTCTGTAAGAAAAGACCGCGCCCGATTTGCAACAAGAGAGTCAGGCGCTCCGGCTGCCAGAGGCGGGTACGCGTGCAGGAGGAAATCGGGTCGGCCCCGCTGCAAATGAAGGGCAACCAGTTCGCCTCTGTCGGTCCAATGAAGGGCAACCCGGGACATCAGGCTGTCGGCTGCTGTCGCATCAGACTCATCGGCTGCCATGATAGTGTGCTCTGCTTCCCATACAAAAAACGGATACTCAGAGCGCTGATGCTTAACCCGGTTTTGCAGTGACCGCTTGCCGTTCAGGCCCACGTAACCATCAATGAAAAGGGCAACCGGTAAAAACTTGGGATCGCTTGTAGGTTCAACCGAGCCCGCACCCCAGTGCTCAAGCAGCATGGCGGACTGCTCGTGTATCTGAGCCGTGTCCGCAGTGAGTTTTTTTCCGGAAAAAGGATTTACTGCGTAGTACGCAAAGAAAGCAAGGAGCAGGAAAAGAAATCCGGCTGCTATCCAGCTGAGTTCAGTTTTTGACGGCTTAAGTGGCAAGGCTTTGGAAGCGTGGTAAACTTAAAAATATGAGCGCCCCAAATTAGCTTAAAACAAAGCTTAATGCATCCTCAATTTTCGAACAGGCCGCCAATGGTACCCGATGGAACTACGCTCACGCATCAATCAGTGCCTGAAGCAGCGGGCGCAGTCTTTCTTTATGCAGCATGCCGGGCGCATAGCCTTCCACGTAGCCCTCGCGGTTAATCAGAAAAGTTGTGGGGATGCCGCGTATCGGACCGTACAGCCGGGCTACGGTGCCGTCATCCACCACCTGCGGGTAGTTGATTTCCATCAGCTCCACAAAAGGCCGAACAACCTCCCAGCCTTCGCGATCCACTGAGACCCCCAGGAAAAGGACGTCATCCCGCATTTCATCCTGAAGCGCCATGAAATCGGGGATTTCTTCCCGGCAGGGCGGGCACCAGGTCGCCCAGAGGTTGAGCACGACCACTTTGCCGCGCTGCTCACTCAGGGTGAAGGGGTTGCCTTGCATGTCTGTAAGGGTGAAATCCGGCGCGGGAGTGAGTTCGTCGCTGCGTGTAAGCGGATCGGTGATGTCGCGCATCATGATGGACGGAAAGTCTGACGGGCCGGACGCGCGGTTGGAGAAATAAAAAAGAGGCGCCGCCGCAAGCAGCATAAACAGGATGATCAGGTAGTGTCGGAGTTTCATTATATTACTGTATAATTATTTAAGTATGCTAATATACTGAATCCAAGGCTGCAAATCAGCTTTTTTGATCAGACCAAAATCATTGCTTTTTGCCGCCAAAAGGTATGTATTTCACGCTATAATAAATTTTCGCCGGATATTAGCAACTCTTCTAACTCATCCAAATTAGGTGTAATTTTACCTTGCTTCTTATAGGACAAACCCAGCCGTGCTGGTTAAAATTATCAGAATATTATCATCCATTACAAGTAAAAGAAAAGGCTTCACATGGCTCCAATATGCTACAGTAGATATTTCATCCTTCTCGTCATAACATCCATTGCCCTTACGGCATGGTCCTGCTCAAAAGAGAACCCCGTAAATGTGCTTCCTGATGAAGTAGCGGGCACTTATGATTTCAGCCGATATGAATTTGTTCCCCTTGCCGCCGCCATTCAGCCTGCGAATGTACTCGATACCCTGGTTGCTGCAAACACCTTCCTGAGGCTTACGGAGGGCGGACAGTTTCTGTTGAACTATCAATTTCTGAACAGCCCGGAATCAATTATCGCGGGAAGTTTTACGCTTGATGCAAACCAAATTCAGCTACAACCATCACCGGGCTCTGAAGCCCGGCTTGCCTCACTCCTTCTGCAGACACCGATTCGGTTTGACCGGGTAACAGTTCCCGGTGAAATCAGGGACGGGCTTGAAATGGCCAATTCGCAGACTGTGGACCTGAACAGTTTTTCTGATCAGTATGAAGGACTGCCGCCGGTGCCCGGCGTTTTGTTCATCAATCTGATTCCACGAAACTGAAACCTATTGTCTGCTAATTGTAGCCCTGATTTGATATGAAAAAATATTTTTGGCTGATCACCCTCCAGGCAGCTCTGCTTGCAGGTGTATTGAATGTAACAAGCGCAACGGCTCAGGTTTCGGGTGTGAGCTTCAGTTTTTCGCCTGCAGTAGAGTACATACTGTTTGAAGACAATGCGGCGCTAAAACCCGGTTACGCTTTCGGAGGTTCTCTGGGCCTTGGTTTTGGGCAGTATATTGAATTGCATGCCGCTTACGCACTTGGCGAAAGCCATCGCACAGACTTCTCCCGGCTCAGTTCCGGCGACCTCTTACTGCAACGCCGCCTTGATGCCCTTGAAAATCATAGTATTAATATGCAGCGGTTTGGGTTAACGACCAAAGTGAACCTCAGCAGTACTGCAGTAGTGCCTTACCTTACTGCCGGTACAGGGGTAGTGCGGTTTACCCGATCCGGTCTGAAAGCAAGTGACAGTGTTTTCCTGACAGGCGGCGGCGGATTCATGTTTTCGGTTGCCAACCGTTACACGCTTTTTGCGCAGGCTACCCATACCGGATACAGGTACAATCCCGGCTCAGCATTTTTGCGGGGCACCGATTTAATCGTGGGCGGCCTGGATTCCAACAATTTCTCACAGCAGCTGGTCAGTAACTGGCACTTCGGCGCCGGTCTCAAAGTCTATCTCGGAGGCAGGACCTATGAATCTGACGATCGCAGCGTTTTGTTTCTGGATGAGTTCAATGGCGGCCTGCGTAACCTGCGCTGGGCTTTTGACGCGGTTTACGGGCAGGTATTCTTTAACAATGAAAACATTGGCTTCCCATCACCCCTTAGCCTTACCGGTTTGCAGTTTGGAGCAGACTTTGGTCCCTTTATCGGTCTGAGGGGCTTTTACTGGCATGGGGTTGATGCTGACGGCGGACTGCGTTTTGACAACATCAATGCCTATGGCGGGGAGTTGAGGGCAACCTTCTTTCAGACCTCGGTTTCGCCTACCCTCACTTTAGGAGGAGGATATCTGAATGTGCACAGCAATTACCGCTCGGGAACCCTTGCACAGCCCAAAAGTCAGCCGTTCGCAACTACCGGCGCAGGTATTGAAGTTGAGTTTACGGAGCAGGTAAGCTTTACGGGGGATATCCGCGCGTTTATTCTCACGCAGGATGGGGTTGATAATCAGATTTCGCCCTCAAAACTTGAGCTCAGCCCCATGTTCACGCTCGGGGTTTCCTACCGTATCGGACAGTTTCGCTACAGAGAACGGCGTCAGGCTCCGTCTCGCAGGGAGCCGGTAAGAACTTCGCGCCGCTTCGACGACGGTCAGACCGAGGCACAGCAGCAGCTGTTGGTTATGCGGGAAGCGGCCCTTTCTGCGGAAGTCGCGCGGGCAATGGCACAGGGGGATACCCTTACAGCCCGCACCCTGCAGCTTCAGCTCGATCAGGTACGGGAATCTTCGCTGCGGCTTGCCGGTGCACCGGCACATCAAACCGTGCGCACTCCTGATAACCGCATGATTTCCCTGCCGGTTCTGGAAGAAGGTGAAGTTTACATCCGCTTTGGTCCACCCGCCCCGGTTGCAGCAGCACCCGCGCCAGCCCCTCCTACTGATCCTGCGATTCGCGAGCTGGAGCGGCGTATTGAACAGCTTACACGCGAGCAAACACAGCCGCGTGATCCGGAGCAAAGGGTGACCCCGCTGCCAACACCGCCCCCGGCTGAAGCTACGCCTGCAGCTACACCCCGTGAGCAGGCCCTCGAACGCCGCATTGCAGAACTCGAACTCCGGCTGACACAAGCTGCAGCACCTTCAGACACCTCCGATGTGACCCGCCGCATACCTACCCTGCAGCCCCTGCCTGATGAAGAAGCGGCTGTCAGACCCGGTGAGCTTCAGGGCGTAGCCGTTCACCTTGGCCTTGCAAACCCGTTTCAGGCCACCTTTGGTGTAAGGGGAGATTACGGCTCGCTGTTTGGCGACCGTGTTGAGCTCATCCCGGAATTTATTATCGGACTTGGCGGCAGCACGCGCATGTACAACATTAATGCAATTACCCTGATACCTCTCAGTCGTCTTCCTTATATTAATATCTCACCCTTCAGCCCGTATGCAGGTTTTGGTATCGGTTTAAAGGCTTTCAGCAACCCGCCGGCAAACGCTTCAGGCATTCAGTTTGTATGGTCGGCCCATTTCGGCGCAACAACCGATCTTGGTCCCGGGCAGCTGTTTATCGAGTATACCAGCCAAAACCTGTTTAGTTACAATAACCTCGCGGCCGGGTACCGCTTCAGGTTTTAATTGCTAATGCTTACAGTATGGTTCGTACAAGTATCATCATTACTGGTCTTATGCTGTGCACGGTCGGGTTTACGCCCCTAAGTGCACAGCAAACAGATGTGAACAACCGGCAGTTTGCAGCCTCTGACTCTGTTCAGCTCGGTCTTGCGGATATCCCTGAGGGCCTCGTTCTGGTTCGCAGCCGGATCGAGCAGCTCCGGCTGGAACACCTTGCCAGGGCCGGTCACATACCGGGTTCTGAGGCAATGATGGTATCTGATCCGGCCTCTGAGAGTGCTGAACATACGCTTCGGTTTCATGAGCTTGAGCGTCTCATTATGATGCTGGAGTTTTTGGAAAGCACCGACGCTTCAGGTCTCGCGGATTTTCTGTCCGTACCACTGGATTTCAGTTTCCTCAGTTTGCAGATTCCTTTCGAAATCAGCAGCGCCGTAATTCCCGATGAAACATTTCCGGTACTTCGGGAAATTGGCGCCTGGTTGCTGAGGTATCCCAATCTGAGACTTGAAATACAGGGTCATACAGATATTACCGGGCCCCGATCGCTGAATATGCGCCTCTCTCAACAACGTGCCGCTTCTGTGCAGCGGTTTTTGCTTGGTGAATTTCCGGGACTCAGCGCCGATCGCCTGCCTTTTACCGGCTTGGGTCCCGATCAGCCTGTTGCGACAAACGAAACCGAGGCCGGTCGGGCTCAAAACCGACGCGTCGATTTTTTACTTACTGAATAACGGCGTCCCCACACTCGCCGCCTCAGGGTCTTAACACACAGCCTGACGCATACTTGTTTGAAGGCCCTAAACCTTAACACATTTATTTTGCCATGCTGAGATTTTTGCTCCTGAGTTTCCTGTTACTTCCGTTCACCTTTGCTACTGTACTGAAAGCCGAACCTGAGGCGGGTTTTGAACCGCCCTCAGATGCTGGCTGGGCCGAGAGCTACCGCGACGTCGCCAATCAGCTCATTGCCACCGCACTCGAACCGGAAAATGTGGATTTCATGTGGCAGCGGCTGGCTTGGCTCACCGACTACTACCCGCACCGTCTCAGCGGCAGTCAGATGCTCGAAGATGCCATCGACTGGATGTACAAGCACCTTAATGAAGACGGCTTCGACCGGGTTTACAAGCAGGAAGTGATGGTACCGCACTGGGTACGGGGTAATGAGTCACTAATCTTCCACGGACCCTGGGAGCGGGAACTTCGCATGCTTGGTCTGGGAAGCTCGGTCGGTACGCCCGCCGAAGGAATCAGAGCCGAAATTCTTGTAGTGCAAAGCTTTGAAGAGCTACAGGAACGGGCCGATGAAGCGGCCGGTAAAATCGTGGTCTGGAACGTACCTTTCACGACCTACGGCGAAACCGTGCAGTACCGTGTGCGCGGCGCTTCGGAAGCGTCCCGTGCAGGTGCAGTCGCTTCTCTTCTGCGCTCGGTTACGCCCTTTTCCATGCAAACCCCGCACACCGGCAACATCCGTTACGACGATGATGTCGAGCCCATTCCTTTCGCGGCCATCACCCTCGAAGACGCCGAACTTATGCAGCGCTTCCAAAACCGGGGCGAACACATGGAAGTGACCCTCAGCATGGAAGCCCAAATGCTGCCCGATGCCCTCAGCCACAACATCATCGCGGAACTGCGCGGCAGCGAGAAACCCGACGAAATCGTGGTCATAGGCGGACACATCGACTCCTGGGATGTTGGTCATGGGGTGATGGACGATGCCGGGGGCGTCATCGCCACCTGGGAGGCCATGCGCCTGATGAAAGCCCTCGGCCTGCAGCCGCGCCGCACCATCCGCTTCGTGGGCTGGACCAACGAAGAAAACGGCGTCCGCGGCGGACTCGCCTACCGCGACAAAGTGCTGGAAGACGGCAGCTTCCGCAATCATCAGCTGGCTTTCGAAATTGATTTCGGCGTATTCGCCCCGCTTGGTTTCGGCTTCACCGGTACGGAAGAAGCCTTCGCCCTACTCGAGCCCATCATGGCGCTGACCGCCCCCACCGGCGCGGAAGTCCTGCGGCGCGGCAGCTCAGGCACCGTTGATATCGGTCCGCTCATGCGCGAAGGCATGCCCGGCATGGGAATCGACACGGATGTAACCAAATACTTCTGGCACCATCACGCCGATTCGGATACCCTCGATAAACAAAACCCCGAAGACATCGCCCGCGTAATTGCCGCAACCGCGGTCATGATCTACGTTGTTGCCGATATGGAGCAGCGCCTGCCCTGGGGCGACGAATAAAACACAGCGCGTATTCTGATTTCTATGCGGGAAGGGTTACGGTAAAGGCCGTGCCCTCTCCCGGTTTTGAGTGTACTTCAATGTTCCCGCCGTGAAGGTCGGTGTATTTTTTAATCAGCACCATGCCAAGTCCGGAGGTATCCTCGCCGTTGGTGCCGAGCCGGTGGAATTTCTTCCGACCCGAAAACAGGTTTTTAAGCTGTTCGCTATCCATGCCAACTCCGCTGTCCGCAATTTCCAGCTTCAGGGTCTTTTCGTCCGCCGCATAAATCTTCATGCGAACAGTTCCTTCGTCAGGCGTAAATTTAATGGCATTGTTGAGCAGGTTACCGACAATTTGCTTCCACTTTTCGACATCTACCTTCCAGCTTAACGTCTCCGGCATATCGATTTCGAGCCGCTGATTTTTGAGCAGGGAAAGCGGGCGCACAAGCGTGAGAATGCCCTGCGTAATTTCGGCGACATCGCAAACTTTCCGGTTAATCCGCAGGGTTTCATTTTTGACGTAATCCGAACTAAGCAAAATATTGACGATACTGAGCGTCGCCTCACCGGATTGCAAAATGATGGAAGCCATTTCTTTGTGCTGATCATCATCAAGCTCATCCCGCAGGATCTCCGCAAAGCCCGTTACCCCAATCAGCGGATTCCGCAAATCATGGCTCACAATCCGGATTAGCTCGTCTTTTTCCTTGTTCATAGCTTCAAGCTCGGCTTTTGCGGCTTTCAGCTCAAAGCTTGAAATCACCTCGTCAGCCAACATTTGAAGCACTTCCCTTGCTGTATCGTCGATTTTATTCGGCTGATGATCAACAAGACACAGGCTGCCAATATAAAATCCGTCGGGTGTGCGAAGCGGAACGCCAACATAATACCGAATACAAAACGGATTATCTTCCGTGGGCCACGAAAACTGATTGTGCCTGAAAATGGGGTGCTTATGCGTATCTTCGACTTCCAGGATGTCCGGGCTCATAATCGTGAACTGACAAAAACTGAGCCTGCGCGGCATTACCTCAGTATCATCAATATTGGACGCTTTATGGTACTGATGTTCCGGTGCAATCAGGTTGATGTAGCACACCGGCAATCCCGTAAACCGGGCGACAAGGGTCGCAAGGCGGTTGAACGCTTCTTCCTGTTCAGGCGCCCGATCCGAAGGTTAATACTTTTCATACGCTTTTATCCGGAGCACTTCATTTGCCAGTAGCGGACAGTTGACTTGTTCCAGCCATTCAGATTCAGTCATGACAAAAAACTAGGGTGCGAAAAAATGCACCATCAGGTAATGATAGTAAGGACGAATAATATCTTAGCTTAAACTATCAATTTATTAATATTTGATGGGAACATCAGCCCTTTTCACGCTATGTCCGTCCGGCAATCGGGCTACCGCAAGTACCTTTTACGAAACAGCTTGTAAATAAGGTGTTGCCCTGCACCCGGCTTGCTTGCCGGTAATGCGGTTTGTTTATTTTTTTGGGAAAACTCCGTGAACATCAAGGTCTTCTGGGGCAGGTTCCGGGCCCCCAAGCCTAAGACAGGTCCCTTGCTTTTGGGTGATGGAAACAGTGCTTTCAGCCCGACCCATTTCAGCTCTAAAAAATATGCTGTTCAAAACACGGTAATGCGTTTACGGCTTCCCAAAAAGCAAGGAGTTCATCTTAGGTTTGGGAGACCCTGACATGCACCGGCTGCCAGTGATGTTCACGGGATTCACCCAAAAAAACAAGCTTCGGAAAGCTACGCGGCATATGGCAGGTTTACCATCCTGGTTTCAGGAGATTAATTTTAAGCTTTTTAAAGTCTCTCAGCACCTATATTCTTGCTTGCGTGATTTTACAGGACAACAGCTGTTCTCAACTTCAATTTTAGCCTTGGTTTATGCGTATCAGACTTTTTGGAATCGTGTTATTAGCGGCTTTGCAGCTGGCATTTTCAGACCTGCATGAGCATGAGCACGAGCACAAACATCTTCACGAAATTTTTGACGACTATTGGGCGTATCAGCTTTCGGTGAATCCGTATCTCGCCGGCAATTCGGGTATTACGGAAGCCAATGCGCAGTTGCCTGACGCCAGTACTGAAGCCCTGCAGGCCCGCGAAGCTGCCTATCAGACGTTTCTCAGCCGGCTTCAGGAAGTCAGCTATGAACGGCTTACATCGCAGGATCAGATCAGCTACCGGCTGTTTGAGCGGCAGTTGCGGAACGGCATAGAAGCACACGCGCTGCGGGAGTATTTGCTGCCCCTGAACGGCTGGTGGGATTATCACGCGACCTTCGCCGAACAGCCCAACCGCATGCCGTTCAGCACGGTGCGAGATTACGAGAACTACCTGTCGCGGCTTCAGGCGTTTCCGGCGATGAATGCGCAGTATCTCGGGCGGCTGCGCATGGGTATCGAAGCCGGCGTTGTGCGTCCGCGGGTGGTGCTCGAAAACTACATCCCGACGGTGGAAGCCCTGATTTCGGAAGAAGCCGCTGACAGCCGCTTCATGCTGCCGTTTGAGCGCTTTCCGGCTTCGGTTTCGGAAGCCGAACGGACGCGGCTGCGGGAAGAAGCGCTGCGCATTATCGGGGCGGAGGTGCTGCCCGCGTATCGCGAACTCGCCGCTTTTTTGCGGGATGAATATTATGCGGCTACGCCTGAAGCGATCGGGATTTCGCAGGTGCCCGGCGGGGCGGCGTATTACGAATATCTGGTGCGCTTCTACACAACGCTGGATGTGAGCGCGGGTGAGATTCATCAGACCGGCCTGGCGGAAGTTGCGCGCATTCGTGCGGAAATGCTCGAGGTCATCGAAGAAACCGGCTTCGAGGGCGATTTCGATGAATTTGTGACCTATCTCAGAACTGATCCGAAATTTTATGCGCAGTCCGCCGAAGAGCTGATGATGCGCACCGCGCTTGTGCTGAAACAAATGGACGGCGCCCTGCCCGGATTTTTCGGCAGACTGCCGCGCATGCCCTACGGACTCCGGGAAGTGCCGGCCTATCTCGCGCCGCGCATGACGACCGCCTACTACAACAGTCCGTCGCAGGATGGCACGCGGGCCGGCTTTTATTTTGTGAATACCTACGACCTGCCGAGCCGTCCGCTGTATGAAATCGAGGCGCTTTCGTTTCACGAGGCCGTGCCGGGACATCACCTGCAGCTTGCGCTGCAGCAGGAACTGGAGGGGTTGCCGGAGTTTCGCCGCAACAGCAGCGTAACGGTTTTTGTGGAAGGCTGGGCGCTGTACGCCGAGTGGCTGGGGCTGGAGATGGGCTTCTATCAGGATCCGTACAGCAATTTCGGACGCCTTACCTACGAAATGTGGCGTGCATTGCGTCTGGTAGTCGATACCGGCATACATGCCAAAGGCTGGACCCGGCAGCAGGCGATTGACTACATGGCCGAAAATTCGGCGCTCACCTTGCTGAATATCCGCAATGAGGTGGACCGCTACATTTTCTGGCCGGGTCAGGCACTGGCGTACAAAACCGGCGAGATCAAAATCAGAGAACTTCGCCGGGAAGCAGAGGAAGCGCTCGGCGACAGCTTCGATATCCGGGCGTTTCACGACATGGTGCTGGCCAACGGCAGCATAACGCTCGAAGTGCTGGAGCAGGAAGTCCGCGCATGGATTGACGATAACCGCTGATCAGCTATCCGAACGCAAAAAGCCGCACCCTACCTGCAGTAGCGTGCGGCTTTTGAATGCTGTTCCGGCTTAGGAAGATTATTCCCGGGCTGCGGGTGCGGAAGAGGGTGTTGCATGCGCAAACTGAACCGGATCGGGGTGCAGAAAGCGCGTCAGGTCGTTAATCCGGTAAATACAGCTGCCCGCTTCGCTGCGGATTTCAAACAACAATGGCTCCGAGTCGCGGATTTCACTGATTTGTTTTTGCAGGTTCGCAAAAGAGATACGCTGCCCGTCAAGAAAAATCAGGTTGTCGGCGTCAAGCGTAATCACCACAATGCGCGGCTCTTCCAGCTGGTTCTGGAAATCACCATTTACAAGGTAAACCATTATCAGCGCACCCAGGCAAAATAGCGTAGTTAGTCCAAGCTTTTTCATAATCAGCAGATTCATGAAGGATAATTTTTAACATAAACCCTTTGATACTTGCATGCAAGTACCTGATTGTAAATTCGAATTATTGGCGCGACCCTTTTCGTTAGCAGAAACGCGACCCACTTTTATTTGATAAAATATACTTCCGAACATGAAAAACCCCGCTTTTGAAGAAGTGCAATCGTTTGGCCGGCATGGGCTTTGGTTCGCCATGCTGAGCGTTTTTGCGATTGTACTGTATTCCTTTTTTCAGCTCACACTCATTGGCGTTAACCGCTTCATTTTGCTGGCCATGATTCCAAGTATTGCCCTGTTCTTCTTTCTGGTGATGTTTTTCCGGCGGATGGAGCTGCACATCCGTGCTGATGAGCAGGCCCTTGAATTCCGGTTTAGTCCGGTACAGAAGGAGTTTCAGGTAATTGAATGGAAGTTTATGGAAGAAATAGCAGTGGTGGAGACAAGCCCTATCCGGCGGCTGGCGGGCTGGGGCGTGCGCTACGGGCCAACGCGCGCCTACTCGGTGGGCGGTAGTGAGGGGGTGGAGATCAGTTTCCCGAACGGGCGGAAGCTCTTCCTGGGCAGCAAGCGCGCGGGCGAGCTCGAACGCTACATCCGAAAATTCCGCAACAAAGCGAAGCGGCTGTAGCTGTTATCCGGTTTTACGGATGGGCGGCAGATACATGAATGAGGTGATAGGCTGGGTTTTAAGCAGGTGCGCCTGAACCAGGAAAACACGAGACATATTGCCGGTTTGGGATTTCTCACAAGCACGAAGCCCGGTGATGTGCGTGGCGATTCTTTAACATAACAAAGCCCCGCTGTTGGTTCATACAGCGGGGCTTTGTCGGTTTTCTAACCCGCATTATTCACCAAGAAATTTTTTTGCTGGCAAGGCGAAGCTATAAACTCAGCGGAAGGGTACCTAAGTACCCTGAGCATGAGTTTATAGCTTCAACGCCGCCAGCGGGAAAATTTCGCAGTCTTTACACCATACTCAAATTTGAGCTACTGGTGTTTTTCGCTAAGCCAAACTTAAACTTACGTTTAGCAAATAAAACCTGTTTAATTGTAAATAATGCGGGCTAAGGTATGCTTCTATGCTTCTGATTAGACCGGAATAAACCGGAGCTGCAGTACGAGGACTACAGCATGGCGGCTGAGATCACCGGGGTCAGCAGTACCAAAATTGTAGTTGAGGTAAGCGCGGGCAATTTCGCGGTTTTCGTGGAACACGTAGCGCGTTACACCAAAGGTGAAGCTATCCTGGGAGAAGCGAGGGACGCCTTTAAAGCCCTGAATTTGCCCTGGTTTTTGCAGAATGCGATCGAAGCGCCCCAGGATGTGCCATTCGCGGGTGAGGCCGTAGCCGATTTCACCGTAGAAGCCGTTGAGGTCGTACACGCCATCAATCGTAGCGACGCCGCGGTTGGTGTCGTTGACCTGCATTTCCATGTACTCAAACTGTGTGTAGAGGCGGTCAATGCCGAGATTGTTCGTGGCAAGACGGATGGACCAGGAGGTGCGGTCGATGTCGAAGGGTTCGCTGTTGTCCTGTACGAGATTGCGTTGCTGATTGGTGGAAACGTGTGCCCCAATGACAAGGCCGTCTGTGACGGTGTAATCCACGCGGGCACCGTAGAGTCCGCTACCCCAGTCTCGGCTGCTAATACTTGTGTTTGTTCCAGCTTGCTTGAATCTTCCTGCGCCGTTTCCGGCATGGATGCCGTACCAAATCGGACCGTAGGTGCCGTACACCATCATGCCGATGTCGCGGAAAGCGTCGTAGCCCATGCCGCTTGCGAGGGCCGTAGTAACGGTTGGCCGTTCGAAGAAGAGCAGCCGGGAGGATACGAGGCGGGCGGTATCGTGCGACTGACCCGGCATGATGAATTGCCCGAAGCGCAGGTTCAGCCATGGACGAATACGGGCGTCCATGTGGAAATCGAGCAGGATGTTGTTGGGCCCGGCAAACTCCAGCCAGGTCGTACCGCTGAAGGTTTCATTCACGGAACCGCGCGCGGTGAGGCGTGCACGGCGCAGCCTGAAACCGCTGTTACCGATTTCTTCACCGCTGCTTATTTCGGTGTACTGATCAGCTACGTACCAGGTTTGCATGTAACCGCCTACGCGGAGGTCAATCTGCGCCTGTACCGTATGGGCAGATACCAAACTGCAAATCAGAACAAGGGAGGTAATAATAATTTTATGAAAAGCCATTGCTAAATAGGATGAATTTAATGTTGAATGGGAGCTAAAGGAGGATAATTAATAAGAATCATGGACTTAAGGTTTCTACACCTTCAAGCCATTCGGGTAATACTGTGAGATCGATATCCCAGATGAGCGGAAGTACGAATACCGTAACGAGCACGATGATGATGACCCCTACGATGTTCAGCCATACGCCCGCCCGGGCCATCTGCGGTATGGTGACAAAGCTGCTGCCAAATACGACGGCATTGGGAGGTGTGGCAACCGGCAGCATGAAAGCAAAAGAGGCGGCGATGGTCGCACCAATCATCAGTCCGTAAGGGTGTACGCTCATAGCGAGGGCCATGCTTGCGAGGATAGGCATAAGCATGGTGGCTGTTGCCGTGTTGGAGGTGACTTCGGTGAGCAGAATGGTGAGCACCGCTACCGCAAAAATCAGGATGACGATGTTGAAGCCGGAAAGGAACATCAGTGAGTTAGCGATCCAGGCGGCCAGGCCGGTCTGACTGAAGCCGTGTGCGAGGGCAAGTCCGCCACCAAAAAGAACAACGATTCCCCAGGGAATTTTAACCGCGGTCTGCCAGTCGAGCAGAAAAATGCCTTGTTTGTAATTGGAAGGCAGCACGAACAAAATCATAGCTCCGGTAATGGCAATAGCAGCGTCGTTGAAAAAACCGAAGTCAACGAATCCGCGGATAATCCACGCACCGGCAACCAGGCTGAATACACCAAGGACCATTTTTTCTTCCTTGGTCATGGGGCCGAGCTTTTCCAGCTCCGCGTTAATAAATTCGCGGCCGCCGGGCAGTTCTTTGATTCGCAGGGGAAAAGCGATTTTGATCAAATATCCCCAGCAGAGCACCAGCATGATAGCGGCAAGCGGCACGCCATAAGCCATCCAAAGTGCAAAACTAATTTGCTGATCAAACAGGGTTTCAGCTACGCCCACAAATACCGTATTGGGCGGAGTACCGATGATGGTTCCGACGCCGCCAATCGAACAGGCATACGCGATACCCAGCATGAGCGCGATAGCAAAGTGGAAGTTCTCCGGCCTTGTATCAACACCTTCAACCTTATTTTTCTTAACGATATCGGAAGCCTGTTTAATGACAGCCAGGCCAATGGGTACCATCATCATAGCGGTTGCGGTGTTGCTCACGAACATCGAAAGAATAGCCGAAGCAATCATGAACCCCAGGATTATTCGGGCAGGCGCGGTACCGACCAGTTTGATAACCGAGAGCGCGATACGCCGGTGCAGGTTCCACCGCTCCATGGTAACCGCAATAAAAAAGCCGCCAATAAACAGGTAAATAATCTGATTGGCATACTGAGCCGTAACCGACGCAGTAGGCATTACGCCAAGCAGCGGGAACAAGCTGATGGGCAACAGGGCAACAGCTGCGATAGGCAGGGCTTCACTGACCCACCAAACCGCCATGAGCACGGCTACAGCGCCTACCATGTGCGCCTGCGTACTCAGTGCTTCGGGAGTGGGTAAAAGGACGATCAGCAGAAACAAGGCAGGCCCGAGAAACAGGCCTATTCTTGAGCGCATGTCATATTTGCTCATATTGTTGGTAATGTAAAAATGAAGGATAACTGCAGCCTGTCTCAAACAGGACCCTTAGCACTGTGGCTAAACAGCAAATATTTTAATTTGAATATTCGGTTTTGATTATACCCATAAAAAGCGATTCCAGGCAACCCCTATTTTACCTTTTTTATACAGCTTAGCCCCAACCATTCACTTACAACCTTACCGGGCTGACACGGTTGAGTATGAAGCATACTGATTTAGGAGTATGCTTCACAGGCTTCTGCCTAAAATGAAACAACCCGCTGCCAATCATCCAATATCGGGCTGGTTCTTTTGCGGGGCACGCGATAAACAGCCCGGTAATGGCTACTTATTGGTAGCAGCAATGCTAACCCGCATTATTCACCAAGAAATTTTCTTGCTGGCAAGGCGAAGCTGAAAACTCAGCGGAAGGGTACCTAAGTACCCTGAGCATGAGTTTTCAGCTTCAACGCAGCCAGCGGGGAAATTTCACTTCGTGGGAATCGCTTCGCTCGGTGCGCCGTCTTTACACCACACTCAAACTTGGGCTACCGGTGTTTTTCACTAAGCCATATTTAAACAAAGATTTAGCGAATAAATCCTGTTAAATTGTGAATAATGCGGGCTAAGAACAGGCAATCCAATTGCCAAAAACGAATAAAGCCTGCAGCTTATTCAGCTGAAGGCTTCATCTCAAAAAATGCGGTGCAATTCAGGTCAATGCCGGAACAATCCCTATCTGCGTCGGTCAAACTTCAGGCGCAGATCAAACCATTCTTCTGTCATTCCGGAGCTTGCGTCTTCAATTGTTGTGTTTTCCAGCCACATCTGAATTTCTGTACGCATATTTGCCCATGTTTCGTGAAACGGACAAGGCTCTATATGACCGCAGCCCGGAATACCCAGAAAACACTTTTCAAAAAAATCACTGCCATCAATCGCGTTAACGATATCAATCAGGCGAATATCTTTGGGTTCCTTGAGCAAATATACACCTCCGTTCAGACCTCTGCGGGTATCTATGATCTTATGAGGCACAAGCCGGGCAAGTGTTTGTGAAAGATAGGCTGCAGGACAGTTAAGAGGGCGTGCAAGGTCACCGGCAGAAACAGCCTTACCCATTGGTTCACGGGCCAGCGCTATGATAGCGGAGATCGTGTACTGCGCACCTTGTGACAATAATTGCATACTTAAAATAATCTAATGAATGTGTAGAAGAGCTTGGAATCAGAAATATATACATAATAATATAATTTATAAATCTGATTTATCGCCAAAGTTAAGCACGATTAAGCGGTTGAGCGCAGCATTTCACACGCGAACCGCAACTTTTAGTCGCAGCTGTCCATAACCCTGTTTGACATGAATGTAATCGGAAGCTCCGTTTTGGGCAGGGCTACGATATGGAAAGGAGTTGTAATCACAGTAAGATATGCGCAGGAAGGATCCGGATATTTATTGCGAACCCAAATATTAAATTCGGAATCAGTCGTATCAAACCCTACGATTTCAGTATCAAAGCCGGAGCTGTTGCTTTCGCCCATCCATACCCCAACAACCATGTGCCGGTCGAAATCAACCTCGGGTAGGCTTTCACCAAATCCACCCTCTTCAAATTTCAGCCTGAATTCATCATACGCCTCTTGCGAAGTGATAACGAGCTGATAGAGCGGTTCTTCACCGGCAGGCTGATACGGGGCATAATTGCCTTTCGCAAGTGTAAGTGGTTCGGACATGCTCTCATGGGTTTCGTCTGTAAGTTGGTTCGTTGAACTGCAGCTGTGAAAAAACAACATTGAAAACAGCAACAGCAGTACGGTTGTACATTTGGATGACAAAAGAATCATAATGAAAAGGCGATTAGGGTAAGTCTTTAATTTAGTGACCGTTGGCTTACAATCAAATCGAAAACCTTCCGGTCTTCACCTTCAGGAGCGTATGCCACACCGGGAGAAAGGTGAAACGAAATAACTACGTATTTGTACTTGGTATAAAATTACGTATTTTACCGTAGCTTATTAAGCACAAAGCAAATACAGGTATATATGAATCTCATAGTTAGTGCTTAGGCTCAAATGCACTGTTATCATCAAACAGACGCACAACAGGTATATGCTTCTAAACTCAAAAAAGCGGCAAAACTTATGGAAATGACCAAAAATCCTTTGTCTGATAAATCAGTCAGGAAATCGTCTTCTCAAAAAAAATCAAAACGGAGACCTAAAAACATGAAGGGTATCAGCCGGATAGACTCAAAAGGCACCCACGGCTGGTACGTAAGGGTCTATAAAAACGGAAAAACCTACTCGAAGCTGTACTCCGACAGCAAATACAATGGTAAAGAACGGGCCCTTAAGTTTGCTCAGAAGGCCCGGGAGCTTGCGCTTGAAACCATTAGCAAAATACCGGATAAGCCAATCCGTCGGTTTGTTACGCGTGACAAAAGAAATAAATCAGGCGTTGTTGGTGTGAGCAAAACGAAAAAAACCCTCAAAAGCGGGAAGGTAAATGAGTACTATCAGGTTACCTGGTCTCCTGAACCCGGGAAAATCAAAAACCGGCAATGGAGTATTGAGAAATATGGTGAAGAACGCGCTTTTGAGCTCGCCAAAACTTTCAGGGATGAAGTCATGACCAAAGTCTATGGGGAGAGATACAAAGAGTATCTGAAAGAACAGCAAAAAGAAGACAAGAACGGAGAACCGGCGATCAGCGGATCTGAAGGCTTAGAAGCTGACAAGATTAAGGCGACAGGGAGCTGACCAACAATTATCTCCGAAAAATCTAATCCGGGATATTTAAGGCAGCCCGCTAATTGTCCCCCTGCCTTGATTAAGTGCTGTACATGGATAACAAGTTGATAATTCAGACTTACATCAGCTTATAAATCTTATCGTAAATAATCCGGGTCCAAGGCTACAGAGAAGAGCATATATGCACTTTCTGTAGCTTTTTTTGTGTCTTTCGTTTGGTTTGAACAAAGAGCCGCTGTCCCGCACCATCAGGAGCAAGCCTGCGATAGCTCATTTAGTAAAAGGATAGATTTCGTTGCGAATTATGCGGGTCAGCTTCACCATCAGTTTTACCGAAGCGTACATCTCACACCCCCGGCTCACCCTCTCCGGATTTTACAGCGCTGCCCTGGCAGGAGAAAATATTACCAGCAAAATCAAGCGAAAAAAACGCACCGGGGCGTAAGCTGTAAATATTGACGGCTTTTGCCTATCTTACGAAGTCATTTTCATACACTAAAATCCTAAATCTGAACTAATGCGAAGGTTTTCTCAGCGACTTCAAATTTATTAAATAAAAGACCGGATTTGCGCATCAGGCAGCTTATCCGGCATTCGCTTAGAAAAGCAGCCGCAGCACGTCAAACAGCTCCTTTTTTGATTTTCAACTGATTGATACCTCAAAGGTCATCTCTTTTTTCAGCACCCAACGCGCTTTAGTGGCTGACGCTGGTACCCGGGAAAAATTTAAACCCACACTCGTTTTCCGCAGCATAAAGAAACATCGCAGCACATCAGTGCACGAAGGCCTTCAGTTTATAAAATACTGAGCATAAATGCTTTCTTCGGACTTAGGATCCCAAAATATCACGCTTAATAACGTACAACTTGAAATTTACTGATTTAAACCTCTCAAATGAGGTGCTGGACGGGATTCTCGATATGGGCTTTGATACGCCCACAGAAATCCAGCAACAAGCTATTCCAATTGCCTTAGCCGGCAAAAACTTACTCGGTACTTCCTTTACCGGATCCGGTAAAACCGCTGCCTTCGTAATTCCGGTTTTGCAAAAAATTTCATCGAGCCGGAAATCCGGCATTCAGGCGCTGGTGCTGGCACCTACGCGGGAACTTGCCCAGCAAATTGATGAGCAGTTCATGGCACTGGGCTATCATGCGAACATTTCCAGTGCTTCGGTTTACGGTGGTTCTGACTGGGCTGCACAGGAAAAAGCCATGAAAGCAGGGGTCAACGTTGTCGTTGCAACGCCGGGCAGGCTTCTCGATCAGATGAAAATCACGACCTACGATTTCAGCAATATCGATGTGCTCGTTCTTGATGAAGCAGACCGCATGCTTGACATGGGTTTTTTGCCGGATGTACGCAGCATCATCAACCGTATTCCTTCCAAACGACAGACCTTGCTTTTTTCTGCGACGGTTAACCCAAGGATCGAAAGTCTCGCGAAGGAGTTTACGCAAGGTGGCTTTGAGCGCATAGCCGTTGGCAGGATTGCACCGGCTGCAGGCATCGATCAGTATTTTTATAAGGTAGATGACAGCCGTAAGAAGGATTTACTCATTCACCTTTTTAAATCGCAGCAGTGGCATTCCGCCATCGTCTTTGCATCAACCAAGCGGGGGGTTGATTTGCTCTCGCGCTCCCTTAATAAAATGGGCGTTGCGGTTGAAAGCATGCACGGCGACAGGGAACAAAAAGACCGTGAAGCTACCCTGGATCGCTTCAGAAGCGGTAAAACCAAAGTAATTGTAGCTACCGATGTTATGAGCCGCGGCATTGATGTGGATAACATTTCACACATCATCAATTACGATGTGCCAAATGACGAGGACGATTACATTCACCGTATCGGTCGCACAGCGCGGGCGGAATCAACGGGTACGGCCATTACATTTGTGTCAAGACGCGACTGGCGCGCTATGCTGCAAATTATGGACGCCAAAGGTCTCGAAATCAAGGAAGGCGTGCTGCCGGACGAAATCGCAGGTCAGGGTTCTCAGGATGAGGCGTCTGATGACGATGACAAAGGCCGGGGGCGTGGCAGGAGCCGGGGTGGCCGGAACCGCGGGCGCGGAAACGGAAACAATGACCGGAATGGCAGCAGAAACCGGACTTCTTCCGGAGAAACGGATCAGAAGTCTCACGCAAGGCAGGAAGCCCCGGCTGAGAAAAGTGCCGAATCAACTTCAGGATCAGATGAGGAAGAAAAAGCTTCCGCAAGCAGCGAATCATCAGAACAAGCTAAAAAAAACAAGCGCAAAAGACGTCCGAGACGACCGCGCTCCGGAAGAAAGAAAAAAGGAAATAACGACACGCCCGATACTTCTGATAATAAATCAGATCGGAATGGGGAAGAGAATAGTAGCAACAACAAGGGTGAAGGCGGCGGGCCCGAAAAAAAGCGGAACAAGCCCAGGAAGCGCAAGCCGCGCGGGAAAAAAAATAATGACGGGAAAGACTCCGGCGATAACAGCGCTGATTCAAAGAACAGCAGCAAGTCCAAAGCTGGCGATCGCAGCGGAAAAAGACCGGGCAAAAGAGGACAAAGCAGGAGAAGAAAACCGCGTCAGACCGGCGACAGGCGGGAGGTTATTCAGCAGCAAGAGAAAAAGATTGAACAGGTGCAGCAAAGCAGCTTGAACCTGCCTGAGAAAAAAGAAAAGAAGGCTCCTGATCAGGGTGGATTCTGGGGTAAGCTGAAAAAGAAAATTCTCGGCTGAGATAAACCACATCACACAGAGAAAAACAAAACCTGATTTAATGGCTTCTTATGGAAGCGCTTTTTTAACGATTCAACTACATATCCTTTAATATTCTCACCAATGGAAAACTTACGTTTTTTTGAACAGGTGAACCTGAATTTCGATCGTGCTGCGAAATATGTCAGGTTCACCGATGGTCTGTTGGAACAGATCAAAGGTTGTAACACGGTATGCCATTTCACTTTCCCGCTCAAACGCGATAATGGCTCAATTGAAACCATTCACGCATGGCGGGCAGAACACAGCCATCATAAGCTGCCTACCAAAGGGGGGATTCGCTACAGTATGATGGTGAATGAAGATGAGGTTAAAGCGCTTGCCGCCCTAATGACCTACAAGTGTGCGGTTGTGGATGTGCCGTTTGGCGGTGCCAAAGGCGGGGTTAAAATAGACCGCAAGAACTACTCATCCGCGGAGCTGGAGCGTATCACCCGGCGTTTTACCTTTGAGCTGGTGAGCAAAAACTTTATCGGCCCTGATATTGATGTCCCGGCCCCCGATTACGGTACCGGAGAGCAGGAGATGGCCTGGATTGTGGATACCTACAAAGCGGTCAACCCTTCACTGAATGCAGAGGGCTGCGTTACCGGTAAGCCCGTTGGTTTGGGAGGTATCCGCGGCAGAACCGAAGCGACTGGCCGCGGCGTATTTTTTGGCGTGCGGGAAGCCTGCGAAAACAAAGAAGACATGCAGGCACTCGGACTCACCACCGGTCTTGCCGGCAAGCGTGTAATCGTGCAGGGGTTTGGCAACGTGGGCTTCCATTCTGTTAAATACCTGATGGAAGCCGACGCGAAAATTATCGCTGTTTGTGAATGGGATGGCGCCATTTACAATGAAGACGGTATCGATATTATCGCGCTTGATAATCACCGCAAAGAGCATAAAACCATCACAACTTACCCGGGGGGAACCCTGATCAGCGACAGCCGTGCGGCCATCGAGCTGGAGTGCGACATTCTGGTGCCGGCTGCACTCGAAGGGCAGATTAACGGTGAAAATGCCCCGCGGATTAAAGCCAAAATTATTGCTGAGGCCGCAAACGGACCAACAACACAGCAGGCACATGATATCATTAAAGACCGGGGCGCACTTATTATCCCCGATAATTACCTGAATGCAGGAGGTGTTACGGTATCCTATTTCGAGTGGCTCAAAAATCTCTCGCACGTACGGTTTGGCAGAATGGACCGAAGGTTTGAGGAAAATGCCAGCCGCAGGTTGCTCGATGTCATGCAGAACATGACGAACCGCAATCTTTCGGATGAGGAGATCGGTAAACTTGCGCACGGGGCCAATGAGTACGATCTCGTTGACTCCGGACTGGAGGACACCATGATTACCGCCTACAACGAAATTAACGAGCTGCGTAAATTTCATGATACCGATTTGCGCACAGCAGCTTTCATCAGTGCCATCAAAAAGGTTGGCATGGTGTACGAGCGCATGGGAATCTTCCCATAACCCGCATTATTCACAATTAAACAAGATTTATTTGCTAAATGTATATTTAAATTTGGCTTAGTGAAATACACCGGTAGCCCAAATTTGAGTATGGTGTAAAGACGGCGAAATTTCCCCGCTGGCTGCGTTGAAGCTTAAAACTCATGCTCAGGGTACTTAGGTACCCTCTGGAGTTTGGCTTTTGCTTGTATTTTTGAGTTTTTCGTAAAAAAAATCCCGGTCTATGATGCATATGACCGGATTTTTTAGGATATTATTACCTAGTTATATCACTAGATTATTCTTAAATCCTACCGCATATGGGCTATCCTACCAAAATTCAACGCATCGACCGCAAAGCCAGCCAGCAGTGGTATGTCAATATGCCTGCCGCCGTGGCTGAAGCTATGGAATTCCAAAAAGGCGAAACCATCGAATGGATCATCGATGACCAGCAGCATATGGTTCTTAAGCGCGACGCCAAACTCGTCAGCAGCCTTAAAAAAAAACTGCCTCAAACGCGCTGACAAGCCAGTTTGACAGCCTGCTCCACGAATCCACTCACAGTAAACTGACGCCCAAAATGCAAAGACTGGTACACGATCTTGCCTACGGTCTGGTTAATTGTGGCGGTAAGCGCACGCTCACAGGCATGCTGAGCGGTAGCGGCAACCAGTTCTGTGACTGGACGGCCGCTTACCGGATGTTCAGCAAGCAGCGCTTTGACCCGCAGGACCTGCTGGATGTCAGCCTGGCGCCTGACAACGCTCCGGTCATTGCCCATATCGACGATACCCTGCTGAAAAAAACAGGACGCAAAGTACATGGTGCGAAATGGCAGCGAGACCCGCTTGGACCCGCTTTCCACACCAATTTTATCTGGGCACAGCGCTTTGTACAGGCCAGTATCGCCTGCCCGGCCTCTTCGCAGCTTTGTCAGGCACGGAGTATACCGGTGAGTTTTGTCCATGCGCCCATGCCGGTTAAACCCGGCCGTAATGCGGATCAGCTGCAAAAGGACGCTTACAAAGAAGCTAAAAAGAAAAGCAGGATAAGCTGTGTTGGCGCAAAGCTGGTGGGTTCATTGCGCCAGCGCCTCAACGAGTTGGGATCAGCCTCACGTCACCTGCTTGTAAGTTTTGATGGGGGGTATACCAATCGCGAAGTAATCCAAAACTTGCCGGCGCATACAACCTTCATCGGCAGGGTCCGCAAAGACGCTAAAATCTATGATCCACCTGCTGACCAGCCTGACACAGGGCGGCGGCGCTTGTACGGGGAGCCTAAGTTAACTCCGGACCAGATTCGTACCAGTGATCAGGTAAGCTGGCAGAAGGTCAAAGCTTTCGCGGCAGGCAAGGAGCACGAGTTTAAATTAAAGGTAGTAGAAAACGTTAAGTGGAAGCCTGCGGGCGGGCACCAGCTACTCAAGCTTATTATTATCAGTCCTCTTGGGTACCGCTTGGCTAAAGGGGCGAACCTGTTGTACCGTAAACCCGCCTTTCTGATAACCAATGACCTGAAGTTACCGCTGCAAACCCTGCTTCAGGCTTATGTTTGGCGCTGGGAGATTGAAGTCAACTTTCGAGAGCAGAAAACCCTGATGGGCTGCGGGCAGGCACAGGTGCGCAACCAGCACTCCGCCGAAGGTGTACCTAAGTTTGTTACAGCGGTGTACAGTCTGTTACTGCTTGCCGCTGAACACTGCAGCAGGCAGAATGATCCACCGGTCCAAATGCTGCAACGTGCCAAGTGGTACCCCGAGAAAGAAAACAGCAGGTGGACGACAGGAGACATTTGTAACCGCTTCAGGGCGGAATACTACAGCAAAGCCATAGGGGTGAGTTTTGACGGCTTCATGAACAAAAGGTACCGAAAGCAGAACCACCTAAAACTGCTAAACCCGGCTTTATCGGCCATGATTAGCATCAGAACTTAGCCAAACTCCAGGGTGCCCCTACAGGGCACGACGGGTTTGGTCACGATAATAGCTCATAAATCAAAAGATTCTGTTTGGCTTTATCGCCCTTGCCATTCTCACTCATAAACAAAAAAGCCCCGAAAGGGCGACATACCCAAGCACAGGGTGCCAACCCTGTGATTACCGCAAGCCCTCAAACAAAGCCCTGAAGGGGCGGCATATCTCCGATACCGGAACAACGCCCAAAACCAGATTTAGGCACCGATGATATGCCGTTCTTTCAGAGCTCTTTTTATGTGTGGGCATTTCCTGACTGACCGCAGGGTTGGCACCCTGGGCTGTGATATGCCGCCCCGCCGGGGCTTTTTACATGATGAAATGGTGATCCCGCAAGAACAAATCAAAATTTGTTTGATAGTAAACAACATTATTGTTTGTTAATATCAAACTAAATTGTAGTTTAGCAACAAATAACTAAACGACATGATTGCCAAAACAACCATCGCAGAGGTCGCGGCTGCGCAGCGGGAGAATTTACGGGACCGTGAAACGGGGCTCGCGCGAGACGCCCTGCACCGGCTGCCCCAACCCAATACGCATGCCCTGATTATCTCAGGCATCCGCCGGTGCGGGAAAAGTACGCTCATGCATCAGCTGCTGCGCGGGGATTATGCGGATGCTTTTTTTCTGAATTTTGAAGATCCCCGCTTGTACGGATTCGACCTCCGGGATTTTTCGCGGCTCGATGATCTGCTGCAGGAATCCGGACAAAAGGTGCACTTTTTTGATGAGATACAGGTCGTGGAAGGCTGGGAGCTGTATGTGCGTCAGAAGCTTGATGAGGGTTGTAAGCTGATCGTCACAGGGTCTAACGCTTCCCTACTGAGTCAGGAACTGGGCTCCCGGCTGACCGGCAGGCATCTGAGCACGGAACTGTTCCCTTTTTCATGGCAGGAGTTCCTGCGATTCAGGAATCAGCCTCCATCGGATGCAATGTTTCAGGACTACATGCATCAGGGCGGGTTCCCGGAATATCTCAAAAGCGGAAATGACGATGTGCTGCATCAGTTGTTTGATGACATTTTGATCCGGGATATCGCCGTGCGCTACGGCATTCGGGATGTGAAATCGCTGCAGCGGCTTGCCCTTTTCCTGGTATCGAACACGGGCAGACTGGTGAGCGCGAACAAGCTCAAGTCACAAATCGGCATCAGCGCAACAAGTACGATGATGGAGTATTTTTCCCATTTGGAGCAATCATGGCTCTTTTTCTTTGTGCCCAAATTCAGCTATTCGGTTAAGAAACAAAACGTCAACCCGCGGAAAGTGTATGCGATTGATACCGGACTCGTACAGGTCAACTCAAAGTCATTCACGTCTGATTTGGGTCCGCTGTTTGAAAATCTTGTGTTTCTGTTTCTGAGGCGCCGGTACAAGGAAATCGCCTATTTCAGGAAAAAAGGTGAGTGTGATTTTATCGCGCTTGAAAAAGGTCAGCCTGCGGAGGTGATGCAGGTTTGTCTGAAGCTGACGGCTGATAATCTTGAGCGGGAGCTGAATGGCCTTTTTGAAGCCCTCCGGTTTTTTGGCTTGCAGGAAGGCCACATCATCACCCTGAATCAGCACGACCGGTTTGAACAAGATGGACTGACGGCCATTGCTGTGCCCTGTCGGGAATATTTCGGCTGAGTTTGAAAACATCGGATTCCTGATGTGCACCTGAATGCACAGGGCGTACCTACGGCACGCTCTTATTTTGGGGCGTTTCCCGGTTTCTACCCACCGGGTGCCCCTACAGGGCACGTCCGGTTTGGTCACGATAATAGCTCGTGAATCAAAAGATTCTGTTTGGCTTTATCGCCCTTGCCATTCTCACTCATAAACAAAAAAGCCCTGAAAGGGCGACATACCCAAGCACAGGGTGCCAACCCTGTGATTACCGCACACCCCCAAACAAAGCCCTGAAGGGGCTGCATACCTCCGATGTCAGACCAACGCCCAAAATCAGATTCAGGCATCGATGGTATGCCGCTCTTTCAGAGCTCTTTTTATGTGTGGGCATTTCCTGACTGACCGCAGGGTTAGCACCCCGGGCTGTGATATGCCGCCCCGCCGGGGCTTTTTACCGGATCATGGGTTACGAGTCGGCTCGATACTTTCCGGCATCCACCCAAATCCCAAACCCACGCAACCCCCCTTCTCACTCTTCTCGGCAAAAAACACTGACGCCCTTAAATGCCTGGAAGCCCCCCGCGGTCTGCCGTCTGCGGTCCGCCGACCGCCGTCGAGCAAATCAGGCATGATGTGTCCGTCGGAGACACCCGAACAGGAAGGCGCGGGCACCGGCTACCTGCCTACACCCTGCTTAGTGTTGAGACAAACAAGCTGATGCCATAGTATCAGCCCTCCATCTAAAAAACCTCGATATCGCCCATACTGAAGCGGTTACTTTCCGGGGTTGCCTGCTTGGGCTGCCAGGTACGGACATGAATCAGGGGTTCTTCATCCGCACTAAAATCAATAAGAAGGAACAGATAGCCGACATCGGAATAAATTTCGGAGTTGTAAAACTGCACCAGGGAAACGCCGTACATGTGCGGGTGCCGCGGATGACGGAAGATGTCGATTTCTTCGAAACCCACATCAATCCAGGCGTTACGGGCAAACACATTGCGCAGGCGGCTGATGTATTCTTCTTTGTTGAAGCGCAGGAATTCGACCTGCTGCTCATACTCGGAACTGCGACCTGTATTTTCTACGACCCGCCCAACAATGATGAGCGCCTCATCGCTGAACACCTGCTCTATAAAAGTGATGTCCTTCTGATTGAAGGCCGTCCTGAAAATCTCCAGAAAACTGATGATCATCATCCGGTTTTCATGATCGACACTGCTGTCGGCAGCGCGGATGAGCTCCTGATAGCGGTGTGCGGGCAGGGCAAGACGCAGGCCGCGTACCTGCCCGTCGGCTTCAAATTCGAGCACCCCTTCTTCGTAGTGTTCGGCACCGTCAGCATCACGCAGCATCAGCGGCAGGTTCCGCATCTCCCAGCTGCCGTCAGAACGACGGGCGAGCTGCTCAATGATGATGTCATCATACACGTAAAACGGACTCACGCTCCAAAGCCGGCCCATACCGACCGCGTCGAAAGTACCGCTTGTTTCAGCCCCGAAGTTTGGCCGGCGCTGTAAGCTGTACGCCCGGTTTATTTCCGTAAGGAATGCTGTCGCATTGCGCTCCACCACAGCCCGAAAGACAGAATCGGTAAAATCCGCCACATTTACCCGTATCTCAGTGGGTGGATCGGCTGAGTCATCGGATGCCGCAAGAACCTGCGTTATGGGCTGGAAAACCATCATCCCCAAAAACAAAAAGAAAACAAGCGTACGGATGGATGTCACGTGTAAAGGAAGGTGCCGGAGCCGGATGGAAGAAGACATGTTGCTGAAAGAATAGGGAAGAAAATAAGGTTTTGTTTTAACAGCTGACCTTGCAGGTAAATTACTCATTGCCTGCATCAGGGTTCGGTGAAGTAAAACCAAACGGTGCCCATGTTGCGGAAGCGTTCGGGGATTTCGTTTTCGGTGAAGCTTGTGGTACCGGGGAGGCGGGTGCGCAGGCCGTTATGGGCCGGACTCAGCACGGCTTCAACGCGGCGGTTTACGGGGTTGATCACCGCAACATAACTCTGTGCAGCTTCAGGCATGTCGCCGCGGTTGCCGACGAGTAGCCGGCCTTCTTCCTGCAGCCTGTTAAGGTGTGTGATTAGCTGATCGCCAATGCGGATACGGAGCAACTCATCAAGCACCGATGTTACGGCTGCGTCTGCGGCAGACGGGCTTTCAGACGGGGGGGTGTCTGAAGCCCGCCAGGGGTTCCGTGTTGAAGTTTGGGTATCGCGCAACCCGGGGCGGGGCTGCTGCCGTCCTGAAACGGCCGTTATGCGACCGCTTCGATGTATGCTTTTCTGCACGCTGAGCTGTTCATTGTTATTAAGGCGCAGGCTGACTTCCGCCACATCTGAGCCCGGCTGAAAAGTCACAACCGGTGTTGTTTCTGAAGTACTGCGACCGTCTATGTTCCACCGCAGGTTGAAAACGCTCAGGTTGGGCGTGTGCGGAATGAGGCGTACCCTTCCGCCGCTCAGGGCCACGGTTTCAATATCAATGGGAAGGGCCGGGCGCCAGTCAACAGAAACACTTCGCCGGCTCACCGGGCGGATGCGCTCCAGCACAAGTGCGGCTTCTTCATTCATGCCGCTGCCCGCTGATGGCATCAGCCGAAGCGTTAGGGTTTCACGGGCATTGCTTCGCGGCTGATCCACATAAACTGACGTAAAGCCCCCGGCGACTGTATGCAGTGCGGTGTCGCGCCGGTCGAGAGCGGCTTCAATCAGCTCAGCGGGCTGATTGCCAAAGCGAATTTCCAGATCGAGATACATTTCGATGTTTTCGCCTGCGCTTTGGTTGCGCACGTCACGCACGCTGATATCTGCGGCATTTAACCAGTGCAGGATACGCTCCCGGCTGATGAAGCCTGCTTCGACCTGATTATCCGAATCCGGACCAGTTGCTGAAGCACTGACAAAAACAGGCTCCGGAAAAAAGCTTGCGGCAGCGAGCACATCCATCCAAATGGCCATCGCACCGTTGATATTGCCCAGACTTTCCATGGTTTGCGCCTGCGAAAGGGCTGTACGTATACGACCGGCTTCGATGTCGAGGGTTCGTGCGAAATCTTCCCGGCTGATGTAGGCCGTTGTGCGCCAGCTGCCGTCGCGCCGCTGCACTTCGATGTGTCCGGCGCCACGCAGCTCCATGCGGCTGATGCTGCGGTTACGCATCATTACTTCAGAGCGAAACGCTTCATCGTTTTCACTGACCCGCACTTCCGATTCCGAAGTGACAAAAACGACAATCCGCTCAATCAGATCCTGCCGCGCAAGGCTTAGGGCCTGTTCCCGGTTTTCGTGAAAAGCCTCCCCCCAATGATAATTGCCGCTTTGCTTGATTTCGAGGATTCGTTCTGTTTGTCCGGCGGACTGCGCTACGACTGATACCGCGGGTACGAGCTGCAAAGCCATCACCCCCAAACACCACAAAAAAAGAAAAGCCCACCGGCTGATAAGTACTGCCGGACGGGCTGATAAAGGGAGTTCCGGCGGAACCGTCTTGCCGGAGACAGCGGAGCAAACAGAAACGGGCTTCATTGAAAAGGGCGGATTTGCATCGGTCATCAGCGTGCACACAGAACAACAGATGAAATCAATTAAAAAGTGATCGGGAACGGAAGTCAGCCTTCCGAAAAAAATGTATCAAACATGAAAAAACGCCCGCAGGCGTAAAATTTTCACCCTTTATGATACGGAAATCAGCTTCAAACTGCAAAAGCTTAGGCGCTCGAAACAGCTCCCCAAAACCACTCAGTGCCTGTTTTTGTGGATGCGGTCGTAGATCAGGTAATAGCCGATTACTCCGAACAGCGAGACCATGAGAAAGTACATCACGAAGCTGTTCAGTCCGGTTGTAAAGCCAAGTCCGGTAGAGATGACGCTGAAGCTCACGAAGCCGAAAATCAGGGCGCAGATCAGGTTGATCCAGCGGATCATACGGGTGGCCTTGCGGTACTCGTGTTCGGCGTTTTCTTCGGTGATGGTCACCGTGTAATTAAAAGTATGCGGGGCTTTATTCAGGAAGTACAGCATTATGAAGGTCAAAGAGCCGAATAAAGGGAGTATGAGCAAGAGGTAGCGCGAGCCGGTTGCAGTAACTTCTCCCGAGAGGTTGAAATGCTGCGGCACCTGCTCGGGCAGCACGCTGATGGAAATCAGCACCATGAGCGAGTAGGTTACGGTAATGATTAGGCCGAGACGGTCGAGGAGCTGGTCGAAAGGTTCGGGGCTGAGCTTAAGCTTGGGCGGTTTGGAGCGGGTCATGCAGGAAGGTCAGGTTTGGAGGCATGGGTTTTGGTTAAAAATATGGACACAGTAACGAAAACAGGGCATTTAGGTTTTACTTGATTGAGGCAGGAGCCTGCTAATGTGCGGTACTCAAAGGTACGTGGGCTTTTACAGGGCTTTGCAAATGCAGGGCATAGGTGTATCTTCCGCTAAAGATACTGAAACCGCAAAACCCTGCGCACAGCACCGGGCGGAATCAGGCAAAACTATGCAATCATCTAACACCATCCGGAACCATGCAAGACCCCACGACAGCTCCCGAAACCGTACAAGCAACAGCCACAACAGCCGGCCTGCCGCTGCCCGATGAATCCTTTTTCGAGACCATCCGGCACACCGAATACGCTAATCTCGATGCCGGTGGACATACCTATCTCGATTTTACGGGGGGCAACCTGAATCCGCGCGGCCTGATCGAAGCGCACCATAAAATGCTGCTTGAGTCCGTGCTCGGCAATCCGCATTCCACCAATCCGACTTCGCAATTGGCAACGCAGCTTGTGGAAGATACCCGGCGAAAAATTCTGTCCTTCTTCAAGGCGAGTGACGACTACTACTGCATTTTTACCACCAACGCGACCGCCGCGCTGAAGCTTGTGGGGGAAAGCTACCCTTTCAGCGAACAAAGCACGCTGCTGATGCTCAGCGACAATCACAACTCGGTGAACGGTATCCGTGAGTTTGTGAAGCGCCGCAACGGTCGCACCTTGTATGCGCCGCTCAACATGGAAGACCTGCAAATCAACGAGGAGCGGCTTGAAGAGCTGTTGGAGGAAGGCCGGAGCGAGGGGCCAAATTTGTTCGCTTTCCCCGCGCAGAGCAATGTGTCGGGCGTGCAGCATTCGCTGGAGTGGATTGCGCGGGCGCAGGCACTGGGCTACGATGTGCTGCTCGACGGCGCTGCTTTTGTGCCGACTTCCCGGCTCGACCTGAGCAAATGGAAGCCCGATTTCGTGTCGGTATCCTTTTACAAGATGTTCGGCTTTCCTACGGGTATCGGCTGTCTGCTGCTGAAAAAGAGCGCGTTTGCAAAGCTGCGGAAAAGCTGGTTTGCCGGCGGCACCGTGACCCTTGTTTCCGTTGCTGAGCAAAAAGAGCACCTGGCCGACGGGCACGAGCGCTTCGAAGACGGCACCCTGAACTACAATATGATTCCATCGGTCGCGCACGGACTCGCCTATCTCGAAAACATCGGCATGGAGCGGATTTCGGCCCGGGTGAAATCCATGGCCGGATGGCTGGCCGGGCAGCTTCGGGCTATCCGGCACGATAACGGCAAACCGGTCATGCGGCTGTTTGGACCCGAAACGTTCGAAAACCGCGGGGGAAGTCTCGTGCTCACGTTCTTCGATCGCGAAGGAAAACTGTACCCGTTTCAGGAGGTGGAAGGGCTGGCGAATGAGCGCAAAATCTCGATACGGTCCGGCTGTTTCTGCAATCCGGGGATTGACGAGATCAACTCCTGCGTCTCAACCGAGGAAATTGCACGCTATTTCGCGAGCCGCGACCGGCACTCCCTGCCTGATATGGTGAAGTATCTGGGCCGTATGCGGGGCGCAACCCGCGTTTCGGTTGGGATTGCCAATGTGCAGAAGGACCTTGACACCTTCGTGGCATTTGTGCAGTCGCTGCGCAACAAAACCATAGCCGAAGCCCTGCGCCGTACCGAGATTAAGGCCATTAGTCACTGCTAAAACCCAGCACAGGGAACACGGCATGCACGTATTTTTTTCTCACGGGAAGGAGAGCGGGCCCAATGGTCTGAAAATCCAACAGCTTCGGGCGGAACTCGAAAAGCGCGGCATTGGCGCTGAGAGCCTGGACTACACCGATACGTTCGATCCGGCTGTACGGGCGGCCCGATTGATAGGCAGGGTTCGGGACTTTGCCGCCGAACATCCGGACACGCCCTGGCTTCTGGTCGGTTCAAGCATGGGCGGCGCGGTGAGTCTGCTTGCGGCCCGCGAACTTGCGGAGGAGCTGCGGCCGTCCGGCATCTTTCTGATGGCTCCTGCCGTGTTCATGCCCGGTTACGAGACCGAGCCGCTGCCGGATTTGCGCTGTCCCGTAAGCCTGATACACGGTTGGCAGGATGAAATCATCCCACCGGAAAATGCCATCCGTTTCGCGCATCATTTTCAGGAACGGCTACGGCTGATGTTGCTCCCGGCAGGTCACACGCTCAACGAGGTGCTGCCGGACGTAAACCGGTTTTTTGAGATTTTCCTGGAGGATGTGTCCCGAAGCCTGCGCTGAGTTTTCCGGCCTGAAACGCAGCACGGGCTGTGGCTTTGCTTTACCTCTCTTTTCACCTTTCATCCTAATCCTAACTGACGATTGCCATGAAATGCTTTGAAATGACCTGCGCAAGCCTTTTGCCGTTCCTGCTTTTCGCCCTTGGGTTTGCCCTGACTGCTTGTGGCGGCGACGCTCAAGATCAGCAATCAGACTACAGCGGGCCTACGCAACTTGAGGTTGAAGGCGCAACGGACCGGCTGCTGGTTTACACGAAAACAAGCGGCTGGCGTCATGATTCGATTGAGGCGGGTGTTGAGGCCGTCAAGCGGCTGGGTTCCGACAACGGCTTCAGCGTGAAGCACACGGAAGACCCGGCTTATTTTTCGCCGGATAACCTGAGCCGCTATCAGGCGGTGCTATTTCTGAACACGACAGAAGATGTTTTTTCAAGAGATGATCAGCGTCAGGCATTTAAGGCTTTCATCCAAAACGGCGGCGGATTTGCCGGGGTGCATTCCGCTACGGACACCGAGTACGAGTGGCCGTGGTTCGGGGAGCTGGTGGGTGCGCGGTTTAGCAATCATCCCAATAACCCGAATGTGAGGCAGGCTGTACTTGAGGTGGTCAACAGGAATCATCCGGCAACCCGCCCTTTGCCGGAGCGCTGGGAGCGGGAAGATGAGTGGTACAACTTCAGCTTTATCAGCGGAGCGACCCAGGTGCTGTTGCGGCTCGATACGGACAGCTATGAGGGCAGCGATCACCCCGGGAATCACCCGATCGCGTGGTATCACGACTTCGACGGTGGGCGGGCTTTTTATACGGGGCTGGGGCACACCAAAGAATCCTTTGAAGAGCCGCTGTTTCTTGATCACCTGCTGGGCGGCATTTTGTACGCTTTGGGTCGGTAGCTTTCCCGGATTTCATGTTTGAGGCCTTACGGATGGCATGTTATGGATACCGGCATGCGGCTGACATCCGCAGGGCTGACACGGGCACCAAAAAGCAAGGGACCCATCTTAGGCTTGGGATCTTTCAAACTACCCCGTACCCCCTGATGTTCACGGGGTTTTCCCAAAAAAATAAAAAAGCCGGAAATGGCGAGGCTGCCAGAGGTTAGGGGTTGCTTTCGAATACTTCCGCGAGGAACAGGATGTGCGTGGCCAGTTCGGTTTGGATGAGCTCCGCGCCCTGCCGGATGTCGTCGCGGCTGACGTTTGCGGCAAAACGTTTGTCCTTCATCTTTTTGGTGACCGATTTGGCCTTCATGCCGGAAAAGCCTTCGGGGCGCATGAGGGAGACGGCGTGCATGAAACCGCTGAGCTCGTCGCAGGCAAAGAGGTAGCGCTCGATTTCGGTCTCGGGCTGCTTGCCGGTGCGTTCCGGGGCGTGTGCGCGGATGGCTTCGGTTACGGACTCCGGCAAGTCGTATTGGGGAAAAACTTCGGTCAGGGCATAGTTGGGATGGGCATCGGGGTGTTTCTCCCAGTCGAGGTCGTGCAACAGGCCGGCGAGGAACCATTCGTGGGTTTGCTGCTCGTTTTTGCCCAGCTTTTGGGCGTAGGCGGTCATGGCGGCAGCTACCATGCGGCAGTGATGGCGCAGGTTTTCGTTTTCGATGAAGCTTTCGAGCAAGTTTTCGGCTTCTGATTTGGTCATGGGCTCAGCGGTTTTTTCAGATGAGTGGGTTTTTGTGTGATGAGGCGTACGTAAACCGAAAATAACAGCGATGCCGCAGATTGCGAAATCCGGATTTGCAGCTTAGCCATGTTAATAAAGTCAAAATATGCCGTATTTTAACCCGCATTATTCACAGTTAAACAGGATTTATTTGCTAAGTATGAGTTACATTAGGCTTAGCTAAAAAAAACCGGTAGCCCAAATTTGAGTGTGGTGTAAAGACTGCGAAATTTCCCCGCTGGCGGCGTTGAATCTGAAAACTCATGCTCAGGGTACTTAGGTACCCTTCCGCTCAGTTTTCAGATTCGCCTTGCCAGCAAGAAAATTTCTTGGTGAATAATGCGGGTTAGGAATGATTCCTTCATGCTGAGACCCAAACAAACAAGCCTGACTGGGTTCCCTTTTTTATTGATTTGATTTGATTTGACTTGCTGTAATGCTTCCCCCTTATCTCAAAAATTCACTTGTTTCAGCGGCCGCTGTTATCACGCCTGATGGCGATCTGAAGGCTTATAATCCCGCTTTCAAAAAGCTGATGGGGGATATGCCGGAATATCCTTCGCTTTTTGGCCTGATTCAGTCCGGCTCGCATGGCAGCCTGAGGCGTTTATGCGCACATGCTGCGCAGCCGGATTGTCCCGCGGGCGGGAAGGTACCCAAAGCCGTTTTTGGGCTGCGCACGCTGTTTACAACAGCCGGAAATCCGGTCGAGGCCGAAGTTTTGTATTTCGGGGACAAAAGTGGTGATGAGGGGCTTTTACTTGCTTTGTTTGTGCCGGTTGTGCAAAACAGCGTGCTTCCGAAGAGCGCGCCGACCGACAGTAGCCTGCAGCGGGATTATCTTGCTTCCATTATTGCGGCCATTCCTGATATGCTGCTGATTGCTGACCTGAACGGCAATATTATGGAGTGGGGACACGCGGAGGATGGCAAACAGGGTTTTGTGCCCGCGGCAGGTTTTGAAGAAAGTGCCCTGCAGGGTCTGCTGCCTGCGCGGGTTCGGGTTGCTTTCCGTACCGCTCTCCGGCAGCTCTCTCAGGGGGAGTCTGCCCGCCGCGTGGAGTACCGTCTTGCGGGCAGCGGGCAGGACAACTGGTTTGAGGCCAATCTCGCACCGCTTGATGCAGAAAAGGTGGTTATTCTGAACCGTGATATCACCAAACGAAAAGAAACAGAGGATAAAATCCGGCTTCAGGAAGGCATGCTGCGCGCCATTTATGACAGTGCCGATCAGGCGGTAACTTTCATAGATAAGGAGCTTAGGGTGCTGTTTTTCAACAAGGTGGCCGAGACTTTGGTGAAACAGGTTTTTGGGAAACCCCAACAGACCGGTTTGCCGGCACTCTCGTATATCCTGCCGGGTGAAGTCAGCGAATTTGAACAGCATTACAGGCGCGCACTGCTTGGTGAAACGGCCTATTTTGAGAAGGATTATCGGGGCAAGTGGTGGCGCTATTTTATTTATCCGGTGTATGATAAGGCTGGAAACATCAGCGGTATCGCGCAAAATGTTGCTGATATAACCGACCGAAAATCCCGCGAAATTGAGCTGCGCGAAAACAAGGAGCGTCTCAACAAAACCATCGAAGCCATCCCGCACCCGCTGTTGATTGCCGACGATCGTTTTCAGATCTCGTATGTGAATGAACAGTTTGAAAACGTGCTGGGATTTTCAGAGGCGGAGGCGACGGTCCTGAAACTTGACGCGCTGATTCCTGAGGCGCAGCGCGCTTCCTATGCCGAAGACCTGATCCGCTATTTTGGTCAGCACCGCACAGACCCGGCTTCTGCCAGCGATGCTTCCCTTATAAACGAACGGTTTACAGAGATCAATAAAGCGGACGGGCAGACCCTGATGATGAGTTGCAGCTACAATGTTTTCATCAATTCCGGAAAGCTGTACACCATCATTATTTTGCAGGATGTATCTGAGCTTAAGCGGCGTCAGGATATCATCCTGCGGCAGAATATGTTTTTGCGTAAAATAGCCTGGCAGCAATCCCATGGGGTAAGGCGCCCGATCGCCAACATTCTGGCTATCAGCAACATGATTCAGACGGATGAGGAAATGACGCCGGAAGAACTTCAACAGTACCTTGGTCATCTCAGCGATGAGGTCGGGAAGCTTGATGAGATCGTGAAGAATATTGTTACCGAGACCAATCAGCTTGAGCGTAGCGGAAAGGATGAGACCCGAACAGCTGACAGCTGAGGCTTACGCTATGGCGTCGGCTTTTGCGCAACTATCCGTATAACGACTGCTTCACCCTGATGAAAGCGGCCTTCGTTCAGGACGGTTTCCGTTTGGACGAGTTCGTGATGGTGAAGGCCTTCGGTCCATTGCGCAATTTGCTCAGGCGTGTATAGGAGCTCGGGCGACTGTGGTCCGCCGGAGTTGCGTCCCAGTTGTGCGGCTGCATACAGCTCGGCTATGAGGGTGCCGCCGGGTTTGAGGCTTTGGGTAATTTTGGCAAAAGCGCGCTCCATGAACAAGGCGGGCACATGGAAAAAAATAACCGCTGCTGCGTCGAAACTTTCAGGCTCGGGCGTAACTTTGTGAAACGACTCTACCTGATACGCAATTTGTACGCCCTGTTTTCTGGCAAGCTGCATGGCCTTGCGCCGGCCTGTAGTGCTGAAATCAATGGCTGTGACCTGCCAGCCCTGCTGTGCGGCCCAAACGGCATTGCGGCCTTCCCCTTCACCGGGCAGCAATATCCTGCCGGGGCTGAGAGTTGCAAGTTTTTCTTTAAAAAAGACATTGGGTTCCGTTCCGTAGGCATACTCAGGAAGTCGGTAGCGTTCGTCCCAGAAATGTTTCATAGAAATAAAGCGGCCTGAATTGTGCCGTGATTTAGCTTTTGATGAAGTTTTAGGTGCGGATCCTAAAGTTACGTAGCACAGACATTATTGGCTGTATTATCCCGCATTATTCACGGCGAGATGATTATTTTTTGCAAACCGTTAATTACGCTGTCCTTACACAACACCGCTGCTCATGCGGATGCAGAGAAAACGCAGCGTACGTCAACATTCTCCCGTTTGCAGCGCTGTTGCCTGCAACGCACGCGGCATACCTTTTTGGAATATGCCGGAGCACACTGCCCCATTCTGCCGGTTATATTTTCGTTTTGCGTCAGGGTAGTTTTCTGCTGAAGTTTCCTTTTGATGAGGTCTCCAATCGCAAAAAGGCCGAAGGGTTTGCCTGCGGCCTTTTTGGACTAAGTCAATGCGCAAAAACGGATGCTTCAGGCCATTTTTTGGGCTGAGCTTTCAATGGCCTGCAGGACTTCCAGGGCGGCATTAGGAATATGCGTGCCAGGTCCGAAAACGGCTGCAACCCCCTGTTCCCGGAGCCAGTCGAAATCCTTGGGCGGAATTACGCCACCGGCAATCACAACAATGTCGCCGGCGTCCTGCTTTTTCAGCTCGCTGATGAGCTTCGGAATCAGGGTTTTGTGCCCGGCGGCAAGGCTTGATACGCCCACAACGTGCACATCGTTTTCAACCGCCATTTTCGCGGCTTCTTCCGGTGTGGAAAACAAGGGTCCCATGTCCACATCAAAACCGATATCGGCAAAAGCGGTAGCGACAACTTTCGCACCGCGGTCGTGACCGTCCTGCCCCATTTTTACGACCAGCATGCGGGGACGGCGACCTTCCTGTCCGGCGAAAGCTTCAATTGCTTTTTTGATTTTGGTATAGGAGTCGTCGGCTTTGTAGGCACTTTCGTACACGCCCGAAATGGTTTGCGCGGTAGCGTTGTGGCGGCCCCATACTTTTTCAAGGGCTTCGGAAATTTCACCTACCGTGCAGCGGACGCGCGCGGCTTCAATAGAAGCTTCGAGAAGGTTGATGTCCGGATTCGTAGCGGCTTCGCGCAGCTTGTTCAGGGCAGCTTCGACCTTGCCGTTGTCGCGGGCGGCCTTCACTTTTTCAAGCCGCTCGATCTGCTTCCGGCGGACCTCGGTGTTGTCGATATCAAGCACCTCGATGTCATCCTCCTTTGCGAGCCGGTACTTGTTTACCCCTACAATAGTGACGTCCCCCTTATCGATGCCCGCCTGCTTGATGGCAGCGGCTTCTTCGATGCGCATTTTGGGCATGCCGCTTTCGATAGCTTTGGCCATGCCGCCCAGTTCGGTGACTTCGTCGATGATGGCACGGGCCTTTTCGACCAGCTCCATGGTGAGAGACTCCACCGCATAGGATCCGGCGAACGGATCGACGGTTTTGGTGATATCGGTTTCCTCAGAGATGATCAGCTGTGTGTTTCGGGCGATGCGCGCAGCGGTATCGGTCGGTAGCGAAAGGGCTTCGTCGTAAGAGTTGGTGTGCAGACTTTGGGTCCCACCGAGCACGGCGGCCATGGCTTCAATGGTTGTGCGCACAACATTGTTGAGCGGATCCTGCGCCGTAAGGCTCCAGCCGGAAGTCTGACAGTGCGTCCGCAGCATAAGCGACTTCGGATTTTTCGGACTGTAGCGCTTCTTCATCATTTCGGCCCAGAGTGTGCGGGCGGCGCGAAGCTTGGCGACTTCCATGAGAAAGTTCATGCCAATGGCGAAGAAAAAGGAGAGTCGCGGCGCGAAGTCATCGACATCAAGTCCGGCTGTTTGGGCGGCTTCTACATATTCGAGACCGTCGGCAATGGTGAAGGCGAGCTCGAGCACGCTGTTCGCACCGGCTTCCTGCATGTGATAGCCTGAAATGGAAATCGAATTGTAGCGCGGCATGTACCGGCTCGTGTGCGCAATAATATCCGAAACAATCCGCATAGAAGGCTGCGGGGGATAGATGTAGGTGTTGCGCACCATGAACTCCTTCAGGATGTCGTTCTGAATGGTGCCGCTGAGCTGTTCCTGTGTCACGCCCTGCTCCTCCGCTGCTACAATATAGCTTGCAAGCACCGGCAGCACGGCGCCGTTCATGGTCATGGAAACCGACATCTTGTCGAGCGGAATGCCGTCGAACAGGATTTTCATGTCTTCGACCGAGTCGATGGCGACCCCAGCTTTTCCGACATCGCCCTCTACCCTTGGGTGATCGGAATCATACCCGCGGTGCGTTGCAAGGTCGAAGGCCACGCTCAAACCGCGCTGTCCCGCAGCAAGTGCTTTGCGGTAGAAAGCGTTAGACTCTTCTGCAGTTGAGAAGCCCGCATACTGCCGGATGGTCCAGGGTCGCTGTGTGTACATGGTCGGATACGGTCCACGGGTGAAGGGCTCTTGCCCGGGCAGGCTGTCTTTCCAGGGAAGGGCTGAAAGATCTTCCGAAGTGTAAATAGGCTTCATGGTGATGCCTTCGGGCGTTTCATAAAACAGGCTTTCAAGCGGTGCGCCTTTCAAAAATTTCTCAGCTTGTGTTTTCCACTTAGCGAACAGAGGCGAATCAGGTACAGGACTCATAAACATCAGTATTTTAATAGTACAGGAACAGCTTAAGCTTGTACTTTGCCGTAAGCAAAATCCAAACCGCTACTTTTGAATAATAATATGAGATCAAAGTACAAAAAAAGGCGGAATAATATATTGATAGCAAGCGCCTTTGCGGCCGGAGGACAACACTATTTTTTGCCACATGGTAATCAGATATGCTTACCAATGCAGGTTAGGTTTGGTCGCTCATGAGCTGTCGCCCAACCCCTGATGTTCCCGGTGTTTCCCCCTAAATAAAATACCAGCCATTACGACCGTGCAGTGCGGTGTAGGATGATGGTGTACTTGCCAGCTTCCTCCATCACCTTAACTCCTGAATAACAGTTGTTTGCAAAATTATTTGTTTAAACAAACGTTTTTTGGGCGGCCATCGTTAGCTCGGGAAATATATAAACACAAATCCAATAAGACTCATCATGAAAGCGAACGTACACGGATTACATCATATCACGGCTATTGCCGGTGACCCTCAGGAAAATCTTGATTTTTACACGAAAGTGATGGGACTTCGTCTGGTTAAAAAAAGCATTAATCAGGATGCACCCGATACGTATCATCTGTTTTTTGCTGACAGGGACGGGAATCCCGGTACTGACCTCACTTTTTTCCCCTGGCCTGCCATGGGGCCAGCAAAAACCGGCGCAGGAATGGCAAATGAAGTTATTTTCGCCATTCCTAACGGTTCAATGCCGTACTGGCAGGAGCGCCTGCAGGAACACGGAATATCAGTACGTGAAGAAGTGCGCTTCGGGGAACAGCACCTCGTTTTTTCCGATCCGCACGGATTGGGGCTTGCTTTAACTGAAAATGAGGATGCACGGGATTTCGCAGCATGGGAAAGAAGTCCGGTACCTGCGGCAAAACAGCTGCGCGGTATGCATAATGTGCGGTTTCAGGTACGTGAACTCAAATACACCGAAATGCTGCTCACCGAAGGGCTTGGCTACACACGAATCTCAGAAGATGACGGCTGGGTGCGTTTCGGGGTTGAAGGCGGCACTTCCGGTAAGCTGATCGAAGTACACGCGGACGCTTCCCTCGGTCTAGGGCGTTGGGGCACAGGAGGAATCCATCACCTTGCCTGGCGCGTGAAGGACTCAGAAGAAGAAATGACCATCCGCAACCGCGTGCTGCAATTCGGCCTGTCCCCTTCGCCACAGATCGACCGCTTTTGGTTTAAATCCGTGTACTTTAAAGAGCCGGGCGGCGTACTGTTTGAGCTGGCAACTGACGGCCCCGGGTTTGACCGGGATGAAGATCCCGATAAGCTGGGCGAGACCTTAATTCTGCCTCCCTGGTATGAGCCGAAGCGGGATTTGATTGAGGCAGGTTTACCACCGCTCAAGTACGAGCTCAGCTAACCCGGACTGGTTATTTTTCGGGCTACTCCACGCCTAAGGCACGACAAAGATATTATCCCTGCAACTACAACAAAAAAGCCGGATACGGCGCTGTGCATATCAGCGATTACCGTATCCGGCTTTTTATTTCCAGAAAGGAAGCTATAGTGCGCTTTCAGACTGTCAGAACTGCATGCTAAGCTGTTACCTTAGTCTAAATCGACATCCTCCAGAAATTCATATCCGTCGAATGTTTCGAAATCGAAATCGCCGTCAACATGCTGAATGTATTCGTCGAGTAGGAAAGGACGGATGAGACTGAGAAATTCTGATGCGTCGTTTCCGAACTGACCCTGCTTTTCAGCTACAAGACGAAGCGGCCGGAGTGCCCGGAAAAGCAAACCTTGCTCTATATAAGCGTTAGCCATGAACCAGTTTGCCTTTTCACGCACGTACAGCTCCGTGTCATCAAAGCTCAGCGTACGCTGAAAGGATGTAACAGCGGCATCCCACCTTTCGAGATTGTACTCTGTTAAACCTTTATTGAGGTAAATCACCGAAACCCGCGGATCGTCGGGATAAAACTCAATCACTTCTTCATAGAGTTCGAGTGCCTCCTCGTAGCTTGCAGAAAAGGCAAGTAACAGGGAAAGGTCTATGATTTCTTCCAGCCGATCTGCCGGATCATCATTCCGGAAAGCATCAATGGGCTCATAGAAGAGGTAATCCGCATGGTGAGGCACGTCAAGGCGGTCAATCAGAGCCATACGTGCCTGCTCGCCGGTTTGGGAGCTGACACTCAGCAGGTTGAGTCCCCATACCAGCAATAAGACCGCGGCTGCGGCTGCAATCCAGCTCAGATACGGCTTAATCTTATGCATTGAGGGCTGGGACTGTGGTTTTTCAGAGCTGCTGAGAGTGGGTTTGGCACTGTACGGAACTGCTTCACTCTCAGCCTGAGACGAAGCTAAGGCATCATCAGCCTGAAGGGAAGCTTCTGCTTCTTGTAAAAGTTCTTCCAGTTTTGCGGGTTCTGTTGCGGCAAGGTGCCGCAGGTTGGCTTCAAGGTGAAGGTGATCCCGGAATTCCGGGTTTTCGATGAGAAAAACCCAAAAAGCTTCGGTCTCCTTCGCAGTCATTTTACCCGACAAATAGCGATCAATTTTCTTATGTGCAGTTTCAATCAATTTATTTTTGCTCTGATCTTTCATCTTACCTGGAATTAATAATCAAATATTGGATGGTACTCTCTCAAAATGTGTAACAGTACACTTTGTATGAAACCTGGCAGCCGATTCATTTTAAATGGTCTGGTAACTTTGCTCAATAAACTGGAAAAATAAACTTAAACGAGTAGTAGCTTGCTGATTAACTGGTAGGCTGCCTTTTCCTACGTACACCCTACAGAGTAACAACTCCCGAATTCCTTACACTTTTTCTAAATCTTTTTTTTCATGCACTCCATGAGCTTCTGATTAAGCCGGTGTTTGCGGGTCCAGATGTTGTTGACGCTGGTATTTAACTCACGTGCGAGACCTTCCGCTTTTTCGTCCGGATTTTTAAGCATATACAGCACAAGTTTCTGATAGCCCGCGCTAAGTTTTCCAATGCAGTAATACAAAATATCCTTCAGCTCTTTACTCACAAGCAGCTCGCCGGGATTTTCGAGCGGACTCTCAATCAGGTCATGATCCGGCAATTCTCCATTGCGCTTTTGGTCTTTATAGAGCCGGAAATATTCATTCCGTGCAGAAATAAGCATATACGCCGGCGGCTTATCCGGCGTAAGTTCCCCCGCTTTGGTTTTGCTGATCACCATGAGCAGCACATTTTGCGCACAATCTTCTGCATCCGCTTTTTTAACCTGAAAATGAATCATTAAAAAATCGGTCAATACCCGGGTTACCTCTTGGGCATAGCGGTTCATAGCAGCTTGGTCATCTTCCAGAATAGCTGTGATAAAACGGGAAAAATCATTCATTTTCATCAAAAATAAGTTTTCATATTAAAGGAATGAAGATTCAAATACGCCACGGTACTCACATTTTTTTAAAAACAGGCCTGTAAGCGCAAAACTTGGTAAGGTGGTTGAATGTAACGTGAATCACCGCTAATCTCAAAATGTTTGTCTGTCATCATCCGCAGCTAAACCAAGGGCTGCTTTTTTGTGATGTACGAACTTTTCATAATTTACACGCTTCTGTTTGATTTCAGACCAAATCAAAAAACCAATACTGTCAATAGTCCAACCGTCTTATACCATTTCCTTATGATTCGACCCTTAATCAGCTTCCTCCTCTTCGCGCTGCTGTTTTCACCTCTGGTAGCAGCACAACCCGCGGTGCCTGTCTCAGACACAGGGGAGCGTGAAACGCGTACAGCCTCAAAAAGCGACCGGGAGCTTTCTTCCGGCATTTACACGCATTTTATGGATACCTCGGTACATCCGGGTGATGACTTCTATCAGTTTGTGAACGGCCTTTGGCTGGAGCAGACGGAGATTCCCGGCGACCGCGCCCGATGGGGCAGCTTCGATGAGCTGCGCGAAATTGCTGACGGTCACGTACTCGAAATCATCCGCGAAGCCGCCGAAGCTCAGGCACCGCACGGCAGTGATCAGCAGAAAATTGGGGATATGTTCCGTGCCTTCATGAACACCGATCTGCTCGAACAACTCCGGCTTGAGCCCCTTTCGCCTCAGCTTGCACAGATTGACGAATTAGAATCTCATGCCGATCTCGCCGGACTCTGGGGCTACTTTCAGCGCTACCGCGCAGGCATCCCCATATCGCTGTTTGTGGGGCAGGATCCGCAGCAAAGCGACCGGTACATCACTTCCGGGAGTCAGTCAGGACTCGGGCTGCCCGACCGCGATTTTTACCTGAACGATGATGACCGCTCCCTCGCCCTGCTCGAAGCCTACCGCACCTACATCCAAACCCTGTGGGAACTCGCCGGCTGGGACAACCCCGCGCAGGCCGCTGAAACCGTGATTCGTCTCGAAACCGGCATAGCGGAGCATCACTGGACCCGCGTCGAAAGCCGCGATCGCGTCGCTACCTACAACCTGATGACAACCACCGAACTCGCCGAAACGGCCCCGGGCCTCGACTGGCCGGTTTTCCTGGAAGCCGCAGGTCTCGCTGATATTGAAGAACTCGTTGTGCGTCAGCCATCCTACTTCACCGCTTTTGCTGCCATGCAGGCCGAAGTGCCTGTAAGCGACTGGCAGACCTACCTCCGGTTTCACCTGCTCCGCAGCAGCGCGCCCAACCTAAGCGCGGATTTCGATGATGCCCATTTCCGGTTTTACGGACAGGTGCTCAGCGGTCAGCAGGAGCAGCGTTCGCGGGAGCTGCGCGGCGTAGCGGCGACAGAAAGCGTGCTCGGCTTCATGGTGGGCCAAAAATATGTGGCGCAGCATTTTCCCCGCGAAGCAAGCGAGCGCATGGATGAAATGATTGACAACCTGCTCGTCGCCTTTGAGCAGTCCATCAAAGGCCTCACCTGGATGACCGACGCTACCAAAGAAGAAGCACTCGCCAAGCTTTCGACCTTCACCACGAAAATCGGCTACCCGGAAGTCTGGCGCGACTACGACTGTCTCGAAATCCACCCCGACGAGCTGATCGGCAATCTGCGCCGCTCCGCCGTCTGCGAGTACGAGCGCAACATCGAGCGCCTCGGTCAGCCCATCGACACCACCGAATGGGGCATGACTCCCCAAACCGTGAACGCCTACTACCGCGCCTCCCTCAACGAAATCGTGTTCCCTGCCGCCATCCTGCAACCGCCCTTCTTTGATGTGGAAGCCGAAGACGCCGTCAACTACGGTGCCATCGGTGCGGTAATCGGACACGAGATTTCGCACGGCTTCGACGATCAGGGGCGCCGCTCTGACGGCGAAGGCAACCTGCGCGACTGGTGGACCGAAGATGACGAAGACGCTTTCGGCAAACTCGCGCAGCGCATGATTGATTTCTACAGCAGCTTCAACCCCATCGACGATATGTTCATCAACGGCGCGCTTGCCCTGGGTGAGAACATCGCTGATCTTGGCGGCATGAACGTAGCCTGGCAGGCCTACCTGAATTCACTAAACGGGGCCGAGCCGCCGGTAATCGACGGCTTCACCGCACAGCAGCGCTTCCTCATCGGCTGGGGACAAATCTGGCGCACCAAGTTCACCGATGAAGCTCTGCGCCGTCAGCTCGTTACCGGCCCGCATTCCCCCGGCCGCTACCGCGTACTCGGCATTGTACCCAACCTCGATATTTTCTACGAAGCCTTTGATGTCACGCCCGATAATCAGATGTACAAGCCACAGGAAGAGCGCATTCTGATCTGGTAAATCCCGCGGTCAGGCGCCATAACAGCGCGTCTTATCTGGCGATTCAAAAAAGCGTCCGGTTGTGCAGCCATCGCACCGCCGGACGCTTTTTTATTTTTTGGGGGGAACTCCGAGAGCATCACGGTCTGCCGTAATAGCTCCGGCAATCCCAAATCGGTCTCATAATCCCTTGCTTTTTGTTGCAGACGCTTCATAATGGAATTCGAAGCAGGCAGCAATGATAGCACGGGGGATTTCTGAAACTTGCACTGAATATGTTTGGGGTTCAAGATTAAAAAGCCCTGAAAGGGCGATATACCAAAGCACAGGGTGCAACCCTGTGACCGTGATACCCACCAAAAAGAGCCCTGTAGGGGCGGCATAACTCAGATATAGGAACAGCCAACAAAATCAGAATGAAGCACCCAAGTTATGTCGCTCTTTCAGAGCTCTGATTATTTTGGGTCAATTTTCAACCCAAGGGTTGGCACCCTTGGCTAAGATATGCCGCCCCGTTGGGGCTTTTTTCATGTTGTTGATAAGCATTCAACACACATATTTTCAAGTTTTGTTGCCTTTTTTGATACATGGTAAATACTGCACGCACTTAAGATCGCTGTTTGAAAAGTATGATCTGATTGGCGCACCTCACACAAAACCACAGAACAAGCATGTGCACGCCCCCTTCCCCAAAAACAAACCTACCGTAAAGAAACTCCGACTCCCAGCCTCACTTTTGTTGCACGCTGTTTGCCGGGTTGGTGTATTTTTGGGGAAGAACTTTTCAGCCCGATAAAAACGAAATCCTCAGACCAGATTTATGAATCCACCCGAAACGACCGGGCAAAGCGCACCCCTCCTCATGCGGCTGCACAGCCCGGACCGAAACCGGCTCGAGTTGCTTGCCCTCATGCCCGCCGCCTCAGCACCTGATTCCGAAAGCCTGCGCGCCGTGCTTAAGACGCATTACCCCGCTGAAAACAAACTGCGTTTCGAAGAAGCAACCGATTCAGAAACCGCGCTTCGGTGGAGCGCTAAATCCCGGGTACACACATCCACGGGCAGCTTTAAGAGCAGGGATGGGCATCAGCTCGTTCGCTTTACGGAAGAAAGCCGGCTTTGGCGCCTTGCCGCTGCGCCGGGTTGGCTGTGCCTCGTTGCCGTCGCGGTGTACGGGTGGATGATGATTACGCAGCGCGAACCTGCCGCCCTGTTTGCCATCGTAATTTTTGCCGCCTTCGCCCTACTCTTCTTTCGTCAGCGGGATAAGCTGCAGGCCAAAAAAACAGAAGAAATCCGTGCACTCGTCCTGCAAATGATACCCGGAGAAACGGCTGCCTCAGACAGCTAAAAGAATACGATAACAGCTATCAACAGCACCTTTCCATTAATCCGGTAAAACCCCAAATCCTGTGTATCAAATGGAAAAGATGTCCGTATTTTACGCCCATCGCCTTTCCTGTGCAGGACTTATTGTACCCTAAGCAAACCTATCCCCATGTCCGACCGCCTTTTTTCCGAAGAAGAAGTTGCCAAAGTCATCCGCCGCGCTGCAGAACTCGAAGCCGCACGTTCCCGAAATGCAAAAGGCAGCTCAAATGCGGGACTCAGCGTGAAGGAGCTGGAAGAAATCGCCTCAGCATCCGGCCTCGATCCCGAACTTGTGCGTCAGGCCGCAACGGAGCTCGACAGCAGCGAAAGTACCCCTCATACCGCAAGCCCGGAAGGCAAAGCCATCATCGACGGCAACGAAATCTACGCGGAAAGCTGGATTGACGCCAATGCCGAGCCCGCCCTCATCGATCTCCTCATCACCGAGCTCAACCACAAGCACGGCACCTCGGAAGACGACGTAACCTGGTGGAACAACCTCACCGGCGATTACCCCGGCAAAGCCCGGGTGAAGCGCAACAAGCACGCCACAGAGTGGATTTACACCGATTCATGGCAGATGTCCACCACCCGCGTACTCTTCCAGGGCCGCAACGGACGCCTGCGCATCCGCGTGAGCAAACGCGACACCTACGGCGGCACCTGGGAAAACTATGGCAGCTATGCCTGGCTTTTTGCATTTGTGCTCCTGATTCCCGCCGGCATCTTCGGATATATTGGCACCGACTCCACAATGCTCACAGCGCTCATCATGACCACCGCTTTTATTCTGAGCTTTGGCGTAAGCCGCACCTATCTCACGAACCTGGTGTCAAAAGAAGAGCAAACAATAACGCGGATTATCACGGACCTAACGGCCTACGCGCGCGAGCTCGCCCCCGACTACCAAAAGCCAGCCTCCAAAACCACGGGCACCGAAAGCCGCCGCACCATCAAAATTGATGACGAAGAAATACTTCCCAGCGAATCGGTAGCCCAGAAAGCACAGCGCCTGCGCAATCAGCTCCGCTAAACCTCAGCCCAAATACTTGTTAAAATACTCTTCCACCCAGCCCTTCAGGGTGGATTCCGGCACGGGCAGGAAAAAGCTCTTCTTCAGATCAACCGTGATCTCATCGCCCGAATTGGCGATATAGCCGGATACGAGATTGCCGTTAAACCGCAGGGTTTCGCCCTCCCACTTATGGCCGATACCAAACTTCTTCTGCATATCGCCGGCAATACTATCAAGCGCTTCCCGGACTTCTTCCTTGCTTTTACTGTGCTTGCGCGTCAGTTTCATATTTTTTTGGATAGGTTAGGTTGGATGTTGTGGGGCGCACGATAGAAACAATCCCGCTATAAAGCAACACAGCCGTGAGCCGGCAGGCACCTCCCGAATGTGGGGAAACCTGACCCGGCTTAACGGATTGTACGATGTTCGTTTATTTTTTGGGGGAAACTCCTCGAACATCACGGTCTTTCGTAATAGATTGTGAGTTCCCAAGTCAAAGATGAATCCCTTGCTTTTTTTGTTCGTGCAGGGAAACAAAGCTTCACCAACCCAGCGGACTCCCCATCCCAAATGACGATCATCCTGCACCATCCGCAACTGCCGGTGCGCACACCAGCTGCCTGCCCATTCCCTACGCTGAATTTCATCCCATTTCGGCTTTCTCGCGCTTGGCAACCGTGAAAAGCCAGAGCGTACCCGTGAGCATCAGCCCGGTCGAAAAGGTCAGAATGGCTGTCTGCAGGGTGATAATCCCGAACTCAAGCAGCAGCGATACCGCAAGGGTCGACAGCGACTGTGATACCGTGAACAGCAGAAATTCCGAACTAAAAACGCGACCCCGGTACGTATCCGGGGTACGCTGTTGCAGCAATACTGTGCTCGACACCCAGTTGGCCCCCGAAGCCACGTGCGAGAGAAACACCAGCCCCATCATCATCCACAAAGAAGTGGTAAGGCCGACACCAAAATAGAAAAAGCCGGCTGTCATCATCATCGCGCCCATGCCGGCAACCCAGCGGCGGTCGTTGAGCATAAATTTTCGGTGCAAAACCGGACCAACCGCAGTTCCCGCTCCCCTTGCGGCATACAACAGTCCCAAACCCGCGCTGCCCATCAGCAGCACCTGATCTGAAATCAGGATGAGCATGTACACAAGCCCGCCCATGAAGACGGTCATCGCCCCCTTCGCCATGGCGGGCCGGTACACGGGACCCGTCCGCCAAAGGTAGCGGTAACCATCCATAATACCCTTCACCGGATTTTTAAGGGTTTCCAGGGTTTCGGCATCGCGCACATGCGGGATGGTCGCGCGGAAAATAAAAATCGTGCTCAGAATATAGCCGACACCATTCATCACAAAAACCGCGTCTGTGCCAAAAGCCGCAGTTGCGAGTCCGCCAAGCCCCATCCCGCTGGTAAATATGATACTCCACGACATATTGGACAGGATGTTGGCCCGCACCAGCTCCTCCGGAGAAGTGATGTTAGGAATAGATGATTGCTTGGCGGGTTCAAACACCGCGGCAAACATCATCTGCACGGCGGTCATCACATAGATCAGCCACAGCATTTCAGGCTCACGGACAAACAGGAAGCTCAGCACCGCAAAACCGCGTCCGAAATCACAGACAATCATGAGCATCCGCCGGTCAAAGCGGTCGGCGATGTATCCCGCAAACGGCGAAAACACCGCAAAACTCATCATCTTAATCACAATGATGAGTCCCAGCAAAAGTTCTGAAGCCGAAAACTCAATAATGAGCGCGTACACAGCCAGCACACCAAACCAGTCGCCCAGGTTGGAAACAATCTGTGAGAACCACACCCGCCGGAAATTGGCATTGGTGCGGACAAGCCGGTAATACGGATTTTCGGAAAAGCTTTGCAAGAAAAGACGTTACGGGTTGAAGTTAGCGAAGCTTGCAGAACGACTTGTCATGCGTAATGATTCCAATCAGACCTGCAGACAAAGGTAGCCCGCATTATTCACAATTAAACAGAGTTTATTTGCTAAATGTTAGTTTAAATTTGGCTTAGTGAAAAACACCGGTAGCTCAAATTAGCGTGTGGTTTAAAGACTGCGCACCGAGCTAAGCGACTCCCAAGAAGTGCACCGAGCGAAGCAATTCCCGCGCAGCGAAATTTCCCCGCTGGCTTCGCCTTGCCAGCAGGAAAATTTCCTGGTGAATAATGCGGGTTAATGCGGCCGTCGGATACCTGCGCATGGAGGCGGGTAATAAAAATTCTGTTTGATGATTGATGGTGGTGTACAGGACGTACCTGCGGCACGCTAACTTTTCTCATTCCAGGATTTCTACCGACAGGTTGCGTCCTACCAGGCACTTTTATTGCCGATCCGTTGGGTCTTGGATTGGGCGGGATTTGTGCGCGGTACGGTGGGCGTGGTGACGTGCCATTGCGGGATTTTGACGGGTGACCACGAGGGGGGATGTGTCAATACGGTATTTGTTGCTGGTGCTGGATTCAGATGGCGAACACAAGGGGCGACCACGAGGGTCGCCCCTACTAGGACCTACACGCGTTTGAGGCCGATGCGTTGGCGCTTAATATCGACTGTTGTGACTTCCACTTCGATGATGTCGCCAACGGCTACTTCTTCGAGGACGTTTTCGACGCGCTTGCCGTCGGCCCGCATTTGGGAGACGTGCAGCAGGCCGTCTACCTTTACGCCGATATCCACGAAGGCGCCGAAATCGACGACGTTTCGGACTGTGCCCTGCAGGTGGGTGCCTTCGTGCAGGTCTTCGATTTTGAGGACGTCCTGACGCAGCAGCGGCTTGGGAAGGTCCTCACGCGGATCGCGGCCTGGTTTGAGCAGGTTTTCGATGATGAGGGCCAGGGTCGGCTCGCCGATTTCGATTTCGCGGGCGAGCTCGCTAACCTTAAGATTACGAAGCTTGAGCGGCAGCAGGTCTTTCTCATCAGGCAGGCGGGTGAGGTCGATGCCAAGCTTGTCGCACAGCTTTTGGGTGGCCTCGTAGCTTTCCGGATGAATGGCGGTGTTATCAAGCGGATTGCCCGATTCCGGGATGCGTAAAAAGCCCGCGGCCTGCTGGAAGCGGAAGGGTCCAACGCCGGGTACATCCTGTAGCTGATCGCGGCTCTCGAAGCGACCGATTTTGCTCCGGTGCGCCACAACTTTCCTCGCGATGGTTTTGCTCATGCCCGACACGTAGGTCAGCAAAGCAGCACTTGCAGTGTTGAGGTTCACGCCCACGTGATTTACGCAGCTTTCGACCACATCACCCAGCCCGCGGCTGAGCTTGACCTGATTCACATCGTGCTGATACAGGCCCACGCCTATGGACTTCGGATCAATTTTCACCAGCTCGGCGAGGGGATCCTGTACACGGCGTGCGATGGAGATGTTGCCGCGCTGTGCTGCGTCGAGATCGGGAAATTCTTCCCGGGCCTCGTCACTTGCCGAGTACACGGAAGCGCCGGCTTCGTTGGTGACGAGATAGGCGATTTCGAGTTTGGGATCGGCTGCGCGCATGTCGCCGATGAGTTCGGCCACGACCTGTTCCGTCTCCCGGCTGCCGGTGCCGTTTCCGATCGCAATCAGGTCAACCTTGTATTTTTGTATGAGGCGACCCAGCGCGACTTTCGACTCTGCAATTTTCGAGAAGGGCGGGGTCGGGAAAACGGTCGTACCTTCGAGATAGGCGCCGGTCTGATCCACGACCGCAACCTTGCAGCCGGTGCGGTAGCCGGGGTCTATGCCCATCACAATTTTGGTGGAGAAGGGCGGCTGAAGCAGCAGGTTCCGCACATTTTCGGTGAACATGCTGATGGCATGCTCGCCTGCCGCCTCTGACAGCTCATTGCGGATTTCGCGGCTCAGCGAAGGATAAAGCAGCCGTTTCCAGCTGTCTTCGATGGCGTCTTCGAGCTCCTCCACAAAAACGGAATCGTCGTTGGTAATAATCAGGTTGTCGATTTCCTCGAGGGTGCGCTCTTCCCACAAATCAATCCTGGCGCTCAGCACGCCCTCCCGCTCGCCCCGGTCGATGGCAAGCACCTGATACGGCTTCACGTACTTCACCTTGCTCTGGAAATCGTAGTAGGTTTCGTAGGTGCCCTTTTCGTCGGCAGCATCATCTACTTTTTTACAGACAATGCTGGCAAAATTGCGGAGCTGATCGCGCAGCATTTCGCGCACTTCGGTGTGCTGACTCACGCGCTCGGCCACAATATCGCGGGCACCGGCGAGAGCGGCTTCCACATCCGGCACGTCCTTTTCGGCATCTACATAGTCGGCGGCAATGCCTTCGGGCTCGCCTTGGGTTGTTTCCTGAAGCCAGATGAGATCGGCCAGGGGCTCAAGTCCGCGCTCGATGGCGACGGAGGCGCGGGTTTTGCGCTTGGGCTTGTAGGGCAGGTACAAATCCTCGAGGGTGTTGAGTTCGGTCGCAGCGCGGATGGCTTCTTCAAGCTCGGGAGTGAGTTTCTCCTGCTTTCGGATACTTTCGAGAATGGTCTCGCGCCGCTGTTCGAGCAGCCGGCGGAATTCAAGCTCATCGCGAAGGTTGCGGAGCTGTACTTCGTCGAGTCCGCCGGTCACTTCCTGCCGGTAGCGCGCGATAAACGGGATGGTTGCGCCTTCGTCAAACAGCTCAGCGGCTTTGCTGACCTGTTTCACGGAGAAGCCAAGCTTCGTAGCTACGGTAATCAGGATTTGGGTTTCGGTTGCAGCGGCTGTATCGGTCAGGGATTCAGACATGTGAAGAAAGATCGTAATTCAGTGAAAAATCAGGTTCAGTAATTGGGATGGCAAATATACCACAAACCCGCCTGAAGCCTAAACCATGAGCCTGTAAAAATGACACTCTACCCTGATTCTGCCGCGCGTTTCGAAGTCAAATTCGCTATTCTATAATCAAAGCTTTTTTTTTTAACCCTAACAAAAACGTATGGCAGACATTCAATACGACCTCATCGGGGATATTCACGGGCATGTGCTCGAACTGCGGCAGCTGCTTGAAAAACTCGGCTACCGCGAAACCGGGGAGAGCTACATCCATCCCGACAAAAACCGAAAGCCCCTGTTTGTGGGCGACTACATTGACCGCGGGGAGGAATCGGTCGAGGTGCTCGACCTTGTAATGCACATGGAGCAAAACGGCCGCGCCCGCGCCCTGATGGGCAACCATGAGTACAATGCGCTGTGCTTCCACAGTACCGGCAGCTCGGGTGAGCCGCTGCGCTCCCATAACGATAAACACATCAAACAGCATGAAGAGACTTTGAGCGCGCTTGACCGGCACGCAACCTCTTTTTCGGCTTACCGCGACTGGCTCTTCTCCCTCCCCCTGTTTTATGAGGATGATGAATTCCGGGCCGTTCACGCCTGCTGGGATGACACCCGCATTGCGTACCTGCGTGACCGCATGGGCGGCAGCCGAATAAAAGAATCCCTGCTGGAAGAATCCGCCCAACGCGGTTCCGAACTGTATGAGGCGGTGGAAATCGTGCTCAAAGGCCGCGAGATAGATTTGCCCGATGGGCAGTTTTTTTACGACAAAGACGGGCACATCCGCTATAACATGCGCATCCGCTGGTGGGAAAATCCTGTGGAATCCACCTACAACGGACTGCGCGTAAAACCCGATTGCGACTGCGGCGATATGCCTGTCCCCCGCGACCTCCTCCCCGACCTCTGGTATTACAAACCGGATCAAAAGCCCGTCTTTTTCGGTCACTACTGGCTCGAAGGTCAGCCCGCGCTCTTCCGCGAAAACGTGTGCTGCCTGGATTACAGCGTTGGCAAACAAGGCACCCTCTTGCAGCCTACACCTGGGACGGCAAGCCAGAGCTAAGGGCCGAAAATCTTACGGCGGTGAAGCACCGGGTACACGGGTAAAAATTGGGGCGAATAAGCCCATCAGCCCTGAACAACGCATTAGCATGTTCAGGGCTGGGCGGGGAGGATGCTGTCGCGGGTTTGAAGGTGAAATGGATCTTCATCTACTCAATACGCGCAATCACATCCCCGCACATGAGCATAATTTCGGGGAGGTAGGGGTTCATGATGGGCTCCTCGGCGCTGAGCCAGTGTCCGCCTTCGTCGTTGAAGGCCATAGGGCAGTACTGATGGTACACGACCCCTTCGACGCCGAAACGCCGGACGGCTTCGACCATGCCGTCGGAGAGGTGCCGGAACTGTGCACGGCCTTCTTCGATATCGCCGGCGGCGAGCAGCAGGTTAACATGCGCATCGAGGGTACGCCAGAGCTGCCGCCAGGTATGCACCATATCTGCCGGAAGCTGCGCGCGTTCGGTTTCCTGAAGCTGCTGCTGAAAGGTTTCGAAGGCCCGCACTGAGCCGGTAAAGTCTGACTCGACGTAGGCTTCTTTGCCTTCGAGGTAGCTGCGGGTGAGCTGCGTGAGCGACAAGCGGAAGGCTTCGGGCACATCCCGGAAGCGGCGTACTTCGGCATGGTCGCCGTGCCCCTGACGCACGGGCTGCAGGCCCGGACCGCGGTTCATCATGCTGAAGCGGTCGGCCAGCTGAAAGGCGCTGTCGAGTTTAAACGCGCCGCTGAACACAACGCGCTCACCGGCTTCAAGACCGTCTTCAATCACAAAGAAATCACCGGCGCGCTTGCCGAGGGTTACTTCGCGGCTTTCAAAGCGCGGGGTTTCGGCATCGGTATCTTCCACAAAAACGACCGAGCGCGGACCGGTCCACATCACGGCGCTTGCGGGCACCATGAGGGCCGCCTCAGACTGCGTTACGCGCAGCGTGCCGGTAAGCAGCTGACCGGGGCGAAGGGCGCCGTCCGCGTTGGCCATTTCGGCCCGGACCCCGGCTGTGCGGGTCGCGGCATCAACGAGCGGATCAATAAAGGTAACGACCGCGCGGTGTTCGCGACCGGGCTGCGAGCGCGTGCTGAAGGTGACTTCAGTGCCGGTACGCAGCCAGCCGAGGTCTTCTTCCCAGGCTTCGAAGCGCAGCCAGACGCGGGAGAGATCGGCGAGCTCAAGCAGGACGGTTCCCTGACTGACGTAAGCACCCTGCTCCACATTGCGGCGCATCAAAATACCGCTGACCGGCGCGAAGATTTCGAGCTCCTGCCGCACGCTGCCGCTTTCGAGAATGGCGTCGATTTGGCTCTCGGAGATTTCCCACTGCAGCAGCCGCGCCCTTGCCGCGCGCAGCAGTTCGGGATGCTGTGCTTCCAGGCGTTTGGCTTCAAGCAGCTCCTGCTGTGCACTTACAAGCTCAGGGGCATAGACCCGTGCGATCAGGTCGCCGCGGTTGATTTGTGCACCGGTTTCTGTAGTCCGCAGGTAGGTGATGCGCCCCGGGAAATGCGCGCTCAGGCGGTGCAGGCGCCGTTCATCCGGAACCACGCGACCGGGCAGCCGCAGCTCTCGCACCGGCTGTGCCAGCATCACTTCCGTGGTGCGGATTCCGGCGAGATGAACGGCGGCCTCGCTCATCGAGAGTTCGAAATCGCCGCCGTCATCGGCAGAGGCGGGAATCAGGTCCATGGCGCAGATCGGACACAGGCCAAACTGATCTTCACGGATGGCCGGGTGCATGGAGCAGGTCCAGATCGTTTCTTCCCCGGCCTCCTCCCCGTTTGCATGGTCGTGATTGTGCGCATGATCGTGATGTACATGCGCATGTCCGTTGTGATCTCCATGACTGCCGCCAAACAGCAGCCATCCCAAAAATACGCCGGTAACTAGCACAGCGCTGAGCAGCAGCAAAGTTTTTTTATTCCATTCCATGGTTCAAAAAATCAAAGGGTTATCGTAATAAAATCAGTAGTAAAGGCTTATGAGACTTAGCGCAGATCCCGGACAAGCGGAAGCCATGCGCCGGTTTCGCGCTCGATACGGGCGAGTTCGCGTTCGGCCCTGAACCATGCCTGCAGCCGCGACTGCCGGGCATCCAGCCATTCCCGGCGGAGCTGCAGCAGCTCACGGAACCCGGTATCTGATGCCGCATAGCTCTCGAGTTCCAGGCTGTACAGCTGCGAAAAACCGGTGAGAAGCTCCTCGTCGTAGAGCGCCATCTCCCGACGGGCTTCCCGCCAGGTATTGAGCTGCTTCTCCGCCTCAGAGCGGATGCGCAGCAGGGCCGCCTCACGGCTGTATTCGGTTGCCCGCCTCCCGGCTTCAATGGCGTCGCGGCGGCCGTCATACTTGCCACGCCACAGTGGTACCCGCACGCTTGCCATCAGAAAGAAGGATTCGTTCATGGACGGCATCATGTTCATGGTGCCGTAATCGCGGCCCATCACTTCAAAACCCAGACCAAATTCGGGCATGCCCATCAGCCGGTTTTGCTCTGCGGCCTGCTTTAGCGCCCGGCTTTGCTGCACATACAGCTGCAGTTCCGGCCGGTTCTCCGCAAGGTTTCGGGTGATGTGCTCCCAAGCCGCAGGAAGTTCCCGCTCCGGCACTTCAACTGTGAGCGTCAGTTCGCTATCCGGGTCACGGCTGAGCAGGCTGTTGAGCCGGACATACATCGGATGACGGGCTTCTTCAAGATTTTGAAGCTGCGTCCGAAGCCGGCTGCGCTCCATACGCAGCGCGATACGCTCGGACTGCCGGGCAAGACCGCTTTCATGCCGGGCTGCCAGCCAGGATTCAAGCTCTTCCAGCAGGGCGACTTCTTCCTGTAGCAAATCTTGCCGGTAGCGGTTCTCTGCAAGGTCAAGCCAGGCAAGCTGCACCTCGAGGATCAGGCCCAGTGCGGTTTCGAAATAGCGTTGTTCTTCTGCGCCGCTCAGTTCACGCTGCTGCTGTTGCGCTGCCGTGTAGTAGCCAAACCACGGAAACATCTGCATGGCTGAAAGCGTGAAGCGCCCCGGTACAGTGCTGCTTTCGGCGGGATTGAGGAAATAGCCCAGGTTAATCTCGGGATCGGGCAGGGAGCGGACTTCCTGTTCACGCGCCTGCTGCGCTTCAATCTGTGCCTGATTCACGGCCAGCACCGGACTAAACCCGAGGGCTTCGAGCATGAGCGCCTCAAGCTCGGCAGGGACGCCGGGCGCTGCAATCTGCGCCTGAACCGACGTTAGCTGACCCGCAGCAAGAAGCCCGGACAGGAGCAGGAAGCTCATCATCATCCTGCAAAAAAACATCCTGCCTTTACGCAGCTTATGCCGGTTGTTTTTGATGTTGACGTTGGCTGATTTACGCATGGTCAGTTTCCTTCAGTTGTGGGGTTTCGGGGGAAGGGGCCGCGAAAAGCTGTGGCCGGTGTTCGGCAACCATCGCGTAGAGGATGGGCACGAGAAAGAGTGAGAGCAGCAGGAAGAGCACGCCCCCGAACAGCGGGATGGCCATGGGCGTCATGATTTCGGAGCCACGTCCCGGTGAGGTGAGAATGGGCAGCAGTGCGAGCAGGGTTGTCGCGGTCGTCATCAGGCAGGGACGCACCCGGCGCAGGCCCGCTTTGATGGCGGTTTCGATGATGGCGGCCCGGCCCTGCGGACGCTCCCGCGCAAAAAATTGCCGCAGGTAGGTCGCCTGCACCACGCCGTCATCCACGCCAATGCCGAACAGGGCGAGGAAGCCGACCCAGACCGCCACGCTCAGGTTCACGGTTCCCATGCCGAACAGCGCCCGGATGTCCGCCCCAAACAGGCTGAAGTTCATAAACCAGGGCTGCGCCCAGAGCCAGAGCATGAGAAACCCTCCTGCCCAGACCAGCGCAATGCTGCTGAAAATGATGCCCGTTTGCGTGGCAGAACGGAACTGAAAATAAATGAGCAGGAAGATGAGCAGCAGGGTCACCGGTATGATTACCAGCAGCCGCTGAGCGGCCCGCTGCTGATTCCGGAACTCGCCTTCAATCACGAAACTGACGCCTGCGGGCACATTCAGGCTGCCGTTGCGGATGTTGCGCTGCAGGCTTCGCTCCACATCGGCGGCCACTTCAACCGCCGAAAAGCCTGCCATGGCATCGAAGGTGACGTAGCTGTTCAGGAAGGTGTTTTCACTCCGGATACTCATCGGACCGGTCACGAAGCGGATGTCGGCGAGCTGTCCCAGCGGGATCTGACTGCCGTCGGGCGCGGGCACCAGCACCCGTGCAAGAGCGTCGGGATTGTCGCGGTACTCACGGGCGTAACGGACCCGAACATCGTAGCGGTGACGGCCTTCCACGGTTGTCGTGAGCGGCATCCCGCCGATGGCGATGGAGATGACTTCCTGCACCTGCTGTACGGTCAGTCCGTGCCGCGCGAGGGCGTGTCGGTCAAGATCAATTTCGAGGTAGGGCTTTCCGACCACCCGGTCCGCGAAAACCGATGCGGCACGAACACCGTCCACACTCCTGACGAGCCCTTCAAGTTCGCGGGAAAAATCATCTATCGTTTGCAGGTCCGGCCCGCTCACGCGAATGCCGATGTTGGCGCGCATGCCGGTTTGCAGCATGATGATGCGGGTTTCGATGGGCTGCAGTTTCGGGGCAGAAGTTACGCCAGGAATGGTTGCAGCCTGCACGACTTCGTTCCAGATGTCATCCACCGAACGGATGTGATCGCGCCATTGCCGGTAGAAGCGTCCGCGGCGGTCGGGGATGAGGTCGCCGTTTTCATCCCGCACAAAGTTTCCTTCGCGGTCAACCTGAAAGCGCACGCGCCTGCCGCGGTCATCGAGCTTAAACTCCGGCAGGTAGTTCACCACATTTTCAAACATGGAAATCGGGGCCGGATCAAGGGCCGACTCCACCCGCCCGATTTTGCCCAGCACGCCTGAGACCTCCGGAATGGAGGCGACGCGCATGTCCATTATCTGCACCATTTCCGCGACTTCGGCCATACCGGCATGCGGCATGGTTGTGGGCATAAGCAGGAAGGAGCCTTCATCGAGACGCGGCATGAACTCGCGGTTCAGTCCCGGAAACGTCTGCGCTGCCGACTGCCAGCCGCTACTGCTCCGGATATCCCAGCCAACGGACTCCGCCACACTTGCCGGTGCCTGAAACAACCGGTCGAAGCCGAGCCAGGAGAGTCCGCCCAGCAGAAGCAAAAGGGCAGGAAGTACAAAGAAAAGCGGCTTCCGGTACATAAAGAAGCGAAGCGCGCGTGCATATCCGCGCATGAAGCCCCAGAAGGTGAGCAGCACCAGCGCAATCACCGCTACCAAAAAGAGGGTGTTGAGGAGACGGCTGTTTTCAGCACCGAGGGGCAGCCAGCTGTCTGACATCAGCCAGCTAAGTCCCAGCACGATGATGACGGTGTTGGCCAATCCGGTGAATTTTTCGGATAACAGCTCCGGAGTGAAGGTGCGCAACAGGGCCGTGATACCCAGCCCGAGGAGGATAAAACCAGCCCAGGGCTGCACCCAAAAGGCCGCGATGCCAAGTATGACGAGCAGCACGCTTCCCGATTTGCGAAGAAGACCGCTGTTAAAGTTGCGTGTAAACAACCATGATGCAAAGGCAGGAATGATGGTGAGTACGATGATGAGGGCCGCCACCAGCACAAAGGTTTTGGTAAACGCCAGCGGACCGAACAGGCGGCCTTCCTGTGCTTCCAGCAGAAATACAGGCAGGAAGCTGATGATGGTCGTGAGCAGGGCGGTGACCACGGCCGGACTCACTTCCTGCGCGGCACGGGCGATGACCTCCATCCGGCTTTCCCCGGGATTGGCCTCCTCAAGCTGCCGCAGCATGTTTTCGGTGAGGATGATGCCCATATCCACCACCGTCCCGATGGAGATGGCGATACCGGCAAGCGCTACGACGTTGGCTTCAACCCCGAACCAGCTCATAAGGATGAAGGAGATGAGCACCGCAACCGGCATCAGCGCGGAAACCAGCAGAGCCGCGCGCAGGTGCATCACAATCGCGATGATGACGATGAGCGTGATCAGGATTTGCAGGCTGAGTGCCTGTTCGAGGGTACCGAGGGTTTCGAGAATGAGCTCGCTGCGGTCGTAAAACGGCACGATGCTGACCTGCGACCGGGTGCCATCCTCCAGCACACGGACAGGCAGACCCGGCGCAATTTCATCCATTCTGGCTTTGACGGCTTCAATCACCTGAAGCGGGTTTTCCCCGAAACGGGCTACGACTACGCCGCCGACGGCCTCGGCCCCTTCGAGGTCAAGCATCCCCCGGCGCTGCGCGGGTCCTGTGCTGACTTCCGCCACATCCCGTATCAGCACCGGCACATTGTTGGTGACGGTCACAACGCTGTTTTCGATATCCTCCAGGCTGCGGATGTAACCGAGGCCCCGCACCACGTACTCCGCGCGGTTCATTTCGAGGGTCCGGGCGCCCACATCGAGATTGCTCTGCCGCACGGCGTTGGCAATCTGCGTGACGGTTACCCCGCGCTCCCGCATGCGCACGGGGTCGATATCCACCTGATACTCCCGCACAAAGCCGCCAATGCTCGCGACTTCTGCCACGCCGGAGGCCGAGGAGAGGGCGTACTTCACCTGAAAATCCTGAATGCTGCGGAGCTCATCCAAATCCCAGCCTCCGGCAGGATTGCCGTCCGGGTCGAGGCCCTGCAGGGTGTACCAGATCACCTGCCCCAGCGCAGTTGCGGCGGGTCCGAGCGTAGGCTGAACGTCGCCCGGCAAAAGTGCTGAGGGCAGCGCGCTGAGCTGTTCGAGGATGCGCGCGCGGCTCCAGTAGAAATCAACCCCGTCCTCAAAGATGATGTTGATGGCCGAGAAGCCGAACATGGAGTTGCTGCGAACAGTCCGGACGCCCGGTAAGCCGAGGAGCTGTGTGGTGAGCGGGTAGGTGATCTGGTCTTCGATGTCCTGCGGGGAGCGCCCGGGCCATTCGGTAAAGACGATCTGCTGATTGTCGCCGATATCGGGGATGGCGTCAACGGCGACCGGGTTTCGGGGCCAGATACCCAGATCCCAGTTGAAGGGGGAGGTTGCAAGCCCCCAGCCGGTGAGCAGCAGCAACAAGAGTACGGCAATCAGCCGGTTTTCAATAAAAAAACGAATCAGTCGGTCAAGCATAAGCTGCAAAATTGAAGTGAAAAAAGCGTTACACACACATCACCATAAAAACAGCGTACCGCAGCTGACGGACAGAATGCGGGCTGTTAAGATGAAATTGTGCGGGATATCGGGACTGCGGGAGGGCGGTGCAGTCCGGCTTTTCTCATATCAAATGAGGTAGCAGCAGTAGGCTACGCGCAGCGGAAGGGCGGCTGCGAGAGAAGGCTTTTGATTTGAATCAGCGTGCTGAAGGCGTTCATTGACCGCTTCTGAACGGGTAACCTTAGCAACGAAGTTCAGGAAGAATGATACGTGAAGCTTTACCTGAGCTTCAAGCTGTAGTTTCTCAAAACCGGTTCTTGGTACAACAGCGGGGATGGCAGCGGCAGCAGCGTCAGAGGCGTCGATCCAGCAGTCGCAGGCCGCGCAGCAGGATGTGGAGGCTGCAGCGGTATCACAGCCCATTCCGTTCTGTGTCGGGATGAAGGCCTGGTAACCATCAAAGACCGACCCGTTCTGAACCGTATGCTGAGGCTGAAGACGTTCCTGATTATCGGACGGGCAACAGCTCATTTGTGTTGCAGCTGCGGTGTTTTTACGCGCCAGTTCAACCGGACATTCTCCGCCCCAAAAACCAGCTGCGGCTTCCCCAACGGGTGCCAGCAAAAAAAGCATCATACTCAGAAGGAGCATGATGCTGATTTTCGGGTGGTATGTCTGACCGGTAAGAAGCATGCGATCAGTTAACTACATCCGGGCCTTTATAGGTGAAACCAGTTGCTTCCACAATTTCTGCAACCATGGCTTCGGTTACTTCGCCGGCAATCATCGCGATACCATTCACGTGATCGACTTCGGCTTTCTGAATCTGAGGGTGCTTCTCGAGTTGTTTTTTGAGGCGGGAGGAACAACCATCACAGGTCATTCCTTCCACGCGAATATTAATTGTATCTTCCATAATAACTGAGACTTATTTAGCCCACAATCATTACCAGAACAACAAGGAATACGAGCCCTACTTTCAGGACGGTCATTTTGTTCCTTCTCATGGCAAATCCCTAACATTTGTATTCGTGAGTCCAATGAACGAATGACGAATATAGTTAAGTAAGCCTAAACTGACAAGATGCGGGTAATTTTAGTTTTGATTAATCTTTGGTGATCAATATACGGGTTTGTCTTACAATTTTCGGATGCGAAGGCTGTTGCTGACCACGCTTACAGAGCTGAGCGCCATAGCAAGGGCAGCGAACATCGGGCTGAGAATCCCAAAAGCGGCCAGCGGAATGCCGACGCTGTTGTACACAAATGCCCAGAACAGGTTCTGCCGTATGATCCGCAGCACGTTGCGTGAAAGCGTGATGGCTTCCACTACTTTAGCCAGACTCGCACCGGCAATGGTGATATCAGCGGATGAAACCGCGAGGTCAGTGCCGCTGCTAAGCGCGATGCCCAGATCGGCCTGTACCAGCGCTGCAGCGTCGTTGATGCCGTCGCCGACCATCGCTACATGCTTGCCCTGCTGCTGATAGTATTTCACGACTTCGGCTTTTTCGTCAGGCTTTACACCGAAGCGGACCTGCTCCATGCCCAGCTTTCCGGCCACATAGCGCGCGGTCTTTTCCTGATCGCCGGTTACCATGACGGGCAGAATGTCCAGCGCTTTGAGCTGTTCCACAAATGCTGCGGCGTCTTCCCGGGGCTCATCACTAATGCTGAGAAGACCCGCAATCGTACCGTCAATAAGCACAACCAGCACCGTGCGGCCGGCTTCCTGCCAGTCGCTGATGAGGGTACGGATGGCGGCGTCATTCCCGGTTTCGTTCAGAAGTGCAACGGATCCGATCTGCACCTGCTTTCCTTCCACGAGTCCGCGAATGCCTGTGCCGGCCTGCGTTTCGGTCTGCTCCGCGCGGGAAAGCTTTATTTCTTTCGATTTGGTATAGCGAACGACTGCCTGCGCAATGGGATGGTCTGATTCCTGCTCTACAGATCCGGCCAGGTGCAGTAATTCCTTTTCTGAAAAATCCGAAAGCGTGTGGATTCCGGTCAGCTGCATTTCACCTGTAGTGAGGGTGCCGGTTTTATCGAGAAGGATGACATCGGCCTTGCGTGCTTCTTCCAGCGTAACCGCATCTTTGATGAGAATGCCCTTCTCAGCGGCCCGGCCCGAGCCGACCATAATGCCGGTTGGCGTAGCGAGTCCAAGCGCACAGGGGCAGGCGATAATCAGCACGGCAACCATGTTGACTACTGCTTTGGCAGGATTCCCTTCCACAAACATCCAACCTAAAAGCGTGATGAGGGCGATTACAATTACAACCGGCACAAATACAGCGGAAAGCTTGTCAACAAGGCGCTGAATGGGCGGCTTGGAGCCCTGTGCACGCCGAACAGCCTCAATGAGGCGGGCAAGGGCGGTTTCTTTGCCCACGGCGATGGCCTTCATCCGGAAGGACTGCGCCGTGTTCCGGGTGCCGCCGGTTACGGCATCGCCGGGCTGTTTATCGGCGGGCACGCTTTCGCCGGTCATCATAGATTCGTCGAGAGAGGGTGTGCCGCTCAGGATTTCGCCGTCAACCGGAACCTGCTCAAAGGCTTTCACGAGGAGCTCATCGCCGGTACGTACCTGATCCAGGGTGATGGTGACCGGCTCGCCCTGTGCGTCAATGCGGTGTGCGCGGGGCGGGGTTAGTTTCAGGAGTCCGCCCAGGGCGTCGCGGCTTTTATCACGGGCGCGCTCTTCCATCCAGCGTCCCAGCAAAATCAGCGCAATAATGACGGCCGCGGTGTCGAAATACACGTCCATCGGCTCCACCAGCGCGCCTTCGCGACCAAAAAAAGTCGCGTAGCCGCTGAACAAAAAAGCCGCCCCCGTACCGACGGCAACGAGCACGTTCATATCCGCGCTTTTGCGCCGGATCGCCTTCCATGCCCCGGTAAAGAACTGACGCCCCGCATAAAACATGATGAAGCCCGTGAGCACAAGCTGCGCAAGGTTCCACTCAAACAGGATCGGGTGAATGGCCTCGTGCCAGCTGTGAATGAACATGGGTCCCATATCCATCACGCTTACCAGCAGCGCGAGGGGGAGGGCAATCAGGAAGCGGCGGCGAAAACTCTGATCGGTTTTTGAGGCCGAAAGCTCAGCGACAGAATCATTACGGATGATCTCCGCTTCAAAGCCCGCGGCCTCAATGGCCTGAATGACCGCCTCGGTATCTGCACCATCGCGGGTGAAGCGGGCTTCGGAAGTCGCAAGGTTTACGGAAACATCACCCGTGCCGGGCACTTTGGCGATGGCTTTTTCGACCCCTGCTACGCAGCTTGCGCAGCTCATGCCCTTGATTTTCAGACGATGGGCGGCTCCGTTCTTACGGCCTGATTCCGGCAGCGCCGCTTCAAAGCCCGCATCATCTACGGCCTGAATCAGGCTTTCGTAAGAGATGAGGTCATCATCACAGACAATTTCAGCCTGATTCGTGGCAAGGTTTACACTAACTTCTGATACGCCTTCTACGCGCGCGAGTGCTTTCTCCACCCCGGTTACGCAGCTCGCGCAACTCATGCCCTTGATATCAAGCCGGATGCGGTCAGCTGTTTTGATTGTTTCCATATTGTGCGGGGTTTGCATAAATAAGTCAGGTATGGGTTAACCCGCATTATTCACCAAGAAATTTTCTTGCTGGCAAGGCGAAGCTGAAAATTCAGCGGAAGGGTACCTAAGTACCCTGAGCATGAGTTTTCAGCTTCAACGCAGCCAGCGGGGAAATTTCGCTGCGCGGGAATCGCTTCGCTCGGTGTGCAGTCTTTACACCACACTCAAATTTGGGTTATCGTTGTTTTTACTAAGTAGAATATAAACATGAATTTAGAAAATATTTTCTGTTTAATTGTGAATAATGTGGGTTAAAACTAAGCATACCGTTCTGTTAAGGCGTTCGTGATTGCCGGCACTTTGTATATATTTTTTGGGTGATGACTTCCAAACCGGCACGGATTCTCTGCTAAATCGCGTCCAGTGATTTGCGCGGCCCGCCCTTCTCACGCCAGGCTGTGGGACTGTAGCCGGTCTGTTCTCTGAAGCGTCCCGAGAAATGCTGAGACGAACTGTATCCCAGTGTGAGCGCAATTTCTCCTACCGATAGCTGCCCAAGCTCAAGAAGTTCTTTGGCCCGCTCGGTGCGCAGTTTTTCGTGGTACTGTGTGATGGTTTGGCCGCCTGCCCTGGAAAACTGCTCGCTCAGATAGCTGTAATTTTTATGGAGCTTTGAGCCGAGAAATGCGGATAACAGGCCGTTCACTTTCCCTTCTTCCAGCAACTGTTGATAGCGGATTACAGCGCTTCTGATTTGTGCGGGCAAATCTGCCGCTTCGGGCCGGATGAGTTCAAAACCCAGTGCCTTCAGTTTTTCTTCGAGTGTACCGAGCTGTTCCGGCTGCAAAGGCTGGCTGAATACAGTTTTGCCTAAGGAAACCGAGTCGGGCTTGAGCTGCATGCCTGAGAGGGTTTGCCGTACCGCTTCAACACATCGCGGACAAACCATGTTTTTAATGTGAATGATTTTCATGAGGGCTCGTTGACTTCCATCGAAACAAAAAAAGCGCAAAAAACAAAAGGCAGTACTTCCGTGTGGAAATACTGCCTTTATAACAGAAATCGGGAACCAACTATTCCACAGTAACGCTCTTGGCGAGATTGCGGGGCTGATCCACGTTGCATTTGCGATATACCGCAATCTGATACGACAAAATCTGCAGCGGAATTACCGTTAACAGCGGAGTCAGCAAATCATGCGTTTCCGGAACCGTAATGGAGAATTCTGAGAGACGCTGCACATCCTGATTGTTATCGGTTGTAATAGCGATAACGCGTCCCTTGCGTGCCCGCACTTCTTCGATATTGCTGATCATTTTGTCGTTGGTATGATCTGCGGCAGCGAGTACCACAACAGGCATGAGCTCATCGATCAGGGCGATTGGTCCGTGCTTCATTTCAGCGGCCGGATACCCCTCAGCGTGTATGTAAGAGATTTCTTTGAGCTTGAGCGCACCTTCAAGTGCTACGGGGAAATTGTAGCTGCGGCCGAGGTAAAGGAAGTTGGGCGCATAGGCAAACAAACGTGCAATAGCGTCAACTTCATCAAACTTCGTCATGATTTCGGCCACTTTTGCGGGTATTTCGCTCATGGCTTTGATGATGGAAGCGGATTCTTTTTCATCGAGCTTAGCCCGGCGCTGTCCCAGCAAAATTGCCATCATAGCGAGTACAGTTACCTGAGCGGTGAAAGCCTTGGTAGAAGCTACCCCGATCTCAGGACCTGCGTGCGTATAAATACCGGCGTCTGTTTCGCGGGCAATCGTTGAGCCAACTACGTTGCAGATACCCAGCACCAGCGCGCCTTTGGAACGGGCTTCGCGTACCGCAGCGAGCGTATCGGCGGTCTCACCGCTTTGCGAAATAACGAGCATGACGTCTTCTTCGGTGATGAGCGGATCCCGGTAGCGAAACTCTGAGGCGTACTCCACTTCGACTGACATTTTGGCCAGGCTTTCTATCAGGTATTCCCCAACCAAACCGGCGTGCCAGCTTGTACCGCAAGCCGCGATAATGAGCCGGCGGGCATTTACCAGACGATCGGTAACGGCAGAAATACCGCCCAATACAATTTTGTTGTCTTCGACCACGAGACGTCCGCGCATGCAGTCTGCAATGGTTTCGCTTTGCTCGTGGATTTCCTTAAGCATGAAGTGCGGGAAACCACCTTTCTCGATTTGCTCGATGCTCATTTCGAGCTCATGAACTTCTTTGCTGAGCGCTACATTGGAGATGGTTTTTACCTGATAGCCATCGCGGCTTATGATGGCCATCTCATCATCATCAAGATACACGACCTTGTTGGTGTATTCGATAATAGGTGAGGCGTCAGAGGCAATGAAGACTTCGTCATCGCCAATACCCAGCAACAAGGGTGAGCCTTTGCGGGCAACGATGATTTTATCCCGCTCATTTTTATTGACAATTGCAAGCCCGTAGGTGCCGTCAACCTGTTTGAGCGCCATCTGAACTGCGGTTTCAAAATCGACGTCGGTAACTTCTTTGATTTCCTGAATCAGGTGTGCAAGTACTTCTGTATCTGTTTCGCCCTGAAATTCATGGCCTTTGTTTTGCAGTTCCTGCTTGAGGGCGTCATAATTTTCGATGATGCCATTGTGGACAATGGCGAAATTCTGACTTCCGTCCCAGTGCGGGTGTGCATTGATATCGTTGGGTTCACCATGTGTTGCCCATCGTGTGTGGCCAATTCCTATGGTGCCTTTTACGTTTGTTTGTGATATCAGACTCTCAAGGTTAGCGACTTTGCCTTTTCCTTTACGAACGACAAGCGTCCCGTTCAATATGGCGATTCCCGCCGAGTCATAGCCTCTGTATTCTAATCTTTTAAGGCCTTTGATGATTACATCAGAAGCTTCGCGAAATCCTATGTATCCTACTATTCCGCACATAAGGGTATTTGGTTTATGAATGTTTCTTTGGGGTGTACATAACCGGATATAGGGGCATGTGTGCATAGAGCTACCCATACAGCCTGCTGAACTAAACCGGAACAACTACATAATTTAAAAATAATTACGTTCTGTTGAAAGCGGCCTTGCGGCTATGAAAAATGGCGTGCAATGATGGGACCGTCTGTTCTTCTTTGCTGAAACTTGCGATGGTATTCCATGACACATCTGTTTTTGTTTGGACACAAACCGGACCCCGAACCCGAACCCGAACCGGCAAACAAGTCTGTATATTCCTATATTGAATGTTAGTTATGGCCTCACAGCGATAGTCACATCAGGCTTCGTCCCCACATTAACCGCTACCCAAATCAGCTGAGCTTTCCATGCAACTCTGTTTTTTTGATGATACCCGTGCGACCCGTCTCATGCCCCTGACCCTCACGAAACCATCCAATATGGTTCGGGTCGGAATTTTAACCATCACAGAAAAGTGGGAGCACTATTTATCACCCGATTTAGTGACGCGTCAGATGCCGGAGTATATGGCAGGGGTTTATCCGGCGCCCGAAATAGATCCCTCAGCGGATTGTATCTGGATAAACGGGCGCTTCCTGCCCGATCATCAGGTGTTGGGCGAGATACTGCAGCTCAGCACCGACGAAGGACTGATGCATAAGCATACACCCGTAGCTATGCGCATGGATGGTACCCGTAGTGTGAGCATTTTTAACGCGGGAAGCCTTCCCGGTGCCGAGATCAGCTTTTCAGATACCGAACACGGCACCCTGCTCGATGCCCCCTGGCAGGTTTTTGCCTTTAACGGGGAACAGGT